>CAZNFQ010000297.1:0-1503 GCA_964571965.1 uncultured bacterium | reverse complement strand
GCACCTGAAGCTGAATGGTACAGACAGGCCGTGCTCTGCGGAGCTCAGCTCTTTCCTGAGATAGGGTATACCGGTGAAAAAGGATGCGAGATGATGGCGAAGGAGTTTCCGAACAGTTTCGATCTGACAGAAGCCTATCAGTCAGCAAACGGTGATTATCCCGACACTTACTTCCCTGTTCTGTACAGTGGTGCCGGGTGGAATCATTACGCCGGTCACGGGAACGACAGATTCGTACTCTGGGGAGGGGGTGACCCGATAATAGGACTGACCAGAATGTACGGGTTCAGCAATCCGGGCAGGTACGGTATACACAGCAGTATAGGCTGTCACACAGGCGACTTTACTGACCCTGGTGTAAACTTTGTCGATACCCTGCTTACCCTTCCCGGCGGAGGAGGAATTTCAGGTCTGTTCAACACCACCTGGGGTTGGGAAGGCTACTGGCCGGAGATCGGCTCCTCTGAAAGACTCTGCCTGTATACTGTTCAGCAGGTATACGCTCAAAAAGCTTCAACCCTGGGCCTTGCATACACAACTGCGAAGGATCTTGAGATCCCGCACATGACAGGCCCCTACGACAGGGTAATGCAGTCGGTTCTGGCCTATTCGGCTTTCACGGAACCGTCCCTGGAAGTACTGGGAGTTGAAAGCTACAACCCGATACCCCCTGAACCCTACAGAATCATCATGCAGGGGCCGAATCCGGTTAACCTGGGAAGCCTGTCTTTCAAGATTACGGGAGCATCTGATTCATACCGCGTTTCAGTGTACGACATATCAGGCAGAAAGGTGATGGAAACCATGACCGTCCGGCAGAATACCGCCAGTAACATCCCTGTGGACGATCTCTTTCCAGGTGTCTATTTCCTTCATGCAGTTCCCCCGGGAGGAACAGGGATCTCTTCCAGTTTCGTAAGGATAAGGTAGCTACATTATTCTTCCCAGGTAGACGTACCAGTGCTTTGAGCCTGTGATTAGCCGACCTGCCAGTTCCACAAGATCATGTTCACTGGTTTCCATGTACCTTGAACAGAGCTCACCTGCAGGTGTCTTCTTCAGATGGTCATCAAGGGCCAGAAACTGCCTGAAGTCATTGTGAGCCAGACAGTAGAAAGCCCCTGCGAGTTTCCACCAGTCTTCCCGGGTCATTTCCAGTTCATCCCATATCTTCTTCATGACCCCACCAGCCAGAAAACTCCAAGAAGGGTGGCGCAGCTGATAATGGTTGCCGTAAGAAGAAGAGCAGAAGCCAGAGAAGCATCGCCGCCGTACCTTCTCAGAAACACCGCTCCCAGAACTGCCGGAGGCATGGCTGCAAGTATCACAAGTATCTCACGCCACTGGGCCTGGAAACCCAGAGCTGAGGCCAGAGTTCCGGCGAGAACCGGTTTCAGAAGGAGCTTGATGGCAACCACCACTGTCAGCGGCACAAGAATGGTCTTTATAGAGGGTTTTTTAAGCATGAGGCCCACTGTGATTATCGCCACCGGGGTAAGAGCT
>CAZNFQ010000296.1:0-1515 GCA_964571965.1 uncultured bacterium | reverse complement strand
TTCGTCTCTATACCGCCAACATGGGTCTCCCCTCTGCCAGCCTCAGGTTCTTCACCGTCTATGGTCCCCGACAGCGCCCGGACATGGCTTTCAACATATTCATCAGGGCAGCCCTTCAGAATGAACCTGTTGGTGTTTTCGGCACAGGAGAGCAAACCAGAGACTTCACCTACATAGATGACATCATCCATGGGCTTATACTGGCAGAGAACTCTACAAAGGGGCTCGCCATGAACCTGGGCGGAGGCAACAGAGTCTCCCTTCTCCATACCATAGAAACACTTTCACGGGTAATGGGAACAGATATTTCGGTTATCTTCTCGGAAAGCAAGAAGGGGGATGTTCCAGATACCTGGGCCTCAACGGAACTTGCACGAAGGGAACTTGGCTGGTCTCCGGCAACATCTCTTGAAGACGGGCTCCAGCGGGAATTTTACTGGCTTAAAAACAGGTAAAATTTGCCGGTTCACATGCCACATCTCTATATTCACCAGACACTTTGAATCCCCCGCCTTTCCGAAAGGAATCCCATGCGACATCTATTTTTATCTGCTCTTCTACTGCTTTTCTCCATCTCCGCCTTCGGAGAAACGGAAGTCTACACCCTGGATAACGGTCTTCAGGTGGTTCTTGACCAGATGGACTTCTCACCTACCGTGGTGGTCATGGTACAGTATCAGGTAGGCGCAAGAAACGAGGACCCTGAGATCTCAGGTATAAGCCACTTCACCGAACACATGATGTTCAACGGAACACCTGACATGCCAGGTCAGCGGTTCTGGCAGCTGGTGCAGATGGAGGGGGGCAGCGCCAACGGCGGTACTGGAACCAACCAGACAACCTACTTCATCTACTTTCCTTCATCGAAACTTGAAAAGGCAATAGGCATCGAAGCTGACAGAATGCACAACTGCCTCATGGATCCTGCGGCAATTGCCCAGGAGATAGGTGTTGTTACCGATGAATGGCGTCTTGGCCAGGATTCCCCCGACAACCAGCTCTACTACAGGGCAGACGCCGAATTCTACGGAGATCATCCCCTGGCCATGAGCGTTATCGGAACAGGTGAAACCATTGCAGCCTACAACGAGGAATCGGTTCGCAACTATTATGAAACATGGTATCATCCCTCAAATGCCATTCTTACCATTGCAGGTGATTTTGACAGGGATGAAACGATTGCCCTTATCGAAGAATACTTCGGTTCGATACCCGACGCAGGACCATCACCTGACAATGTTCCTGAAATCACCCAGTGGGATTATCCCGAAAGAGTGGACTTCGATTTCCCAGCTGAAGCAGACCGTTTCCTCGTTTACTTCCGGGGATGCAAACCGGACAGTCCTGACCTTCCGGCGCTGATGCTCCTTGATGCTCATTTCAGCGGAGGCCGTCTTGGGTGGATGGACCGTGAACTCGTAAACCCGGGGCTTCTGACCACAGGATACTCCTCAAGCCCATGGGGACTGGATTCGAACCCCTTCGTTTTTTACGGCAGTGTACCAGATGAAATGA
>CAZNFQ010000295.1:0-1518 GCA_964571965.1 uncultured bacterium | reverse complement strand
TCGGGACTCTGGTAGGGGACACTTTTACCTGGCTGCCCGGATTTACGGACAGTGGAGTGTATTATGTGGAGTTCACGGCCTCCGATGGGGAAATGAATGATTCTGAAGCTGTGACCATCACTGTCAATGAATCTTATGTTAATTTCAGTGTCAGCAAACGGATCGAAAAGGGAGCTTCCCCGGACAGTTTCTCGGTAGTCCTGAACCTTACAAGCCATGTGGACTTCAACGGAAGCGGCCTGATGGTCTATGACCTCCTGCCGGACAACTTTACACTTGCAGACCCTGCCCCTGCCTGCAGCGGTTCCCAGGGTAACATCTACTACTGGAACCTGGACCTTGCTGCAGGGGAGAGCAGGACCGTGACTTACACTCTTGAGGGAACGGGAAGGTATTCCCTGGGGGATGCTTTCGTTGTGGGGGTGGACCCGCAATGAGAACCGGACCGGTATTTATCATGCGCTTCGTTTCTATCCTGTGCCTTATTTCCGCACTCCTGCTCCTCAGCCCTCAGGCCGCTGCCCTGTCCCTGGAACTTGAGGCTACCGAGTATGTCAACGACCTTGTCTTCTATCCGGACGGCACATACGGTTCCGGAAGCGTGACAGGTTCCCTGTCCGTCACAAACCCCTCCCCGAACCATACGGTTTCGGACATCAACATCAGCTTCGGGGAAGGCATAACACCTTCGGGGGTGCATATCAATGAGCTTTCCCCGAAGTCCACCACAACCGTATCATACGAAGCTCCCGGGCCGGTTACGGTTCCGCTCCCCTCCGTTAGAGAGACGGTTGAGCCTTTGACCCTTTACCGGGATATGGAACAGGAAGTTGTTTTCCAGGTGGAGATCAGCAACCCGGGCAGCGAAGACATTTCCGTCCTTTCTTTTGACAGGGAGTTTCCGGAAGAGCTGGAATTTGCCAGCCTTGCGTTTTCGGCAGGGAGCCTGAACAGGACAGGGAACAGCTTTCACTGGGAAAACTTCACCGTTTCCCCGGGCTGTGCAGAAAGCCTTCTGGTCGTTTTCAATACCACCCCTGTCTCCGATATAGTACTCCAGCCCTCAAGCTTCTCGTTTACCACTCCTTCCCTTACGGTTTCAAAGGATTTTTCCCTCTCTGCCGTCACAAGCACCCGCTTTGCGGTTGAAAAACAGAATATCGGGAAAGACCAGTGGAATGTGGGGGTTATGGTCGAGGATGCAAGTGATTTTGACTGTTTGCTCTCAGGCGTGGAAGTCTACGTATCCGACCTTATGCTCACCGAACCGGAACTGATCCGGGAATATGCTCCTGACCTGCGGCTCCGGCCCGGGGAAAGCTGGCGCGATTCCTTTCCATACGAATATGAGGAGACCCCGGTCTTCTTTGCAAAGGTTTTCTACACGATTCCCTGCACAATATCCGGACTCTCCATGCCCCTCGCAGCTTCGGAAAGCGGGGGTTTTGTCATAAGTTCCATTGTTTGCGGAATTTCCGATACCCCTGGCGGAGCCTTCGGGCCTGGAGATGGTGAGGG
>CAZNFQ010000294.1:0-1553 GCA_964571965.1 uncultured bacterium | reverse complement strand
CACAGTGGCCAGTACGATGGTTCCCGGTGAATCACCTGATTCACCCTTCAGGTGAGGTTCGAGCACCGACATCAGTACCTTTGCCGCTTCAGCGCCGGCGATCAGGTGGGGAAGAAAGAGCTTCTTTACCGCATAGAGGTGTCCCAGCCTGTCCATTGCCGGGGCAAGGCCGTTCTCCACTATCTCCTTTGCAGAAGTGCCGTGGTTGAGAAGGTTCAAAGCTGCTCGCTCTGCTCCGGCGGAATTCCCCTTTATAAGGGCTTTTTCCAGAAGGGCATAGTGGTTTTCCTCAAGGTTCATTTCACTGTCGGGTATTGGAATATCCCCGGGATCCACCCTTCCAGAAAGAACACCTGCTCCGGCGGTTACAGCTTCGGTAAAAGGGCTGTTCACGTTCACTATGCCGGCATCCAGTCCGCCGCCTGCAAGCATGGAAAGGAAAGCGGCATTGATGCCTGAACGGTGGGGAAGCCCGTGGGAGACATTGGACACGCCTGCTATGGTGAGAAGGCCTTCTTCCTTGAACAGCTTCAGGGTTCTAACTGTGGTTTCGGGGTCAGCTCCGGTGGCAACGGCTTTTACAATGGGATCGGCAAGAATTCTGCTTCGGGGAAAACCGTGATCCTCCAGAATCTTTATTCCTTTTTCCAGAACTCTCAACCTTTCTGCCGGGTGGTCGGGCAGGCCCTGCTCATCAATTGGCAGAAGTACGGCATAGCCGCCGTGACGAAGAAGAATCGGTACTCTGGAAGCAATGTGATCCTCTTGTGACATCAGGGAGTTTAGAAGTCCTATGCCTCCAAGTTCCTGGAAGGCTGTTTCGATCATGTCCGGTCTGGAAAGGTCTATTGAGAGCGGTGCCCCTGTGCAAAGCCCTGCTGTCACACGATGAACAAGCCCTTCTGGGACAAGCCGTTCCAAACCCATATTGATGTCCAGCAGGTCTGCCTTCTCCTGATTGTGAGCCATTGAGATCACGAAGTCATGGTCTCCTGCCCGTATGGCCTTCTTCAGTTCCTTTCGGCCGGTGGGGTTTACCGATTCTCCCACCATGAGCATGGCTCTCCCAATGGAAACCACTCTGTCCACGGAGCTGAACGCCGTGACCGGCTGATGTTTCACAGTCTCTCTGGAGCGGATGCCCACCGAATTTCTCAGTGCCCTGATGTGTTCAGGGGTGGTGCCGCAGCAGCCGCCGATTATGGAAGCCCCTGCCCAGGCCATCTCTTCTGTTGCATCTGCAAACAATTCCGGGGTCATGGAGTAGTTGCCCCTGCTGTCGGGCAGCCCAGCGTTGGGTTCCACGGTAACGTGCTTCGAGGATGTTGCAGCAAGTTGACTTATCACCGGAAGAAGCCCTTCAGGACCTGTGGAGCAGTTTGCCCCCACTGCGTCCACGGCAAGCTGTTCACACAGAACCGCCAGAGCAGTGGGAGAAGTGCCGGCTCCGCTTCTTCCGTTTTCGGCAAAGGTGAGATGGGCGCTGATGAAACCGTCCGGGCAGCTGTCGCGAACTGCAAGTATTGCGGCTTTCAGCTGTCTTGGATCTGTAA
>CAZNFQ010000293.1:0-1570 GCA_964571965.1 uncultured bacterium | reverse complement strand
CTGTCGTAACCGCCGTTCCAGAGGGGAACCCTTCTATCCTTGGCGGTTGCGAAGGCATTCCCGATCATGGTGTTGCCAAGCTGGAAGACTTCCTCTGTAAGGTAGACACACATCCACTCGCTTATTCCCATTTCAGGAAGAATACCCTCCCAGCCATAGCTGGTGTTGAACATGACGGATACTGCACCCCCTCCGGGATTATGCAAGAGGGCTTCGGCACAGCATTCTCCGCTCTGAAATGCCCCCGGGTGACACCCTATGCTGTGATGAATCCCTATCATGTTGCCGTTGGTCAGTCCCTGGGCTATGGAGTTCGTCATCATGGAAGAGGGCGAACCCTGCCAGTAGATACCGGTTGTATTCCCATGGCCGGCATAATGCGCCCAGTTCATTCCGGAATTGATCACATCTATATGCGTTGTGTAGCCATCGGAGGACTTCGCGGTTTCGTAGGCTTTATTGATCTCCCAGTCTCCGGGGAGATTTACTGCGATGGAGTCACATACTTTTGCGCCGGTATAACCTGAAAAGAGCCCGGCCCCGCACAGCATTGCAGTTGTTGTCCATTCCCCCGGAGGAGGAGCTGTTTCATACATGATGGTGTGCTGAACGAAAAGGGCGGCCTCCTCCGGTGTATCGAAAAGGGCCCTTCCAACAGCAACGTCAGCATATAGGTCCAGGTCATCATTCGGTTGACCGTAATTATGGTCACCGTTTGCATCCCATGTTCCGTCAAGATCACTGAAATAAAGATCAGCAGGTGCATTGTCGGTATATCCCTCGCAGGAAAGACCCACGGTGCGAACCGGAACGACGGTCTGATCCCCTGCTAGAAGAACATACTGAAGACCGTCCTGGGTGTATCTGTCGATTATGTAGTTTCTGAGCTTTTCCGCATCATCATAACCGGGTGTGGATGCAGTTATGTCCTCGACATAAACCATTTCCGCCTGAAATCCCTGGGTGATCTTGAACGCTGTAAAGGCAGTAAATGAATCGGAGTAATCCGCGGTGGTAACAACCAGATAGTCCACATTATCCCTTACCCCGGCCAAAGGGGCAAAAGCAGACAGCATTTCCGGGTTCCGGATCCATCCGGAGAGCTGTGAAGCCGCGCTGCTTATCTGATCGGAGGATAAAGAAGCAGGAGAACCGTCATCCCAGTGAACTGTTATCGTGAAATCTTCTGTAGCTGATATCTCATTGGAAACAGGGTTATAGCTCACAGGATAAACCATGAAACTCACCAGGGAAAAACCGGATTTGCTGCCGGTTCGTACATTGCGAACAGGTTCATCCGGCCAGAAACGGTCAGAAGAATAGATCCCGGGATTCTCAGTCACAATTGGCATAACCGATGCTGTGCTGCTGAAGGGTCTGGGAACTGCCGCAGGTTCTACTCTACCCTGAAGAACCCTTCTGAATGCACCTCCGGTTACGCAGCTTACGGTGACATTCTCAGCCCCGGAAGGCACAACGAGGGTTACAGGTATGCAAGGGAGAATTGGTTCTCCGGGTTCACCTGCGGAGACACATCCTTCAATATCCATTCGAAGGTAACCGAGCCTCT
>CAZNFQ010000292.1:0-1575 GCA_964571965.1 uncultured bacterium | reverse complement strand
GCGATAATGAACCATTCATCGCCGTCGAAGAAGCGCAGCTCACTGATAACAAGGTCCTGGTAAAAGTCTCCGGGGTATACTCCCATGATGTTCATTCTGAAGCTGTCGCCCTCCAGGGGACTTTCCAGGTAAATCACCTGGGGTGTCATGGTATCGTCCAGCCTGTAGTCTATTGGAATTTCACCTTCCAGGCCGAAGGCTATCATTGATGCTCTTTCGTTGTGATCGAAGTGGGTGCCTGACCTGTGGTAACCGTTCCATATAAGGATCTTCTCTATTCGCCGGGGCTCGTCGAAGCGGAATACAAGATACTCACCCTCTCCTGATGAATCCGAATTTCCGTCGGCCCATCCGAAAGCCGGCCGGGAATCGAAGAGGAAATCAGGGCTGTAAGCCTCCACCGGCTCCAGAGAAGAACTGGCTTCAACGGTTCCCCCCACCGCTGCAATTGGTATTATCTGCAGGGGAATTTCTCTGTCCTCTTCGTCAAGAACGGTCATGGTTATCTCGCTGATGGCCACAGGCACGTCCCTCTGAAAGCGGATTCCCTGCTCATCATACTCCATTGACTCAGTTTGATAGACCTTAACGAAGATGCTCTTCACAGGCCCCTGCCAGTGAAGATTCAAAGGAGTTCCCGGTTCACGCCGGTCGCCTTCCACCCCGTTAACGTAAATCTGGATGAAAGAGATATCTTCAAATTCGCTGCTTCCGGGCATAGTCTCAACGGTTATCGTTTCCAGATCCACCGGCTCATGGAAGGAGAAGTAAAGACCCTCATCAGGTGCGGCACCGGGCATGGTGGCCCAGTAAGTGGTGCTGTCGCCATCGAAAACGTTTTCAGGCCCGTACAAGCTTTCAGGAGTGTTTATGGAAGTGGCGTAGCACAGCTCAAGGTATTCCACGGCAGGGATCACTTCCGGTAATTCCATGTCCTCGGAAGGGGGATCCAGATCAGGCTCGGCGTCGTCTGTTTCCCCTGCAGTTTCAACCGCCTGTGATTCCGAGTTATCTGCCTCACCGCACGACACGGCACCCAGAACAAACACAGTCGAAAAAAGAACCAGTAATGGATACTTCATAACAACCTCCAGAAAAGCCATTCAATATGATGATCAGAACGATCGCATTCCATATTTTCAAGGGGTTTGTCGAAGTGCTGGTAATCCTTCTCCGACCAGTCTCCACCCCATCTCCACCCGAGAAGCCTGAAAAGCTCAACCACAGGGTGCCCACTGTAAAGGGTTCCCGGTGCCTGGGGATCATATTCCGCACCCTCGGGAGAAACACTTTCACCGGTACAATAGGGATTCTGCACAGGATTGATATCTATGGCAAGGCCGTAGGCGTGGCGGGAGAGCCTGTCCGTTCCCCCGACGCATCTGTAATTGAAAGCCGAGGTATTGTTCTGTCGCATGGATTCTGAGTCGTCCCAGTTGTATTCCGATATGGGAACAACGGACTCAAGGGGAAACTTCAGCAGAAGCATCTGCAGAAACACGAGCTGCAGATCATTCACAACTCTGGTGTCTGCAACCAGCTCTCCCCTGTGAAGCTCTCCGTCGAAACCCCAGT
>CAZNFQ010000291.1:0-1576 GCA_964571965.1 uncultured bacterium | reverse complement strand
AGTAAGCCGAATCCGGAAGTGCCACATGAACCTCCCGCAAAAACTCACCATCAGGAGAAACCACGTCCCATACATCTCCGGGAAGGCCTCCTCTCCGGCACCACAGGTTGCCCTGGCCGTCCATCCCAAGCCGACTTATGAACGGGTGATCTTCGGGCATGTTTACACTGTACTGCTCATTGCTGCCGTTTTCAGAAAATACGTAGCGCACCGGCACCACCCCCGGAACCATGTAGTCTTCTTCAGCAGATACTCTTTCCCTGTCTGGAAAGAGATTTAAAGTATCCGTCAGTTCCGCGTTTGAATTAAATACTTCTACGGCCCAGTTATCTGAACCTATCCTTGAGAGATAAAGGGTTCCGTTACCATCTGCAGTGATGGTCATGTACCCTGGAATGAAGTCAGTGGAAGGGTTTGCGTCTCCCTGCCAGCGAAAATAGTTCGCAACCACTTCACCGGTAACAGCATTATGACTGTTCAGCTCATATACGATCTGATAACCGTCATCACCGGGTTCCATCCTGAAAGTGGACAGTGCAAGCAGAGAATCATCAAGGGCCGCAATCTCCATGGGAACAGTCAGGGTTTCGCCGTCTCCCCAGCTTCCCATGAACTCTCCGTTCTCATGGAACACACTTACCTTCCCCATTCTTTCGATTACCGCAATAAGTCCCGAATCGAAGGATTCTATCATTACAGGCGCTTGAAACTCTCCGGGACCCTCACCGAAGCCACCGAAACTGTAGAGGAATACACCGGTGCTGTCGAACACGGAAACGGTTCCCTTTACCCTGTCCAGAATGGCGGGTCTTCCCCGGGGAAGAGTGGTGAAATCCGCTATGGCGCCCAGCACGTAATTGCTGTCTCCCAGGAGAACACCAATGGAGTCCACCGCCTGCAGAGTTTCAGTACTGTCAGCTGTACCTGATTCTGTCACCGATTCACTGGATGGAGCATCTCCGCAACCCAGGCTGATAACAACAATAATGGCAAGAATAATCACGTATCTCACAACTTACCTCCATAAATAATTCCTTGTCTGCAACCAGCATGTAAGATATAATCGTTTCACAACATTTGAAAGGCGGCATATATGAAATCTTATCCTTTTTATGATTTAATTGCGGAATTGGTCATGGAGAATGTGAATGCTTTTCACTCTTGAGGTGAACAGAGAAATTCCAGAGCGAGGATCCAAATAACTGGAAACTGAAATGCTGTCAGCGCAGTGAAATAGACAGCACCAGGGGCTCAGAGCCCAGCTCGAAGGATGCGTCGTCGAAACTTGGGGGGCCGGCAAAGCCCGTGGCATTGTTGGAAACCCCCACCTTCTCGCTGGGAGGGCCGTACCAGTGCATGTCCAGCTCGCCGTCTCCATCCTTATCGTGGTAGGCATAGATGGCATAGGTCCCCGGACTCAGTGAGCTGATCGTAAAAACCAGAGGGTCGGAATCAACTGGCTTGATCTCTTTGTACACGGCTTCTTCTATTTCCATGGGAAAGGAGTCTCCAGGACCGAACACTGCCAGTCTTGCTTCACCGGATTGCTCCTCGAATCCGGTAACCTCAACGGTGA
>CAZNFQ010000290.1:0-1596 GCA_964571965.1 uncultured bacterium | reverse complement strand
GACTCTATTCGATCCGGGTGTTGTCTCCAAACATAATGAAGAGGAAAGGAAGCATGCCAATTACCCCCAGAGGAAGGGATTCTGTATATTTCCGCTCACCGTTATGATTACAAGACATATCCAAACCACTAAGGAGCAAACTGTGAAGCCGGAAGAAGCCAGGGAAGCAATTTTTAAGGGTCTCGGTCTCGAAGAGGTAAACTCGGGAGTCTACTGCGGTGAGTGGATGTCCACTGTCGGTAAACACAAAATCAATTCGATAAGCCCAGTTGACGGCAAATTTCTTGGAGCCGTGGCTCAGGGCGAAGAAGCTGACTACGAGAAGGTAATGGTAGCGGCTGAGAAAAGCTACTCCAGGTGGTCTTCTATACCTGCTCCGCGAAGGGGTGAAATAATAGGAGAGATCGGAGCAGAGCTGTTGAAGAAAAAGGAACTCCTGGGCCTGCTGGTTTCTCTGGAGGTGGGAAAAACACTCACGGAGGGAGCAGGAGAGATTCAGGAAGCTGTGGACATCGCCAATTTCTCGGTGGGTCTTTCCCGGCAGCTCTACGGCCTTACAATAGCCAGTGAGAGGCCCGAGCACAGACTCATGGAGCAATGGCACCCGCTTGGTATCGTTGGGGTTATCACCTCGTTCAATTTCCCCGCGGCTGTTTGGGCGTGGAACTCTCTCATTGCAGCTGTAGTTGGGAATGTTACCGTATTGAAGCCCTCAAGCAGTGCTCTTCTTACCGCGGTTGCCATTATCAAAACCGCAAACACCGTTCTGGATCGTCACGATCTTCCTCCGATATTCTTCCTTGCCTGCGGCGGCGGAAGAACCATTGGCAGCAGAATGGCGGAAGACCCCAGAATGCCGCTGATCTCCTTCACGGGATCAACGGCCGTGGGAAAACGGGTGGGAGAAATTGTTGCAGCAAGATTCGGCAAGTCCATTCTTGAACTGGGCGGAAACAACTGCGCCATAGTAACCGGGGATGCATGCATGTCCCTGGCCGAAAAGGGTGTTTCCTTCGGTGCAATTGCCACTGCAGGTCAGAGGTGTACCTCGACGAGAAGAGCCCTGGTTCACTCAAGCGTGTATGACGAATTCCTTGGTGTAATCAAGAACATCTACACCAAAGTTAAGGTCGGAAATCCCCTGGAATCAGATACGGTGGTGGGGCCCCTGATCGATTCTTCTGCCGTGGCTGCATTCGCAAAAACAGTGGAAAAAGCAAAAAGGCAGGGCGGAAGGATTGCCCACGGTGGAACCATTCAGAAAGTTAAAGGATGTGAAGAAGGATTTTACGTTACACCCACGATCATCGAGATGGATTCCCAGGAGGGTGTTGTTCTCGAGGAAACCTTTGCTCCCATTCTCTTTCTGCTCAAGTACGATACCATGGATGAGGCAATAGCCCTTCATAATGCCGTACCACAGGGGCTCTCGTCCGCCATATTCTCCGGCAACATGCACGAAACCGAACTCTTTATTTCAGCAGCAGGTTCCGACTGCGGCATAGTGAATGTAAACACCTCCACCGCCGGAGCTGAAATAGGCGGCGCATTCGGCGGGGAGAAGGAGACCGGAGGCGGAAGGGAAAGCGGAAGCGA
>CAZNFQ010000289.1:0-1603 GCA_964571965.1 uncultured bacterium | reverse complement strand
TGCATCTCCTCGAGCTGACTTCTGGGAATGTCAGCCAGGGCTTTCTGAATGGAGCTGTAGAGCAGAGGGTATTTTCTGCTGACCCCGATGCTCCACTGGAAATAATAGTCCGTAACCCCTGCCACCCGCAGATTGGAAAGCCCCTCTTCATCGGTATACCAGGCGGCCACCGCAAGGTTTTCCACAAGGGCATCCACTTCGCCGAAAGCCACCGCCCGCAGTGCCTCAGGCACATTCCACATGGGAATGAGATCTATGTTATCCTCTGATGCCTCCCGGACATAATCCTCCGACGCAAACCCGGAAACCACTGCCACTCTTCTTCCTTCCAGATCCTTCAGTGTCAGGTTTTCCTCTGATGAACTGGTGGTAATTATCACCACCGGCACACTGGCATAGGGTGCGGTGAAGTAAGAGTAGCTTTCCCTCTCGTCCGTTCTTACTATGGTGGGGGCCACGGCGCATTCGCCTTCTTCAAGAGCCTGGAGGTGCCGGTTCCAGTCTTCACAGGGCATTCTTATGAACTGGATGCCCAGCCTTTTTTCAACCTCCGCCGTTACATCGGCACCAAGGCCTGTGAAGCTGCCGTCTTCTGCGGCGAACTCAATTGGCGGGAAATCGGTGTTGTAAAAAAGAGTGAGTTTTTCGGGATTGGCGTCGAGCCATTCCCTTTCCTCCCGGGTAAGCAGTGTACCCTCCGGCGCTTCCTCGCTGCCGGGAAAAAACACCCAGAATATGTAGAATACAAGCAGGCTCACAGCAACTGCCACAACAACCGTTCTTAAAGACGGATTGAACAGACTAGCACGGGCCATGCCGGAACCCCTTTTCCCCGTGGCCATGGTAATAGAATGACCTGAAAATGATAGAGGCGTTTCCCCGATTGGTCAATAGTCAAATAAACTGCTTGCAGCCTGCGGTTTTTAAAGAATGCATATTACAGAAGAATGAGCCGGCGGGTTCACCGCCTCTTCAGCAAAGGGAGAGAAATGACAGAGAGTCCACCGGGAGAGCTCACGACCTCCAGGTGTCTTTTAAGGGTACCCGCACTGGAGAATGCCCGGGATCTGTTCGAGATCTACGGTGACCATGAAACGATGACCTATATGCAGGCGCCTCCTGCTGACTCCGTTGTACGGTGTGAGGAACTCATAGAGAAATGGCAGAGCCAGTTCAAAGGGGGAACCTCTTTCAGGTGGGGTATTTTCCTCAGGGAAAGCCCATCCGTAATGATCGGTACCGCTGCCCTGCACTACTGGTCCCCGGAGAACCGCAGGGTGGAACTGGGGGCGGATCTTCACAGAGATTACCATTCCAGGGGAATAGTAACAGAAGTGACTTCTTCACTTATCGAAATTGCATTCCACACAATGGGGGTGAACCGCATAGAGCTGCGCTGCCACCCGGAGAACACTGGCAGCATTGTCATCGCAAAGAAACTGGGCTTCAGCTACGAGGGAACCCTGCGTCAGTACGTGTTCGTTCCCGGGAAGGGTCTTGTGGATGAAGCGGTGTACTCACTGCTCTCAGATGAACGATAAAGATCAGTCTCCTTTTCCCATGAACCAGTCAAGATACTCCGGCAGGTATTCACAGAGGAAAT
>CAZNFQ010000288.1:0-1603 GCA_964571965.1 uncultured bacterium | reverse complement strand
GAAGGATAAAAGGGTACTCCTCAGGTGCTCCAGAACCCCCTCGATGTGCTTGCATGTGCCAATGGTATTCGTTCGATAGTCGGGGCAGCTGCAGCTGTTGATAAGCGAATCGACCGACCGTATACGCACGGTGTATTCACGCCGGGTCTGTGAAACCACCCTGAAGGAACTGAACACAGGGTTCTCACCCAGATTTTCAACCGACCGCAGTTCCTTCCCGGCCCTCTTCCTTCCTCGGGCGATCTGATCCTTCGCCGTTACCACCTTCATGAAGCCACCTCCAGGAAATGAAACCGAAATATAGCCATTGCCCGGTGCATTCCATAAGGCAAATTGAGGAAGAACCGAACCATGCATTCGCTGTCAGTTTCAGTGAAAGTTCTCACATATCCATGCAGAACGTCTGCAGATAGTGTTGAAAATCGGCACCATACGCACACAGATCGCGCGAGCTTTCAAAGGCGGGTGGACTCAAAGTGAAGCATTTCGCACTGTTCATGGACTCATAAAAAAAGGATTAGCCGTACAGAATGCCGGTCTTTTCCTAGTTTGAAAGACTGAATACAAAACTTGCATAATAAGCCGAATATGGCTGCACTCAGTGAGAAATGTATTGCATGACAACACTTGATGCCTGATGGAAAAACCACCCGAACTTAATTGCACCCAATGTCCATTCGAGCTGGAACCCGATTTCGGGGAAACCGACAGAAGGTATAAGATAGAACACCTCCTGGAAAAGGCACGAAGACAGCAATGACAGAAGAGGCTATTGCTTTTCCCAAAAAGGGAAACATATTTCCCGATATGGGAACACAAGAACGAAACGATGAAGCAGACGCTCTTTTCGGCAAGGTAAGGAAGAGTCTTCTTTCACTGCTGCTCCTTAACCCTGACCGCTCGTACTTCTTCAGGGAGATCCGGGACCTCCTCCAGACAGGATCCGGTGCTGTGCACAGGGAACTTGCGAATCTTGTGGATGCGGGGCTTATCACCCTTACCAAACAGGCAAACCAGACCAGGTATCAGGCAAACAAAGATTCCCCCGTCTACGAAGAGCTGCATGGTTTTCTGAAGAAGACTTCGGGAATACCCAGCCAGCTGACAAACGCACTCAAGGAAAAACAGAAAGAAATAGAACTCGCCTTCATCTACGGCAGCTATGCATCGGGTGAGATGCGGCCGAACAGCGATATTGACCTGATGGTAATAGGAAGCATCAGCTTCCAGGCCCTCGTCGAAACACTCCTTGAGGTTCAGGAAAAGTCTGGCAGAGAGGTGAATCCCACCTTATACACGATGGAATCGTTCAGGGAAAAGAAGGGCACAGGGTTCATCCAGAATGTAATGGAATCGCCAAGGCTGTACCTGATCGGGGGTGATGATGAGCTTGAAGAAGCTGTTCGATAACGGTTTCCTCAAGAAGGCAAAACCGACCCGCAAAGACATAGACGACAAGTTCGGAGTTGCCCGAAGGAACCTGAGGGATGCAGCAATTAAACCAGTCAGACCATATGTTGATGCTGAAGGGATTCTGCTGTTAACCTCACCTCAGGCTGATCATGTAAGAATTTACAAATTATGCATAGATGACATATTGTGA
>CAZNFQ010000287.1:0-1604 GCA_964571965.1 uncultured bacterium | reverse complement strand
TTCCACTGGAGGTTGAACCGCTGTGCGCTTCTCCTGGTGAAATCAAGCATTGCTTCCTTCGCTTCCTTTGCTGGTTGTTTCGTTCCGCAGAGGGTCTTCATCCCTTAAAACTGACTTCATGACTTCTTCGATGGCGCTCACTTCATGGTCGGTCAGGAAACTGAAGTGTTGTTTTCTTCTTCCGGGGGAAAGCCTTCCCTTGTTCTGCATGCAGAAATTCAGCAGGAGATCCATTCGCTGGTCGGGCAAATCGACTATTTCTCGAACTGCGTTCCTGGCAGTGTCGTAGCGCATAAGGAAATCAAGTTCTCCTTCAAGCTCGGTATCTACGGTGATCTTCACGAACTCGAACAAAGCTTCGGCCTGTGCCGTCATATCAATGTAGCGATAGAAGTCTGCGTTATTCCCGTCGACTGTCATCTCCCCCAGCTCATTAAGATCGTATTTCAGCAGTTTCAGCAATGGCCTGGAAAAACTCTCGAGAGCTGAATCATAGAGGGCTTTGTTTCTCAGCATCGCTGCCGATACCGGAAACATCAATCCAGCTGGTACCGCTTTTTTCAGAAAGAGGATATTGTGAATCAGGAATCTGTGGATCCTTCCGTTCCCGTCTTCAAACGGGTGAAGGTAGACGAAGCCAAATACAACCATCGCAGCGTGTACTACTGCCGGCAACGAAGAAGCTTTTTCCAGCATTTTCTGATGAGCACTGATGAGACCCCTCATCAGTGAGTGAATATCATCAGGCCTGGGACATACATAGTGAATTCGCTGATCTCTGAATGAGATCATCTCACCGATGTAGTTCTGACTCGTCCTGTAGTCGGGCTCCCTGAAACGGGCATCGACAATTTTGTTCTGCAGCGCTATTAGATCATCCCTGTTGCAGAAATCCTGCCAGGTGGCCATTTCAAGGGCGGCTATGAACCTTTCAGCCCTGGACGCACTTGGTTTGAGATGCTCTATCTCGAAGGATGACTTCGTTTCCTTGCTGTACAGGTAGTTCAGTGCCCGTTTTACGGTTGAATCCGGATATGAGCTGATGAGTTTGCTGCATTTGCCATAGATGTCTGTTCCCTCGATTGAGGAAAGAACATCGGTTCTTCTCACCGCCGGGCAGAATTCCCTGTTACCCGGAAGGTTATTGACAACACGCTGTCTCTTCACCCTGGTACCGGGAGAGGAGACATAGTACTCCTGAGGTTCAAGCAGTTCAATGTAGTTCCCCTGGGAAAGGTCATCCAGCGGCAGCCTTGTGCCTGTTATGTACTCAAAAAGGAACCAGATCCTGCGAGTATACTTTCCTGTTGGCTTATTCTTAACCCAAGAGGCAAGGTCTGATGCATTCAGCCTGAAGAACAAACCTGACAGTATTCCAAGGTTGGTTCCGTCATACTTCAGTGCGAACTCAAGATGGTCGCCCAATGAATCACCGGGCCAATACGAGTGAGGGAAAGTCGTCCGCGCGAACCGGCCCTGCTTCACAACGGTTCTGACAGTTCCGCTTGTGCTTACAAATGAGGAATGCCAGTTGGGAATTGCTTTCAGCTGGTACCTGCGACTAAGATACTCGTAGCCGGCGGCTTTTACGGAATTCATTCCAC
>CAZNFQ010000286.1:0-1604 GCA_964571965.1 uncultured bacterium | reverse complement strand
ACGATTCGCAGACACGTCTTGCATCATCGATCTTCTTTGTCCAGTCGGTGTCCCCACCGGGAAGGAAGGAAAGGAGGGCATCGTTGCTCATGGGAGGAGGAAAATTAGAACCGAAAAGACCTACTCCGTAGCAGCCTTCCGATGAGGAGCCGAATACATCGTAGATTTCACAGTATTCACAGTACATGTGGTAGTCTGTTCCTGACCAAAGTACTGTTCCCGCACTGTCCGCTATTGCTGCCTGAAACATTCCCTGATCTGAATAGATATCTCCGTCTTCACCGGCTATAGCCACTCCTCCGTACACGCCAGCTGCTTCATTAACTAATTCTGCATCCTCCACAACATCGGCAATGTAAGCCGTCCATTTCAGCGAGCCATCGGGATTCAGTTTAACAAGGCTGTCTCCGGTGAGGTAAACACAGCAGCCGTCACTGGTACTCACCAGGCCTTTGAAGCTGGTCTCCAGGGGCGCTTCATCTGTCCAGAGCATATTCCCTTCGAAGTCTACCCCGGAAAGGGTCAGTGTCCCGGAAGATCTGTACATGAGCATCAGTTCTGATGATGGAAGTTCTGCAAGGCCGAATGGGATACCGGTGAACTGAAGCTCCCATACCGGTTCTCCCTCATCGTCTACCCTTACAAGGTGCGCATCAGGTCCCAGAGCGCTCATGAAAACAGTATTACCACCATCGATGGGCGCTGTATAACTGATAGGTCCATAGTTATATGTTCTTATCCAGGTTGGATATCCGTACCCCACGGCTGCAAGGAAGAGAATGGAAACAATAAGCAGAGATTTTTGATTTATCATATTGGTCCTCCATGATTAATTATCTGAAGGAAGAATACTTTATCAGTAGTAAAGGCGCAACTCTGCAGGCAAACAAATAGCTGCTGTAATCGGTGAGAAGCTCATCAGGCTTACCTCAATACAGTTGCCTATATGAAGAAGGGGCGCCGAAGCGCCCCTTCACAATTACCTGTAGATAGTGGTTACCTGAGAACCATTACCCTTTCTGTCATCACGCCGCCCGGAGTGGTTACCACAACACTGTAGAAGCCGCTGGGAACCGGGGCTCCGTTTGAACCGGTAAGATTCCAGTTCAGCGTGTGCTGCCCCGCTGGGAATTCATTGTTTCCAAGGGTGGCAACGGTGCGACCTGTGAGGTCGAAGACCTGAACGGTGGCCGTACCTGCGTTTGCCATGGAGAAGGGAACCGCAGCTGAGGATGTTGCAGGGTTGGGGTATGGGGTACTTATGGAGTTCATAAAGGTCTCTTCCGCAATTCCCGTTCCGTCTACGCTGATGGAACCGAGATAGGCGATGGTATTGTACTTCCAGGCTGTTACCAGCATTGTCCCTGTTGTTGAAGGGCTTACCGGTATGTTCACCTGTCCTGAGGCGTTGGTGGTCTCAACTTCGTAAACCTCGGCGGTGGACCAGTCGTCGCCCTTGTAGAGGCAGACACGGGCACCGGAAACAGGAGAGCCGCCGGCAGTCACAGTAACTGTTACGGGTATAGCACCGGGTATGGATGCAGGATGGGTTGCTGAAAGCTGGGCTGCGTCTGCAGTCCAGATTGGAAGCTCAGGCTCTCCGA
>CAZNFQ010000285.1:0-1607 GCA_964571965.1 uncultured bacterium | reverse complement strand
GGTTTTCCATAGCGAAAACTCCGTTCTCTCCTGTGAATGAAAAACTCTTTTCCAGAGAATCGGCTATGGTTACAACGGGAGAAACCACAGAACCGACCGTGGGTTCACCAAGCTCTCCGGGAAGGTTGTCCTCCCACCTTACAGTAACCGTTGACGGTCTTGAGGAAGACGGCGGCTGAAAACCGTAACGTGCATCCAGTTGTGCTGCCACCAGAATGAAGGGAACCGCAATAACGAGCATGGGTCTTAGAAGGTGCCACAGATAGATGAAATTGTCTGTGATCAACCCGAATGCAAGTTTCAGTACTGTGAGCGGACTCTCCAGGTAGAGCAGCATTCCCAGGGCACGGGAACCCATTTTTCTTCTCAGCTGGGAAATGGCCTGCTGATTCGATGTTTTCTTGAAGATAAGGATCATCATCAAACCTGCAAGGGCGCTTATCCACATTTGTCCCCAGAGGGGGTTTAGCGTACGGAAAGGGTAGAGGAGAATGTCGAAGACGAAATTCATGACAAAAGCTCCCTGTTGATGAGGCTTCCCATGTCCGTAAGGGTTACATCAGCCGGAACGTCCTTAACGGTGGTAACCAGGGAACCGGGGCAGATGTCCGGTGATATGCAGTGGGTTCCGCTCCATGGATCCAGATTGTCAGTGATCACGTCTTCGGGGAATGCTCCCAGGGTTGTCTCCCAGCTTGCCCTGAAGCCCCTTGCGTACCCCACAAGCATGTCCGGAGCCCAGGGGGGCATATCCATTCCCGGGTAAAGGTCTTCAAGTATGTAAAGAGTCTGCACAGGCCTTTCTCCAGTCAGGGGATCCACGGCATTTTCCAGGGAACGCTTCAGATCATCCATGAGGCTGCGCCTGTCTGATATGGAAACCACACCGTTCTTCTCTCTGCCTGCCTGGTTCACGTAGAGTCCGTTAAGCCCAAGCCCGTAGGCACCCGTTCCGCTCCAGTCCAGGCAGGCGTACATGTCATGGTTTCTCTCGTATTCAGAGCCTATGGAGGCAAAGCCTTCGGCAGCGAGGAATGAATTCAGGTTGAAACTTCTTCGGAAGGGGGCGAACCCGTGGTCGGAAAGCAGGATCAGTTCGGTCCTGTCATCCAGAAGCTCCATGGCCTGACCCACCGCAATGTCTATCCTGGAATAGAGGTCTGCGATGATACCGTGGAACCTCGGCTCCACCTGGCCGTAAAGGGGACTTGCCGGATCCATGGACCTGAAAAACATGTGAACGTTGAGGTCCAGGCTGGTGAAGTAGAAGAAAAGAAGCCCTTCCCGGTAGTTGGACAGTGCGGAATGGAACAGCCTCATTCTTTCTTCCAGAACGATTTCCGCCTGGGATAGGTAGTCATCGTCGTTGAAAATACCTCTGGAAAGGGCCTTTGTATCCTCGGGAAAGCCCTGGGTGTAGAAAAGTCCTGCTTCCCGGGCGAGGTCGCCTGCGTACCAGTCAGGGCTTGAAATGGGCAGTGCCGGGTTTTCAGGGTCGATGTTAAGGGGAGAAAGATATAGTTTAAGCTTGGGCGAAACCTCTTTCAGGTAAAATCTGCCAATGGCGTGGACTTTGGAAATGCCCGCAAGGGCGTTGAAGCTGAAGC
>CAZNFQ010000284.1:0-1608 GCA_964571965.1 uncultured bacterium | reverse complement strand
GAGGCTACCAGAGACGATTACGAGAAGGCCATTGAAGAGAGCATGAAAAACCTGGAGAGAGCCTATGCGAACATCAGGACCCTGAAGGGGCTGGTTCCCATATGTTCCGTCTGCAAGAAGATAAGGGATGACAAAGGTTTCTGGCAGCAGCTCGAAGTTTACGTATCGGAGCACACCGAGGCTGATTTCTCCCATGGAATGTGTGAAGACTGCGCCGGCGAAGTGCTGAAAGAGCAAAACAAGAAGTCTTCCCCCGGCAAGGGAACAGACTGAAAGAGGTATGGAATATGTTGATGATCCTCATGCTGCTTACTATACAAACCGGCATAAGTGAAACCCTTTGGACTAAGTCCGAAGAAGGTTATTCATTCACCGTGACTTTCCCTGAAATCGCCATTGAGAATCAGGCAGTTGGAGACAGGCTGGAAGAATACGCCATAGCCCGGGTAACTGAATTCAAAAACGATTACTGCAATTACTTCCAGAACGATCCCCTCCTGCCGGATTTCGACATGGAGCTGAACTTCATCCATGAACCTTCCCCGGAGGGGTTTATCTGCATACTGACCTGGTTCTGGGCATACACCGGAGGTGCCCACGGGAATACCACCACACAGGCGTTTGTTTACGATACAAGTGAAGGAAGGTTCATAGATACCGTGGAGCTGCTTGGAGGGCAGGAACAGTTCGAGGCCTTCGCAGAAGGCGTGGTGGAATTCCTGCAGTCAGAAGATTTCTATGACCCTGGCTGGGTTGAAAGGGGAGCATCAGCCGACCCCCAGAACTACCACACCGTTCTTCCGGTACCAGGGGAAAATGGAGAGACCGTGGGTTATACCGTTCTGTTTCCCCCCTACCAGGTTGACTGTTACGCAAGCGGCACCATCGAGGTGTTCGTGCCCGTGGACGGAAGCCCCTATATCTGCCGATAGCAGAGAATCTGCAGAGTTCCCGGCGAGCTCTCAGCCCTGGAAAGTATATCTCCCGAATTGGAACGACACTGTATTCAGGCAGTATCGACTAAGTGCAGCCTGGAAGGGTATCGTTTATAGCTTCTCAATACTATGTTATTGAAATGATAAGATTCATCTCCATTCTTCTGCTTGTGGGCATGGCTCAGGCCTTCCCCACCATGAGCATTTCATTCGGTGAGGAGTTAAGTGCTCTAAGCTGGAAGAACTGTAACGAGATCTCATGGGGCTTCAATGTGTCCATGGGCCCTGCTATTGCCCACAACCTTTTCCTGAAGGGGAAGCTTTCATACCCGCTGCCGGGTTTCATAATAGTCGGTAATCAGTTCTCTGCAGGTGGTGAGCTTGTCTGGCTTCCCCGGGTTTCCCCCGGCGGACTCTCGTTTAAAACATCACTTGGCGCATCCTGGTGCTCGATGTGGCCAGAGGACATCATCGTTATTCTTGCAGACGGAGATACAGTGGACCCCCCTGATCCGGATCCCTATGAAGACGCATCCGGAATGAGATATGAAGCTGCGGCAGGCCTTGGCTGCACCTTCGACAACGTGACCCTCTGGCTGAACCTGGGTATCGATCACAGGCGAATGAAGGTTAACATTTTTCAAAGCGGCGAATTCACGGAAGAATATCTCAG
>CAZNFQ010000283.1:0-1621 GCA_964571965.1 uncultured bacterium | reverse complement strand
TTACAGATCCAAGACAGCTGAAAGCCGCAATACTTGCAGTTCGCGACAGCTGCCCCGACGGTTTCATCAGCGCCCATCTCACCTTTGCCGAGAACGGGAGAAGCGGAGCCGGCACTTCTCCCACGGCTCTTGCGATTCTGTGTGAACAGCTTGCTGTGGATGCAGTAGGGGCAAACTGCTCCACAGGCCCTGAAGGACTTCTTCCGGTGATCAGCCAGCTTGCGGCAACATCCACCAAGCACGTTACCGTGGAGCCCAACGCAGGGCTTCCCGACAGCCGGGGCAACTACTCCATGACTCCGGAATTGTTTGCTGATGCAACAGAAGAGATGGCCTGGGCAGGGGCTTCCATAATCGGCGGCTGCTGCGGCACCACCCCTGAACACATCAGGGCACTGAGAAATTCGGTGGGCATCCGCTCCAGAGAGACTGTGAAACATCAGCCGGTCACGGCGTTCAGCTCCGTGGACAGAGTGGTTTCCATTGGGAGAGCCATGCTCATGGTGGGAGAATCGGTAAACCCCACCGGCCGAAAGGAACTGAAGAAGGCCATACGGGCAGGAGACCATGACTTCGTGATCTCAATGGCTCACAATCAGGAGAAGGCAGACCTGCTGGACATCAATATGGGTTTGGAACGGCTTGTCCCAGAAGGGCTTGTTCATCGTGTGACAGCAGGGCTTTGCACAGGGGCACCGCTCTCAATAGACCTTTCCAGACCGGACATGATCGAAACAGCCTTCCAGGAACTTGGAGGCATAGGACTTCTAAACTCCCTGATGTCACAAGAGGATCACATTGCTTCCAGAGTACCGATTCTTCTTCGTCACGGCGGCTATGCCGTACTTCTGCCAATTGATGAGCAGGGCCTGCCCGACCACCCGGCAGAAAGGTTGAGAGTTCTGGAAAAAGGAATAAAGATTCTGGAGGATCACGGTTTTCCCCGAAGCAGAATTCTTGCCGATCCCATTGTAAAAGCCGTTGCCACCGGAGCTGACCCCGAAACCACAGTTAGAACCCTGAAGCTGTTCAAGGAAGAAGGCCTTCTCACCATAGCAGGCGTGTCCAATGTCTCCCACGGGCTTCCCCACCGTTCAGGCATCAATGCCGCTTTCCTTTCCATGCTTGCAGGCGGCGGACTGGATGCCGGCATAGTGAACGTGAACAGCCCGTTTACCGAAGCTGTAACCGCCGGAGCGGGTGTTCTTTCAGGAAGGGTGGATCCCGCGGACATTCCAATACCCGACAGTGAAATGGACCTTGAGGAAAACCACTTTGCCCTTCTGGAAAAAGCCCTGATAAAGGGGAATTCCGCCGGAGCTGAACGAGCTGCTCTGAACCTTCTCAACCACGGCACTTCTGCAAAGGAGATCGTTGAGAACGCCCTTGCCCCGGCAATGGACAGGCTGGGACACCTCTACGCGGTAAAGAAGCTATTTCTTCCCCACCTGATTGCCGGCGCTGAAGCGGCAAAGGCACTGATGTCGGTGCTTGAGCCTCACCTGAAGGGGGAATCAGGTGAATCCCCGGGAACTATCGTACTGGCCACCGTGAAGGGCGACATACACGACATAGGAAAGAACCTGGTGGGACTTTTCCTGAAGAACGCCGGTTTCAATGT
>CAZNFQ010000282.1:0-1625 GCA_964571965.1 uncultured bacterium | reverse complement strand
TAGCCTATGTGTCACCTGATCATGATCTGGCCAGGATCAGACTTGTGGAAAATGGGCAGCTTGGTTCTTCTCTTAACACTATTTATCAGAACTTCCCGTCGGGTGTCTATTACGATCTTACTCTGGACTGCCAGGATGGACAACTTGATTTTTTGATTGAGGTGCCCTCAACAGGTGATTCCTGGTTTTTTTCCGCCACTGACCCGTATCCTGCCCCGGGTTCCTTTGGTCTTCTCATGGGAAACGAACCCGCCGCTTATTGGGACTGGATAGAAGTCCTGGGAACCGCTGAAGGAGCCACGGATATTACCTGGTTCACAACCGATGATGAAACAGCAGGAGACGGCGATTTCTGCCTTGAACCCGGAGAAACCATCGAACTCTCAGCTGAACTGACCAACTTCTCTGACAACACATTGTTCAATGCCTTCGGTATTCTACAGTCTCTTAGCCCCTATGTGGTAGTTCCCGGCAATTACGTCGATTATGGGGATATAGAGGGCATGTCTTCTTCGTATGGAAACGGTTCCTTCAGTGTAATGGCTTCACCTGCAGCTTCTGAAGGTGAAGTCTACGACATGCGCCTCACCGTGATGGCCGATGAAGGATATATGGAGCAGTTCACCTTCAGTCTTCCCGTGGGGTCCGGTCTTTCCACCGATCTCGAAGGTGACTCCTTCGGATGGTCATATTCCTCAGCCGAAGCGGGCTGGGCCAATGACTGGCATGTTTCAGACCACAGGAATCACACTCCCGGGGGACAGTTCAGTTTCAAATGCGGTGACGTTGGTACGGGAGACTATTCCAACCATCACTACGGCTACCTTGAAACCCCGTACTTCAACATACCCCTGAACGGGGAGTGCACTTTCTGGAGCTGGCTGGAAGCCCAGGCATTAAGCTCTTCTTTGGCTTATGACGGCGGAATGGTTCAGTACCGAAGACTTGATGAATGGGTTGATCTATTCCCGGTCCCGGGATACTCTCACCAGATCGCTTCTGGTTCCACGGGCCCTTTCCCGGAAGGTACGCCGGTTTACAGCGGTACTGCAGACTGGACCGAATACTCCATGGTGTTCCCTGACTCCCTTGCGGGCCCTGGAGCTCTTCGATTCCTCTTCGGCTCTGATGATTCTGGAAACCGTGAGGGATGGTACATCGACGACTTCTCTGTGTATGGATCAGGTACATCGGCAGAAGGATCATACGGCCCGGTTCAGCAGCCTTATCTTTCCGTATCGGAGAATCCCATTTCCGAAGCTGTTACCTTCTCCTGTTTCTCTCCAAACGGTGCAAACCAGAATATCGAGATCAGGGATATCAGCGGAAGGATTATCGAGGAGTTTTCCGTTCCCGGCGGTCAGAATACAAATTCCATCGTTTGGGAAACGGGCAATGTCCCGTCGGGGATCTACTTTGCCGGAATCAGAGGCAGTGATATTGAACCTATAAAGCTTGTGAAGTTCTAGCCTACTTGTCGAATTCTTCGTCTGAGTCCATTTCAGGAAGAGGTTCCCTGGTTCCCTTGATCCTGCTCCAAATGCGGAGCTTGGAGCAAAGGCTCAATGCTGCTCCATAGAAACAGAGATAACGGCAGAAGAATCTTCTTACGAAAATTGCGAGGA
>CAZNFQ010000281.1:0-1656 GCA_964571965.1 uncultured bacterium | reverse complement strand
GTGATGGACTGACCATGGATAGAAAACCAATTGTCTGTGCCCAGTGTGGCGCTCCGTTGAGCGGTAACGTGTGTGAGCATTGCGGCACTTCATACACTGATGGCACTGGAAAGCTGTTCCTGACTCACATTGGTAATCACAGAAAACTGATCCTGGAACTGCTCCAGGAGATGACCGAGTACTTCTATGCTCCCGGAGCTGCCGATAACTCACTCAGACTTTCGGCCGCAGTCTCAGAAGTCAATTCCCTGGAGGGAAGAACCCTTGATCCTCCAGTTCTTCTGCTGGTTTCTGAAAGTACTGCAGAGTTGCTCCGCTGGAAAGATAAGATAGAAGAGAACGGCGGAAGAGCTGTTCTGAATTAGTAGGAACCAGAAGGTTGTTATTCTGCAATGGCAAGGAATGGTCTTACGGTTCCTGCTCTGATCCTCTTAACAGAGAGCAAAGCTCCTTTGCTCTATCTCAACAGACACAACCGGTGGACAGCTCCGTATCCAGCAAAGAGGTTATACGACGGCCGGGCGAGGGTGAAGGATATGGATGCAGTTGAGATAAAGGGATTGGGATCTGCGCAAAGATAGAGATGCTGCGTGTGGATCTGTCTATCCGCGGGAGTTACCGGACTAGCTGTTCCATCAGGTTCACCGCCTTTAGAACCCGACCCAAAGCAACTCTCATAGTTTCTCTTATTCCTGGGCGGCTCTGAAGACGGTTATCACCTTCCGCCAAGATGATACAGGGCGAATGCCAGCCTGTCGCTCTGGGCATCTATTATCATGGACAGCGGCTTCCCCGCTCCGTGCCCGGCCTTTACATCAACTCTTATCAGCACCGGGTTGGAGCATCCCTGCGCCTCCTGCAGCCTCGCCGCGAATTTGAATGAGTGGGCGGGAACCACCCTGTCATCGTGGTCTCCGGTGGTTACCAGAACCGCAGGATAGCACTCTCCGTCCTTCAGGCTGTGAAGGGGTGAGTAACCCGCCAGATATTCGAACATTTCAGGGCTGTCTTCCGCGGTGCCGTAGTCGTATGCCCAGCCTGCACCGGCGGTGAACCGATGATAGCGGAGCATGTCCAGGACACCCACCGCCGGCAGGGCGGCTCCGAAAAGTTCCGGTCTCCGGGTTATCACCGCTCCCACCAGCAGGCCGCCATTGCTTCCTCCGGATACCGCAAGCTTTTCAGCAGATGTGTACCCTTCGCTGATCAGATACTCAGCTGCAGAGATGAAATCATCGAATACGTTCTGCTTGTTCATCTTCGTTCCTGCCAGATGCCATTTTTCCCCGTATTCTCCCCCTCCGCGGATGTTGGGCACCGCGAAGACCCCGCCATGCTCCATCCATACCACAGCGTTGATGCTGAACGCAGGTGAAAGATTAACGCCGAATCCCCCGTAACCGTACAGCAGGCAGGGGTTACTGCCGTTCAGGGGCAGGTTTTTTCTGCGGACTATCATCATGGGAACCTTGGTTCCGTCTTCGGACCGGTAGAAGACCTGCTCGGAGATGTATAGCGAAGGGTCGAAGTTCACCCCTGATGAGCGAAACAGCTCCGATTCTCCCGTGGAGAGGTTCAGTGACCATATCTCCCGGGGATATGTGTAGCTTGTGAAGCTGTAGTAAACCACATCATCCTGTTTCCTTGCGGAGAAAC
>CAZNFQ010000280.1:0-1673 GCA_964571965.1 uncultured bacterium | reverse complement strand
TCCCCAGTGTTCCGTCGGGCACCTACATCCTTCAGATGAAGGCCGGTGAGGTAACCGACCTCTGCAGAATAGTCCTTTTGCCCTAGCGGGATCTTTTTAAGAGGCCAATGCAGCAGGTGAATGCTTCGAAAAAAAGCAGTCAGCAGCAAACCCGCAGTACCACTGATTGCTCAAGCGCGAACTCATCTATGCTTGACGCAGGCATCATCAAGTCTTGGATGAACGAAACACTTGACGTTAAGTGCTATAAGTGTTAATATTTTTAATACTTAATGCACACTGATTCAAGTGAGGGTGACGAATTGAACATGAAAACATTCTGTGCAAGCACACCGGTCTTCACTCGTCAAGAACTGGAAGAATCACTGAAGACGGACAACTCAAGCAACAGAAACACATCAAATTCGCGGCTGGCCCACCATGTTCGCGCAGGACATGTCATCCAGATCCGGCGCGGCCTCTACGCCGGAGTGCCAGTCGGGGCCGATCCGGAGTCCTTCACCCCGGACCCCTGGCTGACAGCCTCGAAGCTGGCCGAAGATGCCGTGATAGCTTTTCACTCGGCTTTCCAATTTCACGGACGTGCATACACAGTCTGGAACGAGTATCTCTTTGTCAGCAAACGAAGGATGCGGCCCTTCATGTTCCGAGGCTGCCTCTTTCGCAACGTTTCTCCGCAGAAAGCCCTGGTCGGGCAAGGGAAAGAGCTGTTCGGGGTAGAGAAGGTTGACCGCTTCGGTCAGGACATCCTGGTTGCATCTCTGGAACGGTCGCTGGTGGATATGCTTCACCGGCCTGATCTCAGCGGTGGCTGGGAAGAGATCTGGCGTTCCGCTGAATCGGTGGAATACTACGACATTCAGCAGGTGGTGGACTATGCGCTGCTGCTGCAGAATTCCACCACCGCAGCGAAAGTCGGCTTTTTCCTCGAACAGCATAATGAAAGGTTACAGGTGGATGACAGTGATCTGAACAAGCTGAAGGAAACCCGTTCCAGTCAACCCCACTACATGGATCGTGGAAGATCGGGGAAAATGGTGACCAACTGGAACTTGATAGTCCCCGAAGAGATCCTGACAAGATCATGGGAGGTTGAGGCTTGATAATCTCACGAGAACGGTTGATGGCTGAATCAGAGACAACCGGCTTCAGACCTGAGATTCTGGAGAAGGTACTTCACCTGCTTAATCTCCTCACAGTGTTCCAGCGGCATCCTGTGCTTGGTACTCGCCTCGCACTGAAAGGAGGCACCGCACTCAATCTGTTCTGCTTCAACCTGCCGCGCCTTTCAGTGGATATCGATCTGAACTACATTGGAGCGGCTGGCCGGTCTGAGATGCTATCAGACCGGGAGAAGGTCGAACATGCCGTGCAGGCTGTCTGCCAGCGGGAGGATCTGGCCGTTACACGAGTCCCCGGTGACCATGCGGGTGGCAAATGGCGCTTGCGCTACGGCAGCGCTCTCGGTGGTGGAGGAAACCTGGAAATTGATCTTAACTTTATGTTCCGCATTTTATTATGGCCAGCGACTCTCATGGATTCGGTGGATGTGGGTACTTATTCGGCAAAAGGTATATCCGTTATGGACATTCACGAACTGGCAGCTGGAAAGCTGGTTGCGCTGTTCGCCCGTCAGGCCAGCCGGGACCTGTTCGATGCACACCGGCTGTTGA
>CAZNFQ010000279.1:0-1690 GCA_964571965.1 uncultured bacterium | reverse complement strand
TGAAGGGTTCCGGAGACAACCTGCGCAACATGGTGAACCGGTTCATGGGTGCTTCCGGGAACAGGGCTGAACTGATGGACATATCCCGGATCGATTTCAAACCCTGCACCGGCTGCTGCAGGTGCGCTCCCGACAACGTCTGCATGTTCGGAGAGGACAACTATGTGAAGCTGCACCGGGACAGGGTGATGAGAGCGGACGTGATAGTGATCGCAGGCGAGATCAGGGACAGATATCTCTCCTCCATATGGAAGAGATTCTTCGACAGAAGTTTCTACATGGGCCACACGCCCAGTCTGAAGGGGAAACAGGCCGGGTTTCTCATCTCCGGAAGCCTCAGCTCCAGGCAGAACCTGAAGGAAATACTGGTTTCCTGGGCAGAGTTTCAGGGGATGGGTATGGCTGATATAGTTACCGATGAAGCCCCATGCTCAGAGGAGCTGGACACTGCCATAGACAGCATGGTGGAGAGCCTTGAAAGCAGCAGGGCAAGCGGCTACATTCCACCGGAAACCTTCAGGCACGTGGGAGGGGCAAAGCTTTTCAGGGATTACATCTGGGGGGAACTCCGGCCTTTGTTCCAGGCGGATCACAGGTACTACAGGAAAAACGGGCTGTATGACTTCCCCCAGAAAAGCTTCAGAACGAGAATCATGAATCTGCTCCTTCCCCCAATACTGAAGTTTCCCCCTGTAAAAAGGAAGATGCTCGAGAAGATGCCCGGAGCAATGACCATGAGGTTTCGGAAAATAGTGTCCTCGGAGAGTTAAACTATTTGTTTTGCAGAAGGTCTCTGATCTCTGCCAGGAGCTTTTCCTCGTTACTGGGCGCCGGAGGTGCCGAAGGGGCCGCTTCTTCCTTTTTCTTCATGGAGTTTATGCCCTTTACCGCAACGAAAACCGCCAGGGCGATAATGATGAAATTCACAAGTGTCTGAATGAAAACACCGTATTTCAGCACTACTGCCTCTGAGTCCACCGTTGCTTCACTGAGGATTACTCCAAGTGAGTTGAAGTCCACACCCCCGAGCAGAAGTCCTATGGGAGGCATGATCACATCTGCCACGAAAGAAGCCACGATTGCTCCGAACGCGGCACCGATGACTATGCCTACTGCCATGTCCATAACATTCCCTTTCAGGGCGAATGTCTTGAATTCCTTCATCATTCCCATTTTTCCCTCCCTGTTAATTCCGGCCTCAATGATCCAGCTGAAACCGCATAAGGATTATTGGCAGAACTGAATAGGGGGACAAGTACCATATAACCGCCAGGGTTGTGTATGAACGGGTCTGCTTTGCATGGGATCAAGAAAAGGATCTAAGCAGAGGCAGAAGGCTGCTGGTTCTGGGAAAAGGGATCCCGGCGGCTTGCAGTTCATAAAACATTCACCTTTCCGTCGAGTAGATAATGGCATATACTTAAATTAATGTCATTGAGATGTTTATCAATCGATAGGAGAAGACATGAAGAATCCGGGAGACCTTCTGCTTCTGAAAGAGCCATTCGAGGAAATGGTTATGGGAAACACAGCAATTGTAAGGGGGATGGTTGAAGCAGGCATCAGTGTGGTTACATCCTATCCCGGTTCCCCCACTCCCGAGATCGCCGCTGCCATTTCACTGATCGATCCAGAGAAGCGTCCCTTCCATTTCGAGTTCTGCGTAAATGAGAAAGTGGCGGTTGAGGTA
>CAZNFQ010000278.1:0-1691 GCA_964571965.1 uncultured bacterium | reverse complement strand
GGCTTCGAGGGAATCCTCTGCGGGCTCTCAGCCATATATCTTGCAGCAGCTGAAGTGCTTAACGCGGAAAAGGGCAGGACGGTACTGCCCATCGGATAACGGTGATAAGACTGCAAGCCCGGGAGAATACAAGCTCCCGGGCTTTCTTTTTGACAAAACCCTGATCCCTCTGTAGAATCGCTCCTTGTTCCTGGAAATCAGTATAAAACAAGAAAAAACAACAAGGGGTACGAATGAGCGAAAACAAACTGGCTAACCCGGCTCCCCTGGGACTCATGGGTTTCGGAATGACAACGGTTCTTCTTAACATCCATAACGCCGGATTCTTCCCCATGGACGTGAACATCATGGCCATGGGAATCTTCTACGGCGGCCTTGCCCAGGTAATCGCCGGGATCATGGAGTTCAGGAAGGGCAATACCTTCGGGACCACCGCCTTCACCAGCTTCGGTTTCTTCTGGATCACCCTTGTATTCATCATCATGAAGGGCGGAGCAGACAGAATATTCCTGGGCTGGTACCTTTTCATGTGGGGTCTCCTCGCATTCTGGCTCTGGTTCGGCACTTGGGGCAAGCACCGGGCAATCCAGGTGGTTTTTGCAACTGTCACCGCTCTTTTCTGGCTTCTTGCCATCGAACACTGGTTCACGATGCCCAGCGCATTCAGCGTTTTTACAGGAATCGAAGGAATCGTAACCGGCCTCTCGGCGATCTACCTTGCAGCAGCTGAGGTTCTCAACGAAGACAAGGGCAGAACCGTTCTCCCCATAGGTGTGATCAGGAAGAAGTAGCAGCAGAAAAAATAGCCTGCGAAGCAGGCAAAACAGTAAAATCAAAGAAAAAAGAAGACAAAAGGGAAAAAAAGCAGTAGAATAGACCCATGAAGAGACAGGCACAGAAACTCCATAGTTGTTGTACCGCCGGCAGAAATGACTCGGCGGGGGGTTCCGTGCTGTAAAAACAAGCTAAAGACTAAGCAAAACAATAAAGCAAACAGAAACCCGTAGCCGAAAGGCTGCGGGTTTTTCCGTAATGGGAGGAGTCAGTATGACAACGGCAGGAAATCTGCTCACATCGATAGGAAGAACACCACTGGTGGAGTTGTCCAATCTTGCACCGGACAGAGGGGCCAGAATTCTGGTGAAGCTGGAAGGGAGCAATCCCGGAGGGTCGGTTAAGGACAGAACCGCGGCCTGGATGATCAGGCACGGAGAAAATGACGGACAGCTTAAGCGTGGAGGCAGCATCCTCGAAGCCACATCGGGGAACACCGGCATAGGTCTTGCAATGGTGGGTGCGGCTCTGGGATACAAAGTGATCCTGATCATTCCAGACAGTGTAAGCACCGAAAGAAGAAGAACACTGGAAGCCTTCGGAGCGCAGGTTATCACAACCCCGGGTAACCGGGGAACCGACGGAGCCATCCAGCAGGTAAGAAGAATGAAGGAAGAGAACCCCGGCGAGTATTTCGTTCCCAACCAGTATGCCAATAAAGCCAACTGGTTGAGTCACTACGAATCCACCGCGGTTGAAATCCTCGAACAGACAGGCGGAGAACTCCATGCCTTTATGGCAGGCATGGGAACCGGAGGCACCCTCATGGGCCACAGCAGGCGTTTCCGAGAAGAGAACAGAGACATAAGAATAATCGGTGTCCAGCCTGAACCGGGTCACACAATCCAGGGCTTGAA
>CAZNFQ010000277.1:0-1698 GCA_964571965.1 uncultured bacterium | reverse complement strand
TCGAACAGAACGAGGACGAGATGTTAACCGGTATGGCCGTAAGTCTCTGGACCGATTCGGCCGAAGCAGACGTTGTCTACAGAGAAAATCTCATTCCCTTCGACATGAACAACATGGGCGCAATGGCCAAGACCACCATCATGTTTGCGGTTGATGCAGACGAAGACGTCTTCCTTGCCCAGTACGACACGGAAATCTACCTGGTAACGGCATACAGCCCCGATGGAGAGGAACTGTGGACCATAGAGGAGGAGTTCCCCATGGTGCGCAAGTCCGAGGAAGACATTCAGATCGAGCGGGAGATAGTAAGGAACAGAATGGCTGCCGGCGGAGCACCTCCTGCAATGGCAGAAAGCTACGAACCCGACGAGTACCGCTCCATGATAGCTTCCCTTGCTGTGGACAACCACAACAGGCTCTGGGTTATGGGCGGTCTATATGAGGGCTCTGTATTCAGGGTTTACGATGCCGATACCGCTGAATTCCTTTTCACAGCAGCTCTAAGGACCGATGAGGCACACGAAAATGTAATGCCTCTGATCACTCCATACGGAATTCTGGCATTCGACCCCACCAGCGAAGAATGGCCGCGGGTTTACGTGGTCGGGGCAGAAGACCCTGCTCTTTTCCAGTATGAGGAGATCTCCGAGGGCAGCGAACAGATCTGATTTAAACGGTACAGAATGGGGGCATGCATCTGTGTGCCCCCTTATCGAAAGGAATCGAAATGACTCTGCTGGTGTGTATTCTAATTGCAAAAAGCATGCTGGTTCTGCCGGATATGACCGTTACCCCTGAAGGAATCGCCGGCATTTCTTCTGAAACGACCCTTGACTATCTGGAGATGCTGTTCGGCCCGGAAAATGTGGAAGCCACCAGCGAACACATTGGAGAGGGTTACTACAGTGAAGGGGCAAGGGTCTTCATTTCTGACGAAGATCAGCTGACAGTTGTTTTTGATGAAGGACTCGTATCCTCGATAACCGTGGAAAGCGCAGGTCCGAAAACAGCTGAAGGCATAGGACTGGGTTCCTCGCTGACTGACCTCGAAGAAGTCATCGGCGAGTTCCAGATGGCAGGCTTCGCATGGGATTACGAGGGATATGCAGAGCTGGACGGTACAATCTATGAGGGTCTTTACATTCGCCTTACTCCCGAAGTAGGGGTACCGGAGAGATTCATGGGTGACAGCATGTTCCCTTCAGGAGAACTCCGGGAGTACAATCCCGTTATCACAGATTTCCGGGTTATCTTCTAGACGTGAATCTGGTCGAACTCGAAAACGGATTCGTCTGCTTCGTCTTTCCTGAGCTTGATGGGTTCGACTACGGATTCAACCTTTACGGAATCATCAGCGAAAGCGGCGTACTGCTTATAGACGCCGCCTTTCGCTCTCAGATGCGCGCAGTGATAAAATATCTGAAGGAAGACGGCCTGGAGATAACCCATGTTGTGGCATCGCACTTCCACAACGATCACATCGCCGGGCTCATGGCCCTTCCTGAAACCGTACAGCTGCTTGGAAGCCAGGAGTACGCAAAAACCCTTTCAAAGGATATTCCCCAGCGGGTTACATCGGTTTCCTTTTCAGAACCCTTCAATTATGGGGATTTCATTCTCAGGTTCATCCCCGCCCCGGGCCACTCCCCGTGCAGCATACTAATTGATGTGAACGGGGAGTATCTCCATGCAGGAGAC
>CAZNFQ010000276.1:0-1716 GCA_964571965.1 uncultured bacterium | reverse complement strand
CGCTGTGGAAATCTTTTTCGATAAGCGCAACCGTTCTGCCGTTCAGGTCCCTGAGGGTAGGGATATCTCCTCCCTTTTTAACCAGCAGTATGGACCAGCCTGCTTCCACTGCCTCTTTTGGAAAAAGAAAATTCTGTTCCCTCTGGGCGGTACGGGTCATACAGGCAATGAGGTCAATATCTCCTGCAGAAAGCATTTCGGTAAGTCTTGGCCATACCTCATGAACGTACTCCGGTTCCCAGCCCTCAATCTGAGCTATCTCCCGGAAAAGTTCGATGTAAAGACCGGACGGATCACCGTGATCATCGGTGAAGGAGAGCGGGTAGTTCTCCTCATAACCTACTCTTACGGGAATAAGGACTGTCAGCGCCGCTGCAAGAAAGACACTCAGCACTTGTCTCTCCTGTGAAAAAAGACGCTGTGGCTCTGAAAACCCTCTGAAGAATAGATGAATTTCCCGCTGAAGAACCCTTTTTCGTCAAGCCACTTCATGAATATCCTGTCTCCTTCCCAGAGGGGAAGTTCAAAGAGTCTGGAATCTGGTATCCACTCCAGATCACCTTCAGGACAACTTTTCTTCAGATCTCCCTGAAACCTGTCTGAGGTAAATACGAAAACGTACCAGTCCTCCTCTCCGTCAAATGCAGGAAAGGTAAGTACACCACGCATCTCGGGGTTTTCAATCCTGAGCCCGGTTTCCTCGAAAACCTCTCTTACAGCACACTCATCCGGGGTCTCACCCGGTTCCATCTTTCCTCCAGGAGCATTCCACTTGCCGTAGTGCATGTCGTCCGGCCTGGAATTCCTGTGAATCATCAGAGTGTTCCCGCTTTGGCGCAGGTAACAGAGAACTGCATTCTTCATTACAGGAATATATTCAGGGTATACAATGGAACAAATGTACGCCTCTGAGGTTAACAACTATAATGTTACGAACCGACAACCTGAACGGAGACCCCATGACATCCATCTTTCTGATTTTTATTCTCGGCACGGTTGAAACTGAGATCTTCAAGCCTTTTCCATCGGGGATATCCCTTCAGGAAAGCTCCGGGATCTCAGAGATACTGTGGGATCAGGAAGAGGGTTTCCTCAGTGCAGACGAAGGCAAGCCGCTGCTTCCAATCGTGTCCAGGGTATTCATTCTTCCCGGTGATTGCAGAATCACCTCCACAGACGTCACCCTTGATTTCTCCGAGGAGAGAGGGATCAGAGACGTGCTCGTAATGGCTGCACAACAGGTAAGGCCCACAGGAAGCCCTGACAGGGATAACCATGCACCCTCTTTAAGCCCTCTCACAGGGAATGAACCCCTCGTTTCCGTGCATACAGGTTCGATTCTGGGGGCGGCTACTGTTGCGTCTGTCTCCATTAACCCCTGGCGATACATGCCGGAGAACAGAGAGCTGAATCTTGCGGAATCATGCACACTGGAGTTCAGCTGGGAATCAGCCGGTGGTTCAACCGCGCTTTCTGAAATACAAGCCATGACCTTGAATCACAGGCTCTCCGCAATTGCAGCAGAATACGGAATTGCCTGTTCCCCATCTGTTATTGGGCAAGATGCTGATGCCGATTACCTTCTTATTACCGGAGAAGCATTCACCGGAGCAGTTGCTCCCCTGGTCAGTCTGCTTGAATCGCGCTCTTATACTGTTGAGGTACTCACGGTGGAAGATATTTCCGGTGGCTGGTCAGGTTCCGACATTCAGGAAG
>CAZNFQ010000275.1:0-1730 GCA_964571965.1 uncultured bacterium | reverse complement strand
TCATTGCAGTACCGGCACCCATCATGTTCATTTTGGAGAGGGCGAGCCTTTCGGCGCTTCTTGGAAGCATCATACCGAACATCTTCGAGATCATGTCTTTACCTCGCGGTTTGCTGTTTTCGTTCCTGAAAGCACTGAGGCCCCAGAAGGTACTGAAAACGGTTACCTGATGTCCGAGAGATGCGTAACCGGTGGCCATTATCATTGCAGCCATAGCTTTGTCCATGTCATTACTGAAAAGAACGATGGCAGTGCTTTTCCCCCTGCCGGGTTTCCCGGCTGCGGGATTTCCCCTGCCCTTCCTCACCAGCGCATTATAAATCCCCTTCTTTTCTTCTATGGAGAGCAGCTCATTTCCGGTGGATGTACACCATGCAGGAAGATCACTTGCAAAACCCCTGTCAGTTGCGGTAACTCTCAGGGTTTCATCAGGCTTCAATTCTTTCATGGCTCTTGTGACCCTCACTATGGGTCCGGGACACTGAAGTCCGTTTGCATCCAAGCATTTGCAGGGCTCACAGGGTGCGGATGGTGTTCTTGCCTGCATGACAGGCGTTTCGTCTGCGTTCCTGTACTTTCCGATTCTCTGGAAAAGACTCCAGGAAGCAAAACCCCCTGAAAGGTTAACAGCCTGGAAACCTTTTTGTCTGAGTATTCTTTCTCCGGCATAACCTCGTATGCCAACAGCGCAGTAAATCACGATTTTCCTGTTCCTTGGGAGTTCATCAAGGCGCTCTCTCAGTTCACCCAGAGGTATGAGCTTGCTCCCTGGTATGGAACCGAAGACAGTTTCCTCCTCTTCCCTTAAGTCAAGAAGAAATGCGTCTTCAGGTATTTCGTCCGGGCAGACCTGTACAGTAAGTCCAGACAGAATATTGGCCGCCACGAAACCAGCAAAGTTCACAGCGTCCTTTGCGCTCCCGAAGGGTGGAGCATAACTCAGTTCCAACTCCTGGAGATCGTACACGGTCAGGCCGTTTCTCAGGGCTGTGGCGACAACGTCGATCCTTTTGTCGATGCCGTCCTCGCCCACGGCCTGCATGCCCAGAATCTTTCCATCCGGGGCGAAGAGGAGCTTGACTGTCATTTTAGCTCCACCCGGGAAGTAAGATGCATGACTGACAGGATGTATGTAGAGTTTTCTGTATTCTATCCCATTTTCAAGAAGGGTTCTCTCGTTGGCTCCGGTGCTTCCTGCGGCAAGGTGGAAAACCTTCACTATGGAAGTCCCATAGGTACCCCTGTAGGCTGAATTGCCCCCAAGGGCATTCTCAGCTGCAATTCTGCCTTGCCGGTTGGCGGGTCCTGCAAGGGGTATGCTGACAAGATTACCTGTAACGGGATCAGTTACCTGAACGGCATCTCCCACTGCATAAATGTCTTTTACTGTGGTTTCCATTTGCTGGTTAACCACGAAGGATCCCCTTTTCGTTACTTCAATGCCGGTTCCCCGGGCAAGATCTCCGTTCGGTCTGACCCCTACTGACATGATGACGAAGTCCACGGAAATTTCTTCGCCGGTATCCAGCTCCACAATAAGCCCTTCCGGTTCCCTTCTGAAAGCCTTCACCGCACTTGAAGTGCGCAGGTTAACCCCGCCCTGGACCAGAGCTTTTTCAAGGGGCACCGTCATTTCATCATCCAATGGAGGCAGAATTGTCTTCTGCATTTCAATAAGAGTGGTTTCCACTCCGGCCTCTGCCAGGTTTTCTGCTACCTCCACTCCGATG
>CAZNFQ010000274.1:0-1774 GCA_964571965.1 uncultured bacterium | reverse complement strand
CTGTCTGCTGCAGCTGCAGAAGGGTCAGAGATGACGAAGGTTACTGGAAGCAGCTCAGGGAATTCCTGGTGGATAACAACGATGTACAGTTTACTGAATGTCTCTGTGCTGAATGCGTCGGGGAAATTGCGTCACCATCTGAGGAGGCAGACGAATGAAAGTAAGATACGATACATACTGTGGTCTCAACTGTGGCGCATGCCCTGTTGGCCTTGCCAATGAACTGAATGATGAGGCAGGTCTCCGGAAAATGGCAGATGAATGGGGAGTAAAGAGGGAAGACGTCAGCTGCTCAGGGTGCAAAACTGATACCATAGCGCCCTTCTGCGCCAGGTGTGAAATGCGGGTCTGTGCCCGTGAAAAAGGCTTTGAGTTCTGCTACCAGTGTGAAGAATATCCCTGTGATGCAATTACGGATTTCAAAAATGACAAGGCTCCTCATCACTCCCCGATATTCAGCAACCTCAGGGAGATCGAGAAGAATGGCATTGAAGCATGGCTTAAGCAGGAAGCGAAGAGATGGTCCTGCAGCAGGTGCGGCAAACGCTTTTCATGGTACGATGATTCCTGCAGCGATTGCGGTGAAAAACTCTTCGACGCCGTGGAAGAGGAAAAGGGTCTGCAGTAAACGCATACAACAGGAAGGAAGAGTGCCAATGTACAGGATCGTATCCCTGGTTATCATTCTCTTCTCGCTTTCCCATGCAGATGGAAGTGGCGGCCTGAAACCACAGAACGTCCCGGTTTCCAGCCGTATCGAAGGTGTCTACACGGGAACCCTTTTCGCAAGCGGTTATGACATGCCGGTGGAAACAGCATTCTACCTACAGGGTGGAGTTCTTCAGGGTGATTATGTAATGAATGAGAGCGGCACCATGACTCCCGGGCGTTTAACCCACATAACATTTTCAGGAAGCTTCACCATTGAGTGTACATGGGAAGACAAGTATGGGGAAGGTCCGGCCTCTTTCACCTTTTCCGATGACTATTCAGGGTTCACCGGCTGGTGGGGTACGGACAGCGGCACGGACATTTATGACTGGTGGGGGCAGAAGGAGCCTGATTCAAGGCAGCTCCCTGTTCACGGGTAACTCTGCAATCTATTGACCCGCAGCAATAAAGCACTTAGTATAATGCATCCGCAACGAACAATTTATTGGGCCCAAAGGTTGTAATATGATGGTTAAAAGTAATCCCAGAAAGCTGCTCAACAACATCCTGACAAGCGGTATGCCGGGAGACAGCGCAAGCCCCCTCCTGCGCAGGGTCAGGTTTACCAATGTTTTCGGATACACCACATCATTTGCCCTTGTTGTTTTCGCCTGCGTCAATCTGTCCCATGGCAGACTGTTTCCCTTCATCGTTGAACTGGCAGCTGCTGTTTTCGGAGTGACCATAATGGTACATTTCAGGAAATCCTGGGATCTGGATATAGCTCAAACCCTTCTCCTGGCTGACATTACGGCGATCATGGTATTTCTTTACGCAACGGGAGGCATTGGCGGAACAGGAATCTTCTGGTGGTATACCTATCCGGTTGCGGCTTTTTTCATTACGGGAAGAAGAAAGGGCTGGTACTGGATCACAGGTCTCATGGTATTCGGAGCTCTCCTTAAAGCCTTCGGAGGCCCAATAGGTATAAATGTTCCATACGAATTCACAGTTCTAAGGCAGTTCGGGGCTTCATTCCTGGTGCTCTCACTGGTTCTTCAGATGTACGAGGCTACCAGAGACGATTACGAGAAGGCCATTGAAGAGAGCATGAAAAACCTGG
>CAZNFQ010000273.1:0-1811 GCA_964571965.1 uncultured bacterium | reverse complement strand
ACTGCCCCCCTGTTCTCTTTAGGGACACCATGAAATACAAGGGTCAACCCCGGTTGAACCGATTGTAACAGAATGTAACGGCTGCCTTAAAAGGAAATTGCACAGTCGCATCAATAGCTGTATTTTCCTTCTTTGCGGATATTACCCCGACAGAAAGGGATCTACATGAAATTCTTTACAAGTCTGCTCATGGTGGGCCTGGCAGTTCCCTGTTTGGCAAACGGCTGGTTCGTCGATGTGGAAGGGGGAATGGCCTTCCCCGGCTACAACGACGTTCAGGTACCCAACGACTCCACCGGTACCAGATTTTCCCTGGCAGACGCTCTGGATATTGAATCAAAGCTGATCTACAGGGTCAGGGCCGGTTATGAGACCGGCAGGCACTCCTTCAGCCTTTTTGCAGCGCCACTTAGTCTTGAGGCTTCAGGAAGTCTCCCGGAGGAAATTCTGTTTGCCGGGGAATCCTTTGCTGAAGGAACAGAAGTGGATGCTCTCTACAGGTTCGACTCCTACCGGGCAACCTGGAGGTATTTGCTGGTTGACGATCCCGGGTTTCTTTTCAAACTGGGATTCACCGCAAAGATCCGTGACGCCGAGATAAGAATAGATTCCGAAAACCAGACGGCAAAAACCACGAATACCGGCTTTGTGCCCCTTCTCAGCTTCGAGCTGAGATGGATACCCGCAGGAAAGTTTACGGTGCTTCTTGAAGGAGACGCTCTGGTTGGTCCCGTGGGAAGGGCAGAGGATGTTTTCCTGGGCGGAGAACTGCCCCTTTCAAATAAGATCCATGCAAGGGCAGGATACAGAATAGTCGAGGGAGGGGCAGACGTTGAAACCGTCTACAACTTTACCCTGGTAAACTACGCAACCGCAGGTTTAACCTTCAGATTTTAGCTCCCGGAGCTTCTCCAGAACCCTTCGGGCATGAAGGATTTCGCAGGTTTTCGTTTTCTGACGGACCTTGACGTTCCGCCATATCTCAACGACTTCTCCCTCAGGGTTTGCCAGAATGGTGGTGCGGATAACGCCCTTGTACTCTTTCCCGTAGTTTTTCTTCATACCCCAGGCTCCCGCGGCTTCAAGCAGTGTCTTCTCTGAATCACTGAGAAGAGTGATCGTAAGACCATGCTTCTCCCTGAAACGAAGGTGCGACTCAACACTATCAGGACTTACACCAAGGATATCGCAGCCCTCCCCGAGGAACTCATCCTTCAAAGACGAAAAATCCTCCGCCTCTTTTGTGCACCCCGAGGTATTGTCCTTCGGGTAGAAGTATAGAACCAGCCATCTTTCTCTGTAGTCCGAAGACGATAACATCCTGCCGTTTTGGTCCGGCAGTGAAAATTCCGGGATTCTGTCTCCCCTGTCCATCAGCTAGCCTCCAACCTTAAGGGCCAGGGCTTCTCCCAGCTTCATCACGGCCTTCAGGGCCCGGGGATCCTTGAGAGAGCCCTCTTCTGTAAAGGCATCTCCGGCAGCAGAAATGCACCTGTACTGCGGGATAACTATTACTCCCAGTTCTCCCAGAATCATTCTCAGAGGGACCAGTCCCCGCATACCGCCCAGAGATCCAGGCGAAGCCGACATGAGAACCGCGGTCTTTCCCCTGAAGGCGGCAAGGGGCTTCTCTTCTTTACTTTGACTCCTGGAAGCCCAGTCAAGGGCGTTCTTCAAAAGGGGAGTAATGGAACTGTTGTACTCCGGTGCAGAGATTATGAATCCGTCTGCTTCCATTAGTTTCTTTTTGAAACACGCCGCCCCCTCGGGCATACCCCTCTCGGATTCCAGGTCCTCATTCATGAGAGGCA
>CAZNFQ010000272.1:0-1824 GCA_964571965.1 uncultured bacterium | reverse complement strand
CGATGTGGGGTCGTCGGAAGCTCCCAACCGAAGTGCTTCCTGAGTCGACCAATTCTAATGATTATGTAGTGGGTATAGCCGACTTTGATGGAGACGGATTCCGCGACATACTCTGGTGTGATTCGGTCAACGGTGAATTCACTTTGTGGTTGATGCAAGGCATGGAATTTGATAGTGAGCTAACACTTCATAGTCTCTCAGGGGATGATTGGAAAGCTGAGGCAGTCGGGGATTTCAATGGCGATGGGAGTCCAGACATTGTGCTGCGCAACTATGTGACAGGTGAAAACAAGATCCAATTTATGAACAATACGATCCTGGAAAGCGAAGGAAGCTTGGCGCAAGTGGTGGATGTGACTTGGGATATCTTGGATTCTGAAGATGTGAATATGGATGGAAATGCGGATTTGATTTGGATCAATCAAATTACGAAGTCTATTCTCGTTTGGTATATGTCGGGGACAAGGAAGATTGGTGTTAGTGATTCGATTACGGCAGTACCAGCAGTCCTGTCCGCAAGTCCCAACAGTATCCATTGTACTGTCACCTTGTATAACGATGCAGATGAGCAAACGTTTACTTTGAGTAACACAGGAGGCTATCCACTCACTTTTAATGTCCAATCCAATGTCAGTTGGTTGAGAGTTGTTTCCGGAGGTGATGGATCATTGAATCCCGGAAGTTCCCGGCAGGTAACTCTTGGATTCAACACGAGCACATTGCTGCCGGGCAGTTATGAAGGGACCTTGACGATCAGTTCTGCAGAGGCGGACAACAGCCCTCAAACCGTTGTTGTGACCTTGACAGTGGAAGCCTCGGAGAATGGTCTCCTTGATTTCAACGGAGATGGCAAAGAAGACATTCTGTTCCGTGACCCGGAGACAGGAGAGATTTACCTGTGGTACATGGATGGCAGCAGTAGTCTGGGTACGGGCAGCCTGTCTTCCAACGTAGGTGATGTGAACTGGCGGATTGTGGATCAGGGAGACTTTGACCTTGATGGTCACACCGACATTCTGTGGCATAACGGAGTGACGGGAGACTCAACGATCTGGGGTATGGACGGAACGACTCGTATCAGCAATAACCCGTTACCGAGACTGCCTCTGGAATGGCAGGTGGGTGGTGTAGGCGACTTTACCCATGATGGATCACTTGACATTCTGTGGCACAGTACGCGGACAGGTGATCTGGTCATCTGGCCGATGACCGGTTTCAGTAAAGGAACGAACATTACACTTGAAGGGAATCCGGAGCTTCTGGAGCATGCGGTATCGTGTGGTGACTTCAACGGCGATTACAGCCCGGACATCTTGTGGCGAAATCAGGACACGGGTGACGTTGTCTTGTGGATCATGGAAGGGATCACACATACAGAAACGATCAACCTTCCTCGCGTAGGCGACTTGCGTTGGCAGATTATTGGAACGGGCGATTATGACGGTGATGGGGACACAGATATCCTGTGGTGGAATGCCAACACCAAAGAATTCCTTGTCTGGTATATGGATGGTATCAGCCGTGATACGTCGGTAACCCCGGGGATTGAGATCCCAGCCCATCTTCTTGTATCACCTGAGACGATTGCGGTTGCTTGTGTTCAGTGGCTGGAACCTGGAATTCAAAGCATAACGATCAGTAATACTGGTGGCGGAGTATTGAACTACACCATCAGTTCAGATGCACTGTGGCTGGACGTGGATACCTCGACGGGAACTGTGAATGCGGGAACCAGTCAAACCACGGATCTTGTAATTGACACGAGTGCGTTGCTGCCGGGCAGTTATGAAGGGACCTTGACGATCAGTTCTGCAGAGGCGGACA
>CAZNFQ010000271.1:0-1834 GCA_964571965.1 uncultured bacterium | reverse complement strand
AACATGCGGTGACCGTTTGCAACGGAACTTCCGGGCTGTTTCTGGCACTTCACGCCGCCGGCATTGGGGCAGGCGACCAGGTCATCGTTCCTTCCCTGACATATGTTGCAAGCATTCAGGCCATAAGCGCCACCGGAGCAATTCCTGTGTTCTGCGATGTGAGAGAATCAGACCTGAACATGGATCCGGAAGATGTCCGGAGTCTGATCACTTCGAAGACCGCCGCTATCATGCCCGTACATTATCGGGGTGTGCCCTGCGATATGAATTCCCTCATGGAGATAACAAAAGGCACTGGTATCAGGATCATTGAGGACGCAGCTCATGCCTTCGGATCATTGCTGAACGGAAGGCTCATTGGTTCCTTCGGCGACATTACCTGCTTCAGCTTCGATCCCATCAAGGTGATCACATGCGGTGAGGGTGGTGCAGTGATTACGAAAGACCCTGAACTGGCCGGTCTGATGCAGCAGAAAAGGATGCTGGGAATAGATAAGGATACACTGAGCCGCTACAGGAACCAAAGAAGCTGGATGTATGATGTTTTGTCCCAGGGTTACAGATTTCACATGAGCAACATCAACGCTTCGATCGGTCTGGTTCAGCTGGCAAGGTTCGAGGAACTCCGCGATTCCAGGAGAAGGATAGCCGAGATGTACGATGATGCCCTGGCAGGAATGAAGAAGATAGGCATCATTCCAACGGACTATTCAGGAATATCCCCGTTCATGTACATAGTAAAGGTGTGGAATATGAGGGATAAGCTGATCGCATTCCTCAAGGAACGGGGAATAGGAACAGGAATACACTACCTTCCTGCTCACAGGTTCACATTTTATCGGCATCTGGCCAGGGAGTTACCCGTAACCGAAAAGGCAGCAGCTCAGATACTCACCCTGCCTCTGTACCCTGACATGACCCGCAGTGATGCAGGAATGGTTATAGAAGCCCTGCAGGAATGGGAGCGGGTCTGATCTACACAGAAACGGCAGGTGCGTATTGCTCTTCAATTCAGTAGCCTTCTGGTTATTCCTCCCTGTTGTGTTTCTGGTCTACTGGGGGCTTCAGCGCTATAAACTAAGTGTTCAGAATATGTTTCTTCTGGTTGCCAGCTACTTCTTCTACGGCTGGTGGGACTGGCGCTTCCTTATTCTGATCTTTGTCAGCTCTCTTACGGATTACCTTGTAGGCTGTGGTCTCGCCACAGCCAGAAGTAAAGGACACCGTCGGGGTCTTCTTGGAGTGAGTCTCTTCGTTAATCTCGGTCTTCTGGGGTTCTTCAAGTACTTCAACTTCTTTGTGGAGTCAACTACCCGTCTTCTGACTCAACTGGGAATGGAACCACATCTTGCGGTACTGAACATCATACTGCCCGTAGGTATAAGCTTCTACACTTTTCAGACCCTGAGCTACACGATTGACATCTACAACAGAAAGGTGGAGCCGGTCCGCGATGTTGTAGCTTTCTTTGCCTTCGTCAGCTTCTTCCCTCAGCTTGTTGCCGGTCCCGTTGAGCGTGCAAAGAACTTCCTTCCCCAGTTTTTAAAACGCCGGGAATTTGATCCTGTTCTGGCAAGTGACGGTATGCGGCAGATCCTGTGGGGCCTTATGAAGAAGATGGTGGTCGCAGACAACATTGGTCAGATAGTTAATGATGTGTTCGCCCACAGCGACGGAATGAACTGGCTCAGCCTGCTGATAGGAGGAACTTTCTTCTCGGTCCAGATTTATTGCGACTTCTCCGGCTATACCGACATTGCAATCGGCGCTTCCCGACTCTTCGGATTCCGCCTGATGCGTAACTTTGCATACCCCTATTTCTCCCGGAACCTGA
>CAZNFQ010000270.1:0-1834 GCA_964571965.1 uncultured bacterium | reverse complement strand
AACATGCGGTGACCGTTTGCAACGGAACTTCCGGGCTGTTTCTGGCACTTCACGCTGCCGGCATTGGGGCAGGCGACCAGGTCATCGTTCCCTCCCTGACATATGTTGCCAGCATTCAGGCCATAAGCGCCACCGGAGCAATTCCTGTGTTCTGCGACGTGAGAGAATCAGATCTGAACATTGATCCAGAGGATGTCCGGAGTCTGATCACTTCGAAGACCGCCGCCATCATGCCTGTACATTATCGGGGAGTGCCCTGCGATATGAATTCTCTCATGGAGATAACGAAGGGCACAGGTATCAGGATCGTGGAGGACGCGGCTCATGCCTTCGGATCATTGCTGAACGGAAGGCTCATTGGTTCCTTCGGCGACATTACCTGCTTCAGCTTCGATCCCATCAAGGTGATCACATGCGGTGAGGGTGGTGCAGTGATTACGAAAGACCCTGAACTGGCCGGTCTGATGCAGCAGAAAAGGATGCTGGGAATAGATAAGGATACACTGAGCCGCTACAGGAACCAAAGAAGCTGGATGTATGATGTTTTGTCCCAGGGTTACAGATTTCACATGAGCAACATCAACGCTTCGATCGGTCTGGTTCAGCTGGCAAGGTTCGAGGAACTCCGCGATTCCAGGAGAAGGATAGCCGAGATGTACGATGATGCCCTGGCAGGAATGAAGAAGATAGGCATCATTCCAACGGACTATTCAGGAATATCCCCGTTCATGTACATAGTAAAGGTGTGGAATATGAGGGATAAGCTGATCGCATTCCTCAAGGAACGGGGAATAGGAACAGGAATACACTACCTTCCTGCTCACAGGTTCACATTTTATCGGCATCTGGCCAGGGAGTTACCCGTAACCGAAAAGGCAGCAGCTCAGATACTCACCCTGCCTCTGTACCCTGACATGACCCGCAGTGATGCAGGAATGGTTATAGAAGCCCTGCAGGAATGGGAGCGGGTCTGATCTACACAGAAACGGCAGGTGCGTATTGCTCTTCAATTCAGTAGCCTTCTGGTTATTCCTCCCTGTTGTGTTTCTGGTCTACTGGGGGCTTCAGCGCTATAAACTAAGTGTTCAGAATATGTTTCTTCTGGTTGCCAGCTACTTCTTCTACGGCTGGTGGGACTGGCGCTTCCTTATTCTGATCTTTGTCAGCTCTCTTACGGATTACCTTGTAGGCTGTGGTCTCGCCACAGCCAGAAGTAAAGGACACCGTCGGGGTCTTCTTGGAGTGAGTCTCTTCGTTAATCTCGGTCTTCTGGGGTTCTTCAAGTACTTCAACTTCTTTGTGGAGTCAACTACCCGTCTTCTAACTCAACTGGGAATGGAACCACATCTTGCCGTACTGAACATCATACTGCCCGTAGGTATAAGCTTCTACACATTTCAGACTCTGAGCTACACCATTGACATCTACAACAGAAAGGTTGAGCCGGTCCGCGATGCCGTAGCTTTCTTTGCCTTCGTCAGCTTCTTCCCTCAGCTTGTTGCCGGGCCCGTTGAGCGTGCAAAGAACTTCCTTCCCCAGTTTTTAAAACGTCGGGAATTTGATCCTGTTCTGGCAAGTGACGGGATGCGGCAGATCCTGTGGGGTCTAATGAAAAAGATGGTCGTCGCAGACAACATTGGTCAGATAGTCAATGATGTGTTCGCCCACAGCGACGGAATGAACTGGCTCAGCCTGCTTTTAGGAGGAACTTTCTTCTCGGTCCAGATCTATTGTGACTTCTCCGGCTATACCGACATTGCGATCGGCGCTTCCCGGCTGTTCGGATTCCGCCTGATGCGTAACTTTGCATACCCCTATTTCTCCCGGAACCTGA
>CAZNFQ010000269.1:0-1835 GCA_964571965.1 uncultured bacterium | reverse complement strand
AAAGCCCGTATTCACCACACCAAAGCCATGAGGACCGCCTTCGAAACAGGGCTTCACCCGCTTCTTCTCATAGCCCTTCGCGGTATAGCAGAGGCGTATCTGCAAAAAGGCAGAATGGATAAAGCCGCCGAGATACTCCATTCGGTTCAGGTGGAGGAAACCCTTGATCCCTCTGAAAAGAGGAGGATCGAGTATCTTGTTTCTGAATTCGGACTGACCCTGTTCCGGGGGCGTTCTGCCGACATTCTTGCTCAGGAAGTTCTGGAACAGTGAAACCAGCCTCCCTGAGGGAAGTGGAGGTTAAAAAACTTCTTAAAAAGGAGAAGCACCCCTCTCTTTTCGGCGGCAGGTACAGGTTCAGCCCCTACATGGCATGTGCACACAGGTGTATCTACTGCGACGGCAGATTCGAGAAGTACCATGTGGAAGGGGATTTCGACAGTGACATAGTAGCCAGGACCAATACCTGTGATCTTCTTTCCAAAGAGCTTCCGAAGCTTCGTGAACCGGGCCCCGTATGTATTTCCTCCGGTGTCAGCGACCCGTATCAGCCTGTGGAAAAAAAACTGCGGCTCACACGCAGTGCGGCGGAAATCCTCTCTGAAGGTGACCATCCTGTGGTGATACACACAAAATCATCACTGATGCTCCGGGACCTTCACCTCTGGCAGAAAGTCAACGAAAGAACATCTGTTACCCTGATGGTCTCTCTCACAATGCTGGATGAAGGGATTCGCCGGTGGCTGGAACCCGGGGCGTCCACCGTTAATGAGAGATTCAGACTTATCAGGGAGTGTACCGCAATGGGCATACAGGCGGGAATTCTTGCAATGCCCTTCATCCCCTTCCTTACAGACGGGAGTGATGAGCTTTCCCGTTTCCTTTTTGAGGTGAAGAGTTCCGGAGCACGGTTTGCCATGCCCGGGCTGTTAACTCTCAAGGAGGGTAGGCAGAAGGGGTTCTTTTTCAGCGCACTCCGGAAAACAAGGCCGGAGCTGGTTGATCCTCTGATGAAGCTTTATTCCGGGAATGATCCATGGGGTAACCCGCCGAAGGGGTATTCAGATGAATTCTACGGAAGAATTCGTGAGGTATGGTCCCGGGAGGGGATGTATGATCTGGTTCCCCATGAAATGTACAGAGGTCTTTTTACCCTTTACGATGAGTTCACCATTCTTCTTGGCGACATGATCACCCTTTACAGGAGAAAGGGCACAGGGGTGAAAAGGCTTCGCAGTGCCTCGGAAAGATTCCTGAACTGGGTCTCGGACAAGCGGAAGTACTGTGGAAGAAGGAGAAACCTTTCCTACAGGGTAATAGACGACTATCTCAGGGTGATGATCCATTCAGGGGAACTGGCGGACCTACTGGAGAACTCGAAACTGGCTGATTTCCTTGCAGAGGTTGAATCCGGCGCCCTGCTGAATTACAGTACCCTGGAACTGGAGAGAAAGGCAGGTGATCCATGAAGATTTTCTTTTTACCGGCTGCGTTCATTTTCATATGCTGCGGAACCGTTGCCGTGAACCCAATGGAGGGGACTGAAGTTTGGAGCATCACGTCCGGCGGTGCTGAGAGAACCGTTCTCGTTCACCCTCCTTCTGCCGGAGGTTCATTACTGCCCGTTCTTCTGGTATTCCACGGTGGTTACGGTACGGCTTCCGGGGCGGAACAGGGTTACGGCATCACATCGCTTGCTGACAGAGAGGGTTTCATCGCGGTGTATCCCCAGGGACTTGACCGTCACTGGAATGACGGCAGAATAGACCCGGAAAACCTGTCAGACGTGATTTTCGTTGAATCGGTTCTGGACTCTCTGGAATCCCGTTTCCCGG
>CAZNFQ010000268.1:0-1835 GCA_964571965.1 uncultured bacterium | reverse complement strand
CCGGGAAACGGGATTCCAGAGAGTCCAGAACCGATTCAACGAAAATCACGTCTGAAAGGTTTTCCGGGTCTATTCTGCCGTCATTCCAGTGACGGTCAAGCCCCTGGGGATACACCGCGATGAAACCCTCTCTGTCAGCAAGCGGTGTGATGCCGTAACCCTGTTCCGCCCCGGAAGCGGTACCGTAACCTCCGTGGAATACCAGAAGAACGGGCAGCAATGAACCTCCGGCGGAAGGAGGGTGAACGAGAACCGTTCTCTCAGCATCGCCGGACGTGATGCTCCACACTTCAGTCCCCTCCATTGGGTTCACTGCAACGGTTCCGCAGCATATGAAAATGAACGCAGCCGGTAAAAAGAAAATCTTCATGGATCACCTGCCTTTCTCTCCAGTTCCAGGGTACTGTAATTCAGCAGGGCGCCGGATTCAACCTCTGCAAGGAAATCAGCCAGTTTCGAGTTCTCCAGTAGGTCCGCCAGTTCCCCTGAATGGATCATCACCCTGAGATAGTCGTCTATTACCCTGTAGGAAAGGTTTCTCCTTCTTCCACAGTACTTCCGCTTGTCCGAGACCCAGTTCAGGAATCTTTCCGAGGCACTGCGAAGCCTTTTCACCCCTGTGCCCTTTCTCCTGTAAAGGGTGATCATGTCGCCAAGAAGAATGGTGAACTCATCGTAAAGGGTAAAAAGACCTCTGTACATTTCATGGGGAACCAGATCATACATCCCCTCCCGGGACCATACCTCACGAATTCTTCCGTAGAATTCATCTGAATACCCCTTCGGCGGGTTACCCCATGGATCATTCCCGGAATAAAGCTTCATCAGAGGATCAACCAGATCCGGCCTTGTTTTCCGGAGTGCGCTGAAGAAGAACCCCTTCTGCCTCCCCTCCTTGAGAGTGAGCAGCCCGGGCATGGCAAACCGGGCTCCGGAACTCTTCACCTCCGAAAGAAAACGGGAAAGCTCATCACTCCCGTCTGTAAGGAAGGGAATGAAGGGCATTGCAAGAATTCCCGCCTGTATGTCCATGGCGGTACACTCCCTGATAAGTCTGAATCTCTCATTAACGGTGGAGGCCCCGGGTTCCAGCCACCGGCGAATCCCTTCATCCAGCATTGTGAGAGAGACCATCAGGGTAACAGATGTTCTTTCATTGATTTTCCGCCAGAGGGGAAGGTCCCGGAGCATCAGCGATGATTTTGTGTGTATCACCACGGGATGGTCACCTTCAGAGAGTATTTCCGCCGCACGGCGTGTGAGCCGCAGTTTTTCCTCCACAGGCTGATAGGGGTCGCTGACACCGGAGGAAATACACACGGGGCCCGGTTCACGAAGCTTCGGAAGCTCCCTTTTCAGAAGATGGGGAGTGTTTATCCTGGCCACTATGTCACTGTCGAAATCCCCTTCCACATGGTACTTCTCGAATCTGCCGTCGCAGTAGATACACCTGTGTGCACACGCCATGTAGGGGCTGAACCTGTACCTGCCGCCGAAGAGAGAGGGGTGTTTCTCCTTTTTAAGAAGTTTTTTAACCTCCACTTCCCTCAGTGAGGCTGGTTTCACTGTTCCAGAACTTCCTGAACAAGAATGTCGGCAGAACGCCCCCGGGACAGGGTCAGTCCGAATTCAGAAACAAGATATTCGATCCTCCTCTTTTCAGAGGGATCAAGGGTTTCTTCCACCTGAACCGAATGGAGTATCTCTGCTGCTTCATTCCTTCTGCCTGAGGAAAGATACGCCTCCGCGATACCGCGAAGGGCTGCAAGAAGAAGCGGGCGAAGCCCTGTTTCGAAGGCGGTCCTCATGGCTTTGGTGTGGTGAATACGGGCTTT
>CAZNFQ010000267.1:0-1842 GCA_964571965.1 uncultured bacterium | reverse complement strand
TGTTCCAGACGGCGATTCCTGAGTTTTCCAGCACCGTGTTCCAGACCCTCCTGCCTGACAGATCATAGATAGATAGCTGAGAACTGCCTGCTATCTGAGCAGTAAAACAGGCTGAAGATCCTGAGGGAACCGGGTTGGGGGACGGCCTGCCTAAGATGACTTCAGAGGTCTCCATAATATCCCCGTTCCACTGGGAGGTACCGGAGGCACATCCTGCAGGGATCAAAGCGGGATCATGAAAACCGTGCCAGTCCATAAGGCAGTAGAGTTCCCTGTCGTAACCGCCGTTCCAGAGGGGAACCCTTCTATCCTTGGCAGTTGCGAAGGCATTTCCGATCATGGTGTTGCCAAGCTGGAAGACTTCCTCTGTAAGATAAACACACATCCACTCGCTTATCCCCATTTCAGGAAGAATACCCTCCCATCCATAGCTGGTGTTGAACATGACGGATACTGCACCCCCTCCGGGATTATGCAAGAGGGCTTCGGCACAGCATTCTCCGCTCTGAAATGCCCCCGGGTGACACCCTATGCTGTGATGAATCCCTATCATGTTGCCGTTGGTCAGTCCCTGGGCTATGGAGTTCGTCATCATGGAAGAGGGCGAACCCTGCCAGTAGATACCGGTTGTATTCCCATGGCCGGCATAATGCGCCCAGTTCATTCCGGAATTGATCACATCTATATGCGTTGTGTAGCCATCGGAGGACTTCGCGGTTTCGTAGGCTTTATTGATCTGCCAGTCTCCGGGGAGATTTACTGCGATGGAATCGCATACTTTTGCGCCGGTATAACCTGAGAACAGCCCGGCCCCGCACAGCATTGCGGTGGTTGTCCACTCCCCCGGAGGAGGAGCGGTTTCATACATGATGGTGTGCTGTACGAAAAGGGCTGCCTCCTCCGGTGTATCGAAAAGGGCCCTTCCAACTGCAATGTCAGCATAAAGGTCCAGGTCATCATTCGGTTGACCGTAATTATGGTCGCCGCTTGCATCCCATGTTCCGTCAAGGTCGCTGAAATAAAGATCCGCAGGTGCATTGTCGGTATATCCCTCACATGAAAGCCCAACATTGCGTACGGGAACAACTGTATGGTCACCTGCTAGAAGAACATACTGAAGACCGTCCTGGGTGTATCTGTCGATTATGTAGTTTCTGAGCTTTTCCGCATCATCATAACCGGGTGTGGATGCAGTTATGTCCTCGACATAAACCATTTCCGCCTGAAATCCCTGGGTGATCTTGAACGCTGTAAAGGCAGTAAATGAATCGGAGTAATCCGCGGTGGTAACAACCAGATAGTCCACATTATCCCTTACCCCGGCCAAAGGGGCAAAAGCAGACAGCATTTCCGGGTTCCGGATCCATCCGGAGAGCTGTGAAGCAGCGCTGCTTATCTGATCGGAGGATAAAGAAGCAGGTGAACCGTGATCCCAGTGAACTGTTATCGTGAAATCTTCTGAAGCTGATATCTCATTGGAAACCGGGTTATAACTCACAGGATAAACCATGAAACTCACCAGGGAAAATCCGGATTTGCAGCCGGTTCGTACATTGCGAACAGGCTCATCCGGCCAGAAACGGTTGGAAGAATAGATCCCGGGATTCTCAGTTACAACTGGGGTAACCGATGCTGTGCTGCTGAAGGGCCTGGGAACTGCGACAGGTTCCACTCTGCCCTGAAGAACTCTTCTGAATGCACCGCCTGTTACGCAGCTTACGGTGACATTCTCAGCCCCGGAAGGCACAACAAGGGTTACAGGTATGCAAGGGAGTACAGGTTCTCCCGGTTCACCTGCGGAGACACATCCTTCAATATCCATTCGAAGGTAACCGAGCCTCT
>CAZNFQ010000266.1:0-1853 GCA_964571965.1 uncultured bacterium | reverse complement strand
AGCAGAACAGAATACTGATATACTCCCTGCAGGATTCTGATTACCCGAAACTCTATGTGGTGAACATGCCTGAGATCAGATAGTTTCCGGGTATTAGATCAGGGATTCGATTGACATAATGACAGTTAGACATTACATTGCCAGTGTAACGAATGTTTCGTAACAAGGGAGATGTAATGCCGAATCCATTTTCATACGGTGGTATCGTTGCAGGAAAAAGCTTCTGCAACAGAACCCGTGAACTAAAGGATCTGACAAGAGCTGCAGATAACGGTGAACGTCTCTTCATCCATGGAGAAAGAAGGATAGGAAAAACATCTCTTCTCAAGTCGGTGATAGCTGAACTGGAACTGAAAGGTGCGGTCTGCTTCTACATAGATGTATGGAAGTGCGTTGATGAAGCGGACTTTCTTAAAACCTGCGCCTCTGCCATGACCCCGTTCCTTCTTGAGAACTCCGGGGGAGTCGCAGCGAAGCTGGGAGAATTCTTTTCTTCCCTGGCACCGGCGCTGACCGTTGATGAAACCGGAAAACCAACATTCACACTCATAAAAAGAGACCCCGACCATACTGATCCGGACCTTGAGCTTCTGCTCCGCACCCCTGGGAAAATACGGGAAACGGGAAAAACCGTTCTCGTGGTATTCGATGAGTTTCAACAGGTTCGTGAGATATCAGGTCTAAAACTTGAGCGCCTGATCCGAAGCATCGTTCAGGAGCAGACAGGAGTGGCCTGGTTCTTCTGCGGAAGCAGAACCACCATTCTGAAGGAAATGTTCCTTAACAAAGGAAATCCGCTATACAGAAGCTCGGGTCACTACCCAATCGAATCAATTGCCGAGAAGCAGTGGATTGAATTCATAACCGAGGAGTTCAGCTCTGAGGGTAAAACTATTTCAGAGGATACCGCTACTCATATAGTCAGGGTAACTGAAGGCCATCCCTTCTATACCCAGATACTGTGCTCTGCCCTGTGGGACATCACCGGAGAATCCGTTGAAACCGCAGATGTGGAAAAGTCGGTTGAAATGCTTCTGGAAAGGGAAAAGGGAACCTATTCCACTCTATGGCATTCTCTTCCGGAACAACCAAGAAAAATGCTCAGAGCAGTTGCCATGGAGGGTCTTCTGGAAAAGCCGACATCGGGCAGTTTCATCAGGAAATACGGCTTTTCATCTGCATCCACTTCCGGCAGTGCATTGAAACACCTTATTCGGCATGATCATGTTGGGAAGAATACCCATGGGCAATATTATGTTATCGACAGATTCCTTGCCATGTGGTGCAGGAAATTCCTTGCCACCTGACGAATCGCTGAATTCATCTGCCTGAACGCACCCCGAATGGTCACGAATGCACACAGCAGCAAAGAATGATTTGCCGGAAGTCCAATAGGCCACCGTATTAGATCAGGAACCCAGGTCATCCTCAGCACAAAGTCCCATGTATATTTATAGCCCTGCTAATTCCGCAGAGGGATCTGCTCGAAATTCACTTGCAATCCTACACCTGGTAGCGCATGGCGGCGAATCAAGAGCCGCAGAATGGATAACTGGAAGGAGGGTCATCAGGGGTCCCGATAACCACATCAGAGGCAGATGCCGAGGTAATTCCGATCGCGAGATCAGAATGAATTCGTACATACCACTCTGTTCCCAGAAACAAATTCAACAGGATGATATACTTAACGGCCCGACGTGTTTGACCGCACTGGAGTAGTAAACACTTCGTATCAATCTATAGAGTTTCTCAGCTAATGGAAATTCCGTTTTCCTCCATGTACTTCCTCAAACGATGGGCATGGTCTCTGTCTTCACCGTTAAGCTGCTTGAAAACCCTTGATATGCTGTCAT
>CAZNFQ010000265.1:0-1868 GCA_964571965.1 uncultured bacterium | reverse complement strand
TCCACCGCAGGGTCCGTTTCAAAACGCCTTTTGGCAGAAGGCCGACGACTCTGAATGTCCAGTTTCGTGCGGAGAGACCCGGCATACTCCGCCAGCATGGTGCGACCTCCCGTGTAGCCAAGTTCCTTTATCTCGCGAAGAATTCGGGAAGTCGTCAGACCGGCTTGAACTTTCCGAGAAATCACCTCCAGAAATGGATCGATTTTTCGTGCCCGCTTTTTTTCGCACGCGTTTGTCAGACCTTGTTCGGCAAGTATCCGCCGAACAACCTTGCGAGAGGTCCCCATGCGCTTGGCGATTTTCCGAGTGCCATACTGCATCCGGAAGAGTTCCACTATTCGCTGACGATCGTGAAGGCCCAGATCTTGATATCGGGCACGTTGTTTTGGAACCTGAGATGGATTTTTCATAGATGGTCTCCTCATGATGGGATGAACTGAGAGAGAGCTTTCCGGCCTTTGCGGGGTGGGCGGCATTCCTTACCGTCTCGCTGGGCCCACAATTCCTCAGACCAAGCTCGGAAACCGTTTGAAGAAGGGCTTGGCAGGCAGACCGGTAAAGTGCTTTCAGCCGCCTCTGCTCTGCAGGCGAAAGATCAATGGGAATCGAAAAGGAACGAAGTTCCGACAGCGTCTGGGAAATCTGTTGAATATGAATCTCCAGGCGCTGTGCCCGAACTGAAGAGGTCGGAGCAGCGGCAGGCCTCAGAACACCCAGAGGATTCCGAAGAAGACGGCGACGTTCCGGCTTCTGTTCAGCAATACGAAAAGCCTGAACCAGAGCCAGGAGTTCCTGGCGAGAGAGGTGATGGGAGTCTGCCGACTTAAGCAGGGAATCCTGGTTCTCCATCGAAAGACTGGTCAGGTGATGGGCAATCGTGAGGCTCAGCTTCCCTCGAACCAACAGTTCCCCAGCAGTAGCAGATAAACGTGTCGCCAGAGCCTGGCGCTTGCACACCCATTCCTTCTTGTGTCCAAGCAGCTTGGCAATCGCAGAAACCGATAAGCCATCTTCCTTCATCAGCGAATCGACCACACGGCCTTCATCAAGAGGCGATAGCGTGCGACGGGGAGCATTGGCCGACAAGAGAAGCTGTTTGCGTTCCGGGAGAGAGCAAGAGTTTTCTACGATGACCGGAATAACCCGGCGACCTTCCTCTGACCAGGAAGAAAACCGTTTGAAGCCATCACGGATCTCGTAATGCCCGTCGTCAGCTGGAACGACCCGCAAGGGAAGAGCAACCAATTCAGAGAAATTCCGGACAGGAGAATATGGGGGGGAACGAAGTGCAGAATAGCTTGTTCGAATCAGAGCTCGAGGCACAAACTTCACCAGAGAGCACGTGCTGAACGAACAACTTGCCTCGTGAGAAATTTCGGACATCAAGAATCACCTCACAGAAAGGATAGACAGGAAGAGTCCTGGTGAGTATCAGGAAGCAAAGAACGAGAAACCGCTTATGGAATGAAAATAACCGGCAAGGGCCAGGAAGGCCAGACTGGTATCTCTTTACAATCACGCCCTCTTTTCAACGGAACAGGAAAAGAGGCTGAAAGACCGATGGCATGAGTCTGTAGGCCGGTCATTTTTACAATTATCTCACCTGTCTCTGAAACCGCCCACCCTTGGACCCAAAGCGCCTTCCCATCTACGTGGAGGCTGGTCATTTTTACAATCGCTTCAGACGAGACCAAGGATGATAATGGTTGCGAAGATTTTTGGCGAGCACGGTTGCGACGGCGTTGCTGAATTCGATTCCGCTTGACGTAACCAGGATTCTTCTTTCGATAGTCCCTCATGTATTGGGGATTACGAGTCCGCCACTTTCGCTGAGAAGAGGATTGATTCGCCTGATAGTCCGGGTCGTT
>CAZNFQ010000264.1:0-1870 GCA_964571965.1 uncultured bacterium | reverse complement strand
TGAGGATCATCATAGACTCACCCATGTTCAGAGAGGAACTTCCCTGGTCCCGTGATATGATAAGTCTGGAAGACTGCTCCATGGCAGGAGACACCGCAATCGTCGTTGTTTCAATCACCGGAGAACCGAACACCTACAGCTATCCCATGGTCCTGCAGGACGGAGCCTGGAGGCTGGCCACCGAATTCTTCAGCGGGAACTGAAGATAAGTGAAAGCCTCCCTGTTTGCAGCACTTGTATTCATGGGAGTGGCGATATCATCTGATTTCCCGGCAATGCCAGACAGTATTCAAATTATCGACAGGGCAATAATCCAATGTTCAATACCAGGTGAAGAACACACCCTCTACATAGTTCTGTACAACAGTGACGGAAGCGGAACAATTGAAATATTCAGCGGTGTAAGGCTTCTCCCCGGCTGGCACTGGGAGTCCGTGTGCTTCTGGCAGCCGAAGAACACCGAAGGTGATCCTGTATTGTTCGACAGGCAGAGCGTTCTCAGCGTCAGGCAGGAAAACGCTTCAGTAATAATTACATGGATAGACGATCTGGATATACCTCAGGGTTCAGCGGCCATCTCACTGGATTACAATCTTCAGTACCAGGGTTACGAGGAATTCCCGACCTACTGATTAGGCCTATGGCCTATTGACTCCCCTCTCTTTTTCTAGTCTACTATTTGCTGGAAAAAAAAGGAGGAGGATTGAAATGATATATCTGTTAACGGCGGTGTGTCTTTTTTCCGGTTTCACAGATGGAGAAACAGGGTGTGTAAATCCTGATGATCAATTCAGCCGGGGATATGCTTCAATTGAGGTTCCCGTAGAACCCGGTATCGGAGAGTGGACCGGCACAGGCCCCTGGGGCGGTAATCTGAAAGCCATTGTTCCTTCGCCGTCAGACGGTGATTTGGTTCTTGCAGGATGCGGTTTTTCAATGACTTCCGATGCAGGGGGGGTTTTCCGAAGTACCGACGGAGGATTGAGCTGGACTGAAACGGAGCTTTATCCCATTCCTGTGAACGATCTCTGTGCCGCAGGGATCAATGCGCCCAATACATTTTACGCAGCTACCAGAACAGGTCTTTATCGTTCTGAAGACGCCGGTGTTACCTGGGAAACCGTATCAGGAATGGCTTCCAGTTATGTAATAGGCATCGGGGTAAATGCTGAAAACACCGACATCCTCATGGCAGGACTTTCTTCCAACAACGGAGTGAGAAGATCCGATGACGGAGGGGTAACCTGGGCTGAAGTTGGTATGAGCAGCGGCTATATGAAGGGTTTCGCATGTGACCCTGAGCATCCTGACACAATGTATCTGGCCATGTCAGGCCTGGACTATTCTCTCTACCGGTCAACTGATGCAGGTCTTTCCTGGAGCGAAATCGGTCCCGCCGGTTCAGGATGGGGACTTCTGGCAGCCCCCTTCGGTACCGGAGAAACAATTCTTGTTACCACCTCGGACGGTTTCTACATCACCGAAGATTACGGAACGAACTGGGATCTTGTGGTTTCCGGGGCAAGTTATGCCCCGGCGGTATGTGACGGTACGAATCTCTATGCCCCGGTGATTTCTGCAGGAGGCGTTTATGAAAGCACCGATCAGGGTCAGAACTGGACACTGAACACCCAGGGGATAGTTGCCTCATACTGGCAGGCGGGCTGCGCTTCATCCCAGGGTTACCTTGCGGGACATTACGGGGGGATTTACCTTACACCCTCTCCCGGCAGCACATACAATGTGTCTCAGGATGGCATAAGCAACGGTTACTTCCATGCCGTAAGCTACACCGAAAGTAACAATACACTCCTTGCCGGCGGTGAGTATCACGGTCTCTGGAAGAGCACCGATCTTGGAGCCACCTGGG
>CAZNFQ010000263.1:0-1871 GCA_964571965.1 uncultured bacterium | reverse complement strand
AGTGGAAACCGTTTTCGATGATCAGCTCCATGGTTTCACTGAGGATCTTCTTCTGGGTGTTCTTCGAGGTGAGAAAGAAGAGGATGTTCCAGTTGGATACCGCAGGTGGAATGGCTCCTGTTAGAACGGCAGCGGTTTTTCCGGTTCCCGTGGGAGCCTGGAGAAGAAGTTCACCGCGGTTGTTTCCCGCACTGCTTATAGCTCCGATTATCTCGTTCTGGCCGGGTCTTGCATTATGGAAGGGAAAGGAGAAGTTCCCGAGGTTCTCCTCAAGCTCCCTGTGTCTGTCCCACTCGTTCCTCACGAAGAGAGAAACATCGAGCAGGAAGCTTTCCCAGAGTTTATCACCTTCCTCACCATCAACCTGGAACTCTGCGGCATCTTCGGTGTCGGGATCGGTGTACACTATGGTTGCCGCGTTTGCCTTCAGCGCGTATTTGTAAAAAAGCAGCTGCAGGAGGTGGTCACTGCGGGGTTTTTCCGGGAGGGGCTGTGCGGTCTTGATCTCCGTTACGGTTCCATCCTGTGCAAGGAGATCGGCCCTGCCGGTGATCAAGAACGCGATACCGTTGATCTCAGGGGTGAGCATGGCCGGAACTTCAGTTTCACAAACCCTTGACTGGGCAATTTCCTTCTGTTTTCTGGTGTGTTCTTTCTGTCTGGTCCTTATGTCTATGGATTCCTCACCGGTTCTCAGGGTATCAGGAGGCCTGCAGAGGCCGATGAGCACCTTGATGGATGCCCTTACGGTTCCGGTTTCAGCGTCGAAGGGAATCAGCATCCCGCGGTATTCCAGGTCTCAAATATTTTATCGCAGTTCATCCTTGTACTATAATTGCAGCACCATTGTCGAAAGGAGACCCATTGCAGCCGCTCATCAGTGCATCGGAGAGATTATCGAAGCTTCCCCCTTACCTTTTTGCGGAACTTGACAGACAGAAAAAAGCAGCCAGGAAAAGGGGCCTTGATCTGATAGATTTCGGCATAGGAGACCCTGACATGCCCACCCCTTCCGGTATAGTGGAATCCGGGCAGAAGGCCCTTGCTGAACCTGCATTCCACAGGTATCCCGACGGAGCCGGAAGCGACTTCTACAGAGAAGCATGCAAAGGATGGATGAAAAACCAGTTCGGGGTCACCTGTGAAACCGCTGCCGTGATCGGTTCCAAAGAGGGCATAGCTCACGTTCCAATGGTTTTCTGCAACAGGGGAGATCTGGTTCTTGTGCCCAATCCCGGTTATCCTGTTTACAGGGCATCGGCAATTCTGGCAGATGCCATCCCGGTGGATATGCCGCTTCTCGAGGAGAATGGATTTCTACCTGATTTCCAGAGAATTCCCCCTGCGGTTCTCCGTGAATCCAAGGTTATGTTCCTGAACTATCCCAACAACCCCACCGGTGCCGTTGTCACCCTGGAGGAAATGACCCGGATGGTGGAATTCGCCAGGGAGAACAACATTCTTCTGGTAAGTGACAACTCATACAGCCACATAAGGTTCGACGGAGAGAAGCCCATGAGTTTCCTGCAGGTTCCCGGCGCCGAGGACGTTGTGCTGGAGTTTCACAGTCTTTCAAAGACTTTCAACATGACAGGATGGAGAATAGGCTTCGCCGCAGGAGGATCTGAACTGATAAGTACCTTTATGGGAGCCAAGGAGAACATAGATTCCGGGGTTTTCACGGCCATACAGAAGGCAGGTGAAACAGCCATGGGAATGGACATTTCTCTGTTCAACCGGAGACTTGAGGTTTACAGGGAGCGCAGGGAGGTTCTCGTGGCAGGTCTCAGCGGGCTGGGGTGGGACATTTCCCAGACTCCGGGAACCTTCTATGTGTGGGTCAAGCTTCCCAGGGGAGCAGATTCCATGGT
>CAZNFQ010000262.1:0-1887 GCA_964571965.1 uncultured bacterium | reverse complement strand
AAGTATGAAGAAAGACGGTGCGAGCTTCTTGACGCAGAAAGAAGACTCTCCTCAGGAAATTCCGAGGGTGTTTTTGAAACCCTGGTGGCCTTCCCCAGGGAGTATTCCCAGGCAATGGGTCACCTTGCCTTTCACCGGCTTTACAAACAGCTCAGTACCTGGCCGGACACGATGTGCGCCAGGGCTTTCCTTCCAGAGAAGGATGAGCTGAACTGGAGAAAAAGACAGAACAAACCGGTTGAGACCCTTGATACCGGCAAATCCATTAAGGATTCGGACCTTCTCGTTTTTCAGATGCCTTCTGAAATCGACTGGTTCAATGCCCTGGAAATGATGGATCTTTCAGGTATTACACTGGAAAACACAAAGAGGGAACACAAATGGCCCATTCTTCTCGCAACGGGAATGAGTGTTACGGCCAATCCAATTCCCATGAGCGGTTTCTTCGACGCCTTCATCATTGGTGAAACAGAACCTACCCTTGGGCCTGTTCTCGATATTATCAAAAGTCTCGGGTCACGAAGAAGGCCCAAGGCCGAGATACTCCAGGGGCTTTCCTATCTGCCGGGGCTGTACGTTCCTGCGGTTCACGGTACGGATCCGAAACATTCGATAATGCGGCAGTGGGCCAGCTCTGAAAGTGTCGGAGCACTTACCGATATCATTTCAGCACATTCCATTATGCCCGACACCTATATTCTCGAAATTGCAAGGGGATGTCCCTACAACTGCCGTTTCTGCATGTCCGGCTACCTTCTTCTTCCATACAGGGAGCAGAGGGCTGAGGATCTGGAAGAGAAAATTAACAGAATCCCCGAGGGAACCACTGTGGTTTACACTGCCTGTACCCCTGGCGGACACGATGAGCTTAAAGAGCTTATGAAACTTGCGGATAAAGGCAAACTTAAAGCGAGAGTCAGTTCACACATGCGGGAAACCCCCGAACTTGCCGAAGAGCTGCCCACGATCATGGATGCTGATACACTTCTTCTGGTTCCTGAAACCGGCAGCGATTCACTGAGGAAGGTTCTTGGCAAGTACCGGAACAATGAAAGCTATTTCAAAATCGTTAGAGACATGCCAAAGGGCATGCAGGCAGTGCAGATTAATTTTCAGCTTGGTTTCCCCTTCGAGAACGATCAGGACCGACTGGAGAACATCGAGTTCGTTAAAACCGTTAAGAGTCTTACCAAACTGCCCATAAGCGTACGTGTGGACCAGTTCATCCCCAGACCCTGGACCGCATTCCAGTGGTCACCCATGGCAAACCTCAGGGATGTCAGGCAGCACCTTGCCGACCTAAGAGAAGCACTGGAAAAACTGGGAGTTACAGAAGCCAAGGGTTTCGACCCGAGAGACACCCACATTCAGGCGCTTCTTATCAGAGGAGATCGCAGGGTCGGCAAAGCTCTCGTGAAAAAGCTCGAGGGTGTGGGGTGGAACACCGCTTTTGACTATGCGGGAATAGACATGAACACCGTGTTCGAACCCAGAGATCAGTCGAAACCGCTACCATGGGAATTTTTGAACATGGGGTTCGGCTACACCAGGCTTGCCCGGGAATATCAGATGGCCCAGGCCGCTGAAGACGAGCGCAGGAATAAAGACGAAGAGCAGTAAATATTGTGTATAAAGAAAGAGGGGGAAGCAGCTGCTTCCCCCTCTTCGCGTAGGATAAGAATTAACCCTTAAGCACTCTTCCGCTCTTTATGCAGGTTGTGCAGGCCTTTATTCTCTTGGGTTTGCCGTCGATAATTGCTCTGACACTCTGCAGATTAGGCTTGAAAACGTGCTTTGTCTTCTTGTCAGAGTGGCTGATCCGGTTACCAACAGTGGGACCCTTGCCACATATATCACACTTCCAGGACATTATCGTCTCCCTTTTAG
>CAZNFQ010000261.1:0-1899 GCA_964571965.1 uncultured bacterium | reverse complement strand
GAGCGTCGGCCTCCGGAGCCGGAAGCCTGGGTTCGAATCCCGGCGGGGGTACCACCTGTGATTCCTCCATCTCAAATAGATCTAAGATGTTGAACGCCTTTGTCACTTGCGGGGTTCGAAACTCACCGGATTTCGTGAAAACCTGTCCATTGGGAAAAGGGCTATCTGGATCAGTTTCTTCATTTCAGTATCAGAGTTGAGCCTTGACCGGTGTCTATCTACGCCATATTGAAGACCTGAGAGGTGTTTCCCTTGTGAGAAAGGCTGTTGTTCTATGAAAGCTACAAGGATAACTGAAAGGCAGGGCGATCCCTTTTCATTGCTAATCGCGATTCTAATTCCATCAATCTCATTATCCCAGCCCTTGTTCAGCCAACCTAGCTTCACCTTCTCCGTGTCCCAACCATGGCTATGTGAAACCGCAGACTTTAACTGTGATGGCGTTGATGACTTCATTGTTACCGGATACAATCCCAACTCCTTGCATGTCTTTCTTTCACTTGGTGATGGGACTTTTTCTCATGTACAGCAGACCCTTGGTTGCACTCCCGAGACCATCTCAATTGGCAAGTTCAATTCAGATTCCTATCCAGATATTGCAGTTGGTGAGGGAAACAGCGGGGACGACATCAGAGTGTACCTGGGAGACGGATCCGGCGGTTTCCAGGTAAGTCAGGTCATAAGCATGGATCATTACTCCGTGAACACCGGAGATATTGATGGCGACGGGCACTCCGAGCTGCTCTTGCCCCATCACTCATTCACGGAGGGGGATGCAACCGAATATCTTGATGTCTGGTTTTCAGATGCAGACGGAACCTTCACTCTTGACTCAACTTATACTATCGATGCTTTCTCCTTCTCCCATCTGGTCTTCACACCAGGTGATTTAAATTCAGATGGGAATGTTGATGTCGCATACATCCCGCGCAGCGGCTACCGTTTCGGGATATTGCCTGGTAACGGAGATGGGACTCTTCAGACTGAATACTTCACCGGTGTTACAAATGGGGTCTGTCAGGATTATCCTACTATCGCAGCAGGAGACTTCAACAATGACGGTCATATGGACATGGCTGCTTCCTGCGGTTTCGGGTGGAACGAGCATTATGTATATCTGAATGACGGTACAGGTTACTTTCTTATCTCCGATTCCCTTGGTGATGAAATGGTCTGGCTTGTTGCACGGGACTTCGACCTTGACGGCGATCTTGATCTGGGTGGTTCTGGGGCTTCTGTCGAGATATGTCTTGGATTGGGGGATGGCACTTTTAAGGAACCAGCTGTCTCGCTTTCTCCTTCATTCGGCCAGTTGGGTTCTGCTGATTTTGACAATGACGGGGATTTGGATCTTGTGCGGATCAACTTGGATTCGGACCCCTTAGCGCAGGATTCAATCTATGTTTACCTCAACAACACAATCCAGCAAGGGATAGAAGGTGGCGGGGCTTGTCAAGAAGGGACTCTATCGGTATCACCAAGCCCCTTCAAGACTTATCTAAGTATCTCTGCACATAACCCTTCCTTTGGAAGTGAAATCGTAAGTGTTTTTGATATATCTGGGAGAAACATTGCCCAGCTTGTTCTTGATCAGCAGGGGAGAACCCATTGGAACGGGGAGACGAGAAGTGGTATTCCAGCTCCACCAGGTATATATCTACTGGAACTCACCAGGGACACAGAATACTCCTCAGTTAGGGTACTGAAGTTGTAGCACGGCCTCCAGTTTTCCGCTGCATTTCCATTCCGATCCGGTAGGAGTATGCTGCAGGGTGAGTTCTCGAGATGGGTTGAAGACACTAAGTCCACAACATCATGCTGGCAGGGAGCCTTTCAGTGCCGTGATCTTGGTTACCCACTCAATGAACGGGTTCCAAATAGAAATCATGTGGGGTACCA
>CAZNFQ010000260.1:0-1904 GCA_964571965.1 uncultured bacterium | reverse complement strand
TTGAACGAATAATATACATACTTTGACAGGAAAAGAGTTTATAAGTTAAGCAAGGAGGAGAAAAGTAATATGGGATCAGGGGTTCTGTTCGGTCTCCTTGTACTCACTGGGTCCATTGGTATTGCGGTTGTGTTTTATGTGCTGTTTCTTTCTTTGGCACATGGGGTTTTAAACGTGGAGCGAGAGACTGGTTCATCATGGTTGCATCTGCGTATTACTTCATTCCTCAACTGTGAAGCTTAACACTCTACAGGCTTTAATATGGAATTTACCAGTGCCGGGTGCTATCCTGAGCATGCTCAGAAGGAAAGACCAGTTCTGATGAGTCGACTGTATTCTAGTGTTCATGGATGACCGGGGATCTGTTCTTTTTACGGTACTGCGAGAGCAGAATGCCTGTAATTACAACGGCCATTCCAAGTATTTTTCTTTCTGAGAAGCCTTCTCCCAGAAGGAACCAGGCGGTTATCGCGGTGATTATGGGTATGATGTTGGTGAATACGTTGGTTTTACCTATGCCCAGCTCCCTGATGGATACCGTGACCAGTATGAAAGCCAGGGAGGAGCCGAAAACCGCCAGCATCACAAGGTCCATTATCACAATCGCCGGTGGATTTGCCGCAATGGTATCCTTCCACTCGAAAACAGCCATGAACGGCAGGAAGTATAAACCTCCCAGCATGTTCTGTGTACGGACGATGGTAAGCGGACGGTAACGGTGGGATAGGTTCTTGACCACAAGGCTGTAGCCAACCGCTGAGATCACCGCGAAAAGAAGCAGCAGCAGCCCCCTGGGAGAAGCATTCAGCCCTGAATTCCCCGTGGTTGTAAAAAGAGCCACTCCAAGGAATGAGATAACAAGCCCCGCAATATTGATCACCGTAAGCTTTTCCCTGTATACAAGCCATGCGAATACAGGTGACACGACCGGGATAAGCGCGATCATTATGGATGCCAGGGTGGGTGAAACCAGCATCAGTCCGAAGCTCTCTCCGATGAAGTAGAAAAACGGTTCGAGAAGGGCCAGGAGAAAAAAGAACGGCCAGTCCTTTTTTGTTATTTTCTCCTGCCTGTTCGTGGTCTTTGCATAAAGTGCCAGCAGGGCAGATGAAATAAGCAATCGCAGAAACAGGGTTGTGAATGGGCCGTAGTATTCGAAGACGATCTTCGTCCACACGAAGGATATCCCCCAGAAGAACATGGCTCCCAGGGTTCCCAGGTATACTCCTATCTTTTTCGGGGTATTCTTCATTGCATCCTGCTCTGGTGAAGAGCCGGTCTGGAGGATCGGTTTGTCAGAACCACTTCTTCCTCTTGAAGAACCACACCATCATTATTGCCACTATAAGCATAAGAAGCAGCACAGCCGGGTAGGCCCATGCTTTCTCAAGTTCCGGCATGTGATGGAAGTTCATGCCGTAGACCCCTGCAATGAAGGTGAGGGGAATGAAAATCGTGGCGATTATGGTGAGTACCTTCATGATGTCGTTCATTCTGTTGCTTACGCTGGTGAGGTAGGTGTCGTGCATTCCGCCAAGCAGGTCTCTGTGGGTTTCCACCATGTCTATTACCTGAATGGTGTGATCATACAGGTTCCTCAGGAACGTGCCTGTTTCCGGGGCGATAAGCTCCGACTGATTCTTGTCCATTGTGCCTATTTCCTCACGGAGGGGCCATACTGCTTTTCTCAGTGAGAGTATGCATCTCTTCAGCCTGTGGATTTCGTTCATGTGAGATGGTTCTGGATTGGAAATGATCTCTTCGTCCAGGGTTTCGATGTATTCACCGATTCCCTCTATTGCAACGAAGTAATTGTCCACCACGCTGTCCATAAGGGCGTATACCAGGTAATCAGGACCAGATTTGCGTATTCTTCCAACCGCTTTGCGGATTCTTTCACGCAA
>CAZNFQ010000259.1:0-1961 GCA_964571965.1 uncultured bacterium | reverse complement strand
TTCGATTTCAATCTGGGAGTCTTTGTATTCAACGACAACCAGTTCCAGTTCGACTGGTACGACGTTGAAGCACCAGAAAACACCTTGTCTGTAAGTGTTCCCGCAAGTGGCTGGGATTGGGCTGTTTTCTTCCCTGCTAACATGACAGACACCTCTTTGTCCGGTAACTACAGCTTCACAGCCAGTTACACCATGGGCATAGAAGAGGGAGAAACCTTCGAAGGTGCCGACCTCAATGTACAGCAGAACCCCATGTCAGCAGGCTCGGCAGTGAGTTTCACCCTTCCCGGCTCAGGCAATGCGGATCTGTCTCTCGTGGATCTTACGGGAAGAAGGGTATCCACCCTTTACAGCGGTCCTGCGGAACAGGGACTTCACTCCGTTGAGTTCCAGGGCGGTATTGCTTCGGGTACCTACTTCGTGGTTCTCCGTCATGGAAACGCCATTGAGGCCCAGAGGGTTTCAGTACTCAGGTAAGAGACGAATGAAACTGATAAGTGCCCGGTTCAAAGCCGGGCACTTTTTTAGGAAAAAACATCAGGTTCTGCTGGTATTAGCACTTTTAACCGGGTGCGGCGGAGAACCACCCGCTGACAGCGCGGGAACGGAGATGCCAGTTCCGGAAGGTGTCACCGTTCTAATCGAATTAGCTGGAGAACAACGGCAGACCATAGTGCCTGAAGAACTAGGCAATCTCGAAAACACCTCCTGGGGCCGATTCCATGTGATCGACGCGGAACAGAACGATCTTTTCATGGAAGTATTTGAAAAAGCTGACAGCAGCGGTCTTCTTATACTGGCAGTTGTTCCCGGTAACATGGAACTTCATGGAACCAGGGATCATCTGATCATCAGAACCGGCCCTTCGGGGATCCCCCTGGATACCGATCCCTATATGGATTCCGGTTTCATGGCAGAATCTCTGTGGTCGAATCCCCTGGTGGCTCAGGAAACCCTCACGGAACTCATGGATTTTTTCAAACCGGACATAGTTCTGGTGCGTATGGAAACATCAGCGGATGTTAACGGCATTGTGGAATTCTGGAACGGCAGATCATCCACAACCTGTCTTTACTGCCCTCCCGACTGGAATGGTTTCAGGGGCTTCGGCGTCTTCTGCGGAGAGGGAGTGGTCAGCGGAACGGTTAACGGGATGACACTTTCCGGATTCCAGGCAACGGTTCTCATGACCGCAGGTCTTGACTGGCAAAGCACCGGTTATCCTGCAATGCAGCCTTTTACCAGGTCGGAGATGGAATGAGTTTAAAGAAGTTCATAGACAGATGGATCGACTGGGGCATATCCATTCCCGCCTCGCCCTGGCAGCTGGCAGCTCTCTTCGCCGTTACGGTCATGCTCAGGAACCTGATGGAATCCGTTTCCCTTGGCATGCTGGTATCTGAACCGGCTTTCGTGCTTCATTTTCCGGTTGCCTATGTCTATCCACTTCTGACCCTTGTTTTCTTCATGAGGGTTTTCAGCGGCTACAGCACCGCAAAACTGCTGAAGATAATGGTTCTTGCCTGGACACTCACTCTGCTTCCGCCTCTGATAGATGCCCTGGCAGGAACAAGCTCCGCCATTGGCTATTTCCCCCTGGAGCGGTCTAACGCAGTCTGGTTCCTCATTAATTTCTTCAACCCTGTTGTCACCCTCACCGGCACAACCACGGGCATCAGAGTGGAAGCGGCCATAGGATGCATACTGGCAGGGGTTTTCACATGGGCCGTGGCCCCCCGGAAAAAACTTCTCAGGGGAATTCTCAACTGCCTTGTGTTCGCCCCTGTGTTTCTGACATTCTTCACCTGGCCGTATCTTATAACGATCCTGTTCGAACCCCTTTTCCCGGGAGACGGACTGACCCATTCGCTTCTGCAGTGGCACGCCGCAACAGAAGCTCCGGTCAGCGGCGCTTCCCACTACATCGTCTACCTGATAGACATGATACCGGTATCCCTTCT
>CAZNFQ010000258.1:0-1983 GCA_964571965.1 uncultured bacterium | reverse complement strand
CCCTCCATAATGTAAGCAAAGCCATCACCGGCAGCACGCAGGAGCGGATCATGTTGCCCATCCCGGGCCGCCCCTCTGGCAGCTTGTCACTGAAAAAAGAATGAGCGCTCCGAGGTTGAAGAAAAGCCCCGCCGGCACCATGAACTTCTTCTCCATTAGTCAATGCCTCCAGATCATGTGCGCAAAACACTTCAGCTGAATAAAGGATCAGCAAAGATCCCCGGTGCATGCTTCCCTACACTCCGAAGGCGCTGTGAAACACCACCCTGCCCCCGGGATACTCACCTGAGAACGACAGGGCGAAGAAAACCTCGGGCGCTACCCCTTCATGGAACATGCCCTCCGGGTGAATGAAGCCGAACCTGCCATAGTATTCAGGGTGCCCCACCAGGCAGCATCCTGCGGCCCCGGCAGCCTCCAGCCCTGCAAGCCCTTCTCTTACAAGTGCGCTGCCTATGCCCCGTCCCTGCAAATCGGGCAGCACAGAAACCGGCCCCAGGCCGTACCAGCCTGAAACGCCGCTTGAAAGGGTTATGGGCGATAAGGCGATGTGCCCTGCAATCCTGCCTTCCAGTTCGGCCACCAGGGAAACGGAAAGGGCGCCGGCCTCCCTGAGCCTCTCTATGATCAAGTGCTCGTTCACCTCACCCATACCCAGGTGGGTGAACGCGTCCACGGTTACTTCGGTAATGGCGGAATGGTCCTCTGCCCTCTCCTCACGAATGATCAGATCGGTATTTTTCATTGATCTCTCCAAACAGGAATGTAATACCCCTTCAGTGCGAGTGTCATAATGCCCAATGCGGCGGGCACCATCACCCCGGGTGTATCGAAACGAAAGATGACCCTATGATAAAGCCAGCAGCCAATGCCGAGCCAGCAGAAGAAGGGACTGCGGGGGTTTTGTCTCTCAGCATCAGAATCAACATCGAGGCAGGCTCTTTACCTCATTATACGGGGTTCACTTCCACTGCCAGTACAGATAGAACATGGGCCCGGTTAGGGTTTCATCCACATCGGGGAAGGAAATTGATACCAGCGCCAGTTCAGCTCCCATGTTTCTCAGAAAGGGCTGCTGCATTTGAAGAAAAGGGGCAATCCTTACACCTGCCACAAGCTGATCCTTGCCCGGCACATTGTCCAGGTAAACGAAAGTAGTTCCCCGGGAAACACTGGAATGGACCGACAGCCAGTCGCAGCAAAGCCAGTCGATGCCTATTGAGATGTCTCCCTTAACAACGTCATTGTGAAGAGTGCTTCTGAAAGGGGTACGCTGGCCGTTATCGATCTCCAGGGTCTCTGAATATGTAACACCCGGTGAAACGTTAAGGCAGATCTTTGGTGAAAACCTCCATGAAAGATTGACCCTGTTGTACCAGCTGTTGCCTGTTCTTTTGACGTTCAGGTATTCGTAGTCTTCAAGCAGATTAACGGTATCCGGAAGGTACTGGTACATGGATTCGAAGGCCATTGAAGGCACTGCTCCACTCTGATCGGAAAACCTGACCCTGGCGTTAATGCTTGGGACACCGCCCAGCCAGCATTCCCCGTCCAGCTCCAGGGTAACGTGATCAGTGGCACCCCACATTATCCACCCCGGAGTAAGGGGAAAATTGAACACCCATTCATTTCGTTCAAGGGTGTACGCCGTGAAACTGTCCATGGGGTGGAGCAGGGTTCTCCGAGAGGGAGAATCCCCAATTGCCTCACAGGTGAAAACCAGCACGGAAAGGAAGACCGCGGTAACCCTTGCTATAATCATTGTCCCCTTTCTGCCATTCCTGCAGGTTGCAGCAGCCTGTGGAAATAAGCCTGCGATCTAACAAGCCCCTCAGTATTCATCGTTGAATAACAAAGGCAGCCTGGGTACGGGGTATGCTTCTAGCTTCGTGGCTTTTTATTCAGGGTCTTTTCAGGCTTCTGCTGAAAATTCTTCCAGACATCCTGTCACCTGGCCGAGGTATCCTTCATTCCCTTAGCAAC
>CAZNFQ010000257.1:0-1987 GCA_964571965.1 uncultured bacterium | reverse complement strand
GAAGAGAAACGAATTTTTCTATTGCGGAGAGAGCATCTTCAAGATCATAGAGAGGTTCAACAGGATCAAGATCATCCCTGGCTCTTTTTCTGTTGATGTACTCGGTATCCGCCTGCTGAATGTGCGCGGAATCGGGAAGCATCACAGCTGCCAGGTCCCTTGTTGCAGCGGTGGAATAGATGATTCCCTTGAATCCGTTTTTCACAAGCCCCGGCAGCTTACCCGAATGATCTATGTGCGCATGGGAAAGTATCACTGCATCAAGAGAAGCGGGTTCATAGCCGTACTCTCGGTTCAGTCGTTCGCTTTCCCCTCTGTGGCCCTGGGACAGGCCGCAGTCAAGAAGAATTCTCCTGCCGGATACCTCAAGCAGGTGTTGAGAGCCTGTGACAGCTCTGGCCGCTCCGTGAAATGTTATCTTCAAACCGTACTCCTTTATACTCAAGTGATTCCTGAAAGCTTACTATGTTCAGTGACAGCCTGCTCTGCAACCTTCCTGTAAGGGAACCGGAAGAGGGTTGAGTTTGTTATGGACAAGTAGAGAAAAACATTCTAGATTAGAAGGCAAGTTGGAAAAGACAGAACAGCAATGGAAGTCATAGAAGTCAGCAGCTGAATAGCCGTGAAAATATGATTTGTATTTGTATGCTCTGATTACTACACAGGCGGAGTCCCTATTTTCTGCCGTATCTGTTAGGAGGACAGATGAGATTAGCAATAACCACGGTCCTCATTCTTTCCATGAGCGTTTTTGCAGCCACCGCTGCCCAGCGCATCATGGAGGATGAAAATCTTACCGTTGACCAGAGAGCCCTTTATCTCGTTTACAGTGTGATCGAGCCGGAAAATCTTCCAGCCGAGTACACATTGAACGCTGAGCCGGCACTGTGCGGAACCCCTGCTCTTCACGAAGCCATGCTTCTCGAGGATCAGATCTCCCACGCAACCCTCGAACGTATCCGCTCCCTGGCTAACAGACCAACCCTCTCCGGTACCGAAATATCATTCGTAAGCCCTGGAGGCAACTTCAGGTTCCATTACACCACATCCGGCGGCGATGCGGTAACAGAGGCCTATGCAAACGAAATGGCCGGTTACTTCGATGAGTCCTGGGATATGGAAGTCAACACCCTTGGCTACTTCCAGCCTCCTTCGGACAATGGTCTGGGCGGAGACGATCTCTACGACGTCTACATTCAAACCCTTACCGGACTCACACTTGGATACACCACCAGCTCCGGCGAATACAAGCCGCCCGACTCCACTCACTCCTGCAGCGCAAGCCACATAGTCATGAACACGAATCTTGGTTACAACTATCTCACCACCACATCCTCACATGAGTTCCAGCACGCAATCCAGATGAGCTACGATTATGAGGAACCCACCTGGTTCATGGAAAACTGTGCGGTTAACATGGAAGACCTTGTGTTCCCCGACGTTAACGACTGGATGGGTTTCTGGGGCGAGGGAGCAGTGAGAAAACCCTGGCTGTCCATCGATACTGGTAACCCTTACTGGTATGGTTCGTCCATCTGGCCCAGAATGATGGGGCTGCTCTTCGGTAACGACGCCGTAAGGGAAGTCTGGGAGAACTGCGCCGATGGAAGCGGCGCCAACATGTGGGAAGCTATCGACGACATGTTCATTGCCCATGGAATGGACTTCGAAAGCGGTTTCATGACCTACGGCATGTGGCGCTACTTCACCGGCCCCAACTACAACGGAAACTACAATCTGTGGGATCCCGACCTTGACCTTCCCGCCTCTGGGCCCGTGTTGCTTACCGGTCACAACATTTCATCACTTCCGGCTTCCGGTGACCAGGGTGATCATTACCCTCCGGAGCAATACGGTATACACTGGATCAGAGTTAAACTGGAAGACTATCAGGATGGATGGGTACAGTTCGACTTCGACGGAAGAGACAATTTCGATTTCAATCTGGGAGTCTTTGTATTCAACGACAACCAGTTCCAGTTCGACT
>CAZNFQ010000256.1:0-1989 GCA_964571965.1 uncultured bacterium | reverse complement strand
TGTTGTCGAGTCCCGGATCGAAGATAAGGTCAACCTGGTGACCGGCTTGTTTCAGCACCGCCGAGAGATATTCTATACCAAGGCTTTCTCTGCCTCTGTAATAAAAAAGAACTTTCATCATTCTCCTGTTCACCAGCTGAGAATAGTTGGCAGACATTCAGCTTAACAGACTTATTCACAGATTGATTTCCTTCTACCATATTCGATAGCTTGATGCAGAAACAGCCCTGAAGGGATCTGAGAAAGTCGTTGCTGCCAGGCCATACAGTGTCTGAACCCTGACATGGAGCGAAATAACCGGCAGGGGCCTCTGAAAGTGAAGTTCCTGACTTAATTCAGAACAGCTTGCCTTGAGTTCGTACCAGGGCTATCATAATTATGGTTACCGGGCAGGAACACGAACAAAGGCGATCTGCAGAAGCTGTTCATGAAAGCCTAAGCCCTATTTGACAGAATCCTGAATGTTGAGGAGATAACCTGGGCCTGATGGCCTTAACTTTGCCGGCAGGACCAATGCAGAAGGATCACGATATGAATACATTGATAAGAGCGGCAGCTGCCCTGCTGCTGGTGGCGAATACCGCCATATCCTGGGACACGACTTTCGGCAGCGAACTACCGGAACAGGCCTTCTTCTCACTGATTACTGAAGATGGCGGGATGCTTACCTGCGGCATGGTAGCCATGGACGTCTCTCGTTCCATAGTCTCCTCCGAAGGTCCGGGTGGTGTGGATTGCATGCTGGTACGCACCGATGCGGATGGAAACGTTGCCTGGGAGAAAAACTTCTATTCCGGTCCCTGGCTGGACCTTGCAGTGGACGGAGTCCTGACGGATGACGGCTGTTTCGTCCTTGCCGGTGTAACGACCACCATGGAGCAAGGTCAGCGCAACTGGCTGTTCAAGGTTGATGATATGGGCGATCTGATATGGGAAAGGAATCCCGGTACTGATTTCGATGACTGGACTTACGACATTACCCCTGCGGATGACGGAGGATACGTTCTGGCAGGTTATGTGGACAGCCTGTCCGGCTACGGTCCTGTGATCAGTCTGCTGAGGACCGACGGGAACGGGCAGCAGATATGGAGCCGCCAGTACGGAGGCTACGGCAGCGGCATGGCCGAGGCGGTATTCGAGACCGAGGGTGGAGACCTGATGGTCTGCGGCTATATCGAATCAGGTGAAAAAGGGAATACTCTGCCATTCCTTATGCGGACCCGTAGCGATGGCGAAGCTATCTGGTTGAAGACCTTCAGAGGGATGGAGGGCTACTGCTACTGCCTTGACATGTCGCTTCTGGGCGACGGCACAGTCATGCTGGCCGGTTACGGTGAGAACCATTACGGTAATTACGATGTCTGGGCCGCGAAAGCCACCACAGAAGGCGAGATCATAGGGGAATGGACCTACGGAGGTGATGGGGATGACATGGCCTTCTCCACCACCCCATGCCCTGGAGGAATTGTCATTGCCGGCAGTACCGACTCATCTCCGGCGGAGAGGAGCGACCTGCTTCTCATGGCCCTTTCCCCATCCGGAGATGAACTGTGGTCGGTTCGGCACGGAGGTCCGGGCAACGAGGGTGCGGAGCATATAGGACGCCTCCCCTCAGGTGGCTTCCTGGTATCCGGTTACACTTCCAGCCAGGGGGCGGGTGACACCGACATCTGGGTCATTAAGGTGGACTGCGAAGGTCAGCCGCTGGAACCCTGACGAATGATTCAGCCATAACATTAATGGCGCAATTAGAAGAACAACGAGGGAAAAGATTCCTCTGGTAACCAGCGATTGTCTTCGAAGGGTTTGCTAGAGTGAACTCTTTTTAGCAGGCTGGGCGCGGTTCATTTATTTTCTGCTGTCTGTTCCCAGTTCAGAATCGAGCCTTGATCCCGGCCAGCTGTTCCTGCTACCTGAAATATGCCTTGATGGAACCTGTTGTGGACGGGATGAGGCTCTGTCCGCTGGTTATCACCTGGAAGGTGTCTG
>CAZNFQ010000255.1:0-2006 GCA_964571965.1 uncultured bacterium | reverse complement strand
GCATTCTTTCTCAGCTTCTGGAATGCAAGGGACTGCATCCATTTGTCGGCGGGTGTGAGCAGGAAAGCACTGAGAAGGGTATCCGGTTTTGCCCTTTTCTCGCTGGGCACAAGTCTTGCGGGTTTCGTTTACACCAGAACCGACATTCTGATGCTGGGGAAACTGGCTCCTCCTGAGGATGTTGCCGCTTACAGTGCATCACGGGCCCTTACTTCCATGGTGGTCATGGTGTCCGCTGCGGCGAATATGGTTCTCATGCCTGTGATCTCACGGGCATGGTCCGAGAACAGAAGGCAGGACCTGCTTGGAAAAACAATGAAAGCCATTCTTTACGTTCAGCTTATTCAGCTTCCAGTGGTTGCGCTTCTGGTTCTGGCTCCCAGGTGGGTGATTGATACGGTTTACCAGGGAAGGTATGCGGAGAACTGGCCCATACTGGCAATTCTTGGAGGCCTTTCCCTGGTGAGACCCTTCGGAAGCCTTTTCTCAACCGCCGGTTCTGCAATGGGCAAACCGCAGTACTCCTTCTGGAGTGTTCTTACTTCCGCTTTTGTTAATGTGGCACTTAACATAATTCTGATCCCCCGGATGGGCGGTGAGGGTGCAGCATGGGCCACGGCAGCCGCAGTATTTGCAGGAGCCGTGACAGTAGTTATTCTTACACTGCAGAGATGGAACAGAGGAAGCGGGGGAAGGTGATGGAAGGGAAACTGGTTGCAGTCGTTGATGACGAACAGGACATTCGTGGGCTTCTGGAGCTTCACTTGAAGAGAGCCGGCTACGATACCGTTTCATTCGAAGACGGCAAAAAATTTCTCAGGTGGCTGGAAGATGGAGGTTCTCCGTCCCTGTGCGTCCTGGACATCATGCTTCCGGACCTGCAGGGCACCGATATCTGCAGAAGGATGCGTCTCTCTGAAACCCACTGCTCCACCCCTGTAATAATGCTCACAGCCCTCGACCATGAAACCGATCGTGTAACCGGTCTTGAACTGGGCGCTGACGAGTATGTCACTAAACCCTTCAGCCCAAGGGAACTCGTTGCACGGGTCAGGGCGGTTCTTAGAAGGGTGTCAGCACCTGAGGCGAAAGAACGAGGCAGCATGATCACACTGGGCCCTATTGAGATGAGCGGAGAGACTTACACTGTGAAAGTGAGCGGTGAAGAGGTGGACCTTACAATCACGGAGTTCAGGATCCTCAGCTTTCTTCTGGAGAATCCAGGTAAGGTGTTTTCCCGTTCAAAACTTCTCGACCTTCTGTGGGGCGGCGAGAAATTCGTATTCGAGAGAACCATAGACGTTCACATCAGACACATAAGGGAAAAGCTTGGAAATGCTTCTTCCATGGTGCAGAACGTAAGGGGAATCGGCTACAGAATTGGAGAAGTCAGAAAGTGAGAATGCCCACCCTCTTCTCATCGATTCTCAGGGGTTATATCTGGGTTATAATCATTTTAACAGTTATTGCGCCGGTCATGGTTTTTTCCTCCTTCCGCTCCGCGTTCAGGGACAGGGCCGTTTCTGATCTTACCCGTTCCGCCCAGGCTCTTGTTCCTACTGTACAGAACTGTCTTCAGCTTGGAGATACTGAAGCTCTCGACTCAACCCTTTCTGAGGCTGCGGAAAGAATGGGAGCAAGGATTACGGTGATAGCCAGGGACGGAACGGTTTATGCCGACAGCGAGGAAAACCCTGAAGAGATGGAAAACCACCGTACCCGTGTGGAGGTGATAGCAGCCTTCAACGGTATTCCCGGAACATCCTCCAGATACAGCGCCACACTGGGCAGGGAAATGATCTACGCTGCTGTTCCTGTTTGCCTGGGAGACTCGATTCCCGCCGTGGTAAGAACGAGCTTCTTTTTCGAAAGTCATTCAGCCACGGTGAATCCGGTGATAACGGAAATGATCTTTGTTGTTTCAGCTGCATTCATCGTTGCGCTGCTCAGCGCATGGCTTATATCCAGGAGAATAGCAGTACCCATCAGAGATCTGGCAGGAGTTG
>CAZNFQ010000254.1:0-2031 GCA_964571965.1 uncultured bacterium | reverse complement strand
CGGGGATTCGGAGTGTATGAACTTACGGATGATCAGCTGGGAGTGGAAGGCGGAATCCAATCCGGTGTGCTTGGCATTCGCCCTTCGGTCAACCCTGTAACCTCTTCGGCGGACTTCACCCTTACAGGCCTCAATGGCACATGCGGTGAAATTGCCATTTACTCCGCAGAGGGCAGGCTGGTTCACAGGCAGACCGTTTCCACGGAAACCGTTTCATGGGAACCTGGCGACGGGATATCTTCAGGGATTTACCTTGTCAGGCTTTCCACCGGAGACATTTCCACAGGCACAAAACTGGTTCTGGTAAGATAGCGGAAGGCCCCTCCCGAGGGAGGGGCCGTATGAACTAAACCGGGAACTCCACCCCCTGTGAGAGGGGTATGTCCGTTCCGTAATTTATCGTAACGGTCTGCCTTCTGGCATAATACTTCCAGGCATCGCTTCCGCTTTCTCTTCCGCCTCCGGTCTCCTTCTCTCCGCCAAAGGCGCCGCCTATTTCCGCTCCGGCGGTTGATGTGTTTACGTTCACTATGCCGCAGTCTGAACCTGCAGCCGAAATGAAGAGTTCGGTTTCGTGCATGTTACCCGAGAATATGGCGGATGACAGCCCCTGTGGCACGGCATTGTGAAGTGCTATTGCCTCTTCGATGGAATCGTACTTGAGCACATAGAGAATCGGTGCAAAGGTTTCCTCGAGAACAACCCCCTCCTGGGAATCCATCTCTATTATGGTGGGGGTAACATAGAACCCATCTTCACACCCCTTCACTTTATGAAGGGTTCCACCGTGTACGATGCGCCCACCCTGCTGCCTGGCTTTCTCTACGGTGTTCATGAATGCATCCACTGCTGAGGAATCCACCAGTGGGCCTACTACGGTATCCGGATTCAGGGGACTTCCTATGTTAACTTTACCGTATATGTTACTGATCACTTCCAGGAATTCATCATAAACACTTGAGTGGACAAGGGCTCTTCTTGTTGAGGTGCATCTCTGACCGGCTGTGGCCATTGCTCCGAAGGAAACTCCCTTCTCAGCCAGGGTCATGCATGCATCCTGAGTGACTACTGCACAGTTGTTTCCGCCCAGCTCAAGAATGGATTTGCCGAATCTTGCCGCAACGGCTTCCCCCACTCGCCTGCCCACGGCAGTTGATCCCGTGAAGGAGATCAGCGGCATTCCGGGGTCTTCGGCCATTCTTCTGCCAATGGTACTACCGCTTCCGCAGGCAAGGAAGAAAATTGGAGGAAGATCGTGGCGGTCCAGCACTCTGTTGGCGGTTCTTATCACGGCAACGGCAGTAAGCAGGGCGCTGCTGGATGGTTTCAGTACGGTAACGTTTCCCACCACGGCGGCAATCAGTGAATTCCAGGCCCATACAGCCGCAGGGAAGTTGAATGAGGTGATAACCCCGACTATTCCCAGGGGATGCCATTGCTCCATGAGTCTGTGCTCAGGTCTTTCGCTGGCTATTGTAAGGCCATAAAGCTGTCTGGAAAGACCCACCGAGAAATTGGCAATGTCTACCGCTTCCTGAATCTCTCCGGCACCTTCTGTAAGTGTTTTACCCACCTCAAGGGATATCAGCAGGCCGAGGAGTTCCTTGTTTTTTAGAAGCTCCGCTCCGATCTCTCCTATTATTTCACCCCTTCGCGGAGCAGGTATCGCAGACCACCGGAGGTAGCTCTGTCCGGCTTTTTCAATTACCTTCTCATAGTCAGCTTCTTCGCCCTGAGCCACTGCTCCAAGGAAGTTCCCGTCAACAGGGCTTATGGAGTTGATTTTATGTTTGCCAACCGTGGACATCCACTCACCGTAGTAGACTCCAGAGTTAACCTCTTCCAGACCAAGACCCTGAAAAACTGCTTTCTTCGCTTCTTGTGAATTCACCGTTTCTCCCTGTTTTTTGGTTATGTCTAAAAATCATAACGATAGGCGGAAATATACAGGATCCCTCTTCAGAGCGCTAATTGGTATGCTTCCTTTCCTCTTCATTATGTTTGGAGACAACACCCGGATCGAATAGAGTC
>CAZNFQ010000253.1:1884-2035 GCA_964571965.1 uncultured bacterium | reverse complement strand
GTTGTCTTTGATCAATATAAATAGCTCGGTTTTGATCCCGGTTTAAAGAGTTGTCAAGTTAAATGGTGTGAAAGAACGGAGGAAGGATCGAAACGAAATTCAGAAACAGACCATTACGGGTCCGGAACACAGGCTTCGGAAACAGAGAACA
>CAZNFQ010000253.1:0-1784 GCA_964571965.1 uncultured bacterium | reverse complement strand
GAAAACAGAACAGAAAACAGAACAGAAAACAGAACAGAAAACAGAACAGAAAACAGAACAGAAAACACTCCGCTGAAACCTGGAAAAAAGATAAGAAAAAGGCAAAGGAGAAAACTCCTTTACCATTCCAAGTTTACAATTCAGACAGATATTGAAGCGCTTAATTTTTCATCGATGCAGACCAGCTCTTCGGTTTCCCTTGCGATAGCAAGTTCTTCGTTGGTCGGGATGACAAGGACCCTCACGGAGGCGTCAGGTGTGCTGATATCGATTTCTTCGCCTCTGATCTTGTTCTTCTCATCATCGATGCTTATGCCCAGGCCCTCAAGGTCAGAGAGGATTCTCTTCCTGATAGTTGCGCTGTTTTCTCCGATACCTGCGGTGAAGACCACTGCGTCGGCACCGTTAAGTACGGCTGAGTACTCTCCGATGAACTTCTTGACCTTGTAGGCAAAGATTTCCAGGGAAAGTTCGGCTCTCTTGTTTCCTTTGGAAGCAGCTTCGTCCAGGTCCCTGAAGTCGTTGCTCAGGCCGGAAACACCGAGAACACCCGATTTCTTGTTCATCATGGTGTCGATTTCCCTGGTAGTCATGCCTTCCTTTTCCATGAGGAAAGGAACGACTGCCGGGTCGATGGAACCGCACCTGGTACCCATTGCCAGACCTTCGAGGGGGGTGAAGCCCATGCTGGTCTCAACAGACTTGCCGCCGTTTACGGCAGCGATGCTTGAACCGTTTCCGAGATGGCAGGTGATGATCTTCACTTCGGACTCGGGCTTGCCAAGCATGGCAGCTGCTCTCATGGCCACGTATTTGTGAGACGTGCCGTGGAAACCGTACTTCCTGACACCATAATTCTCATAGAATTCGTAGGGCAGAGCGTACATGTAGGCATAGCCAGGCATAGTCTGGTGGAATGCAGTGTCGAAGACAGCCACCATGGGGGTACCGGGCATGATTTCCTCACATGCAGTGATTCCCATCATGTTTGGCGGGTTGTGCAGAGGTGCAAGCTCGAAGCAGTCCTTTATGGCCTGCTCAACATCCTTATTGATTATTGCCGACGTGGTGAAGTTTTCGCCGCCGTGAACAACCCTGTGACCTACAGCGTTGATTTCGGACATGCTAGAGATTACACCTAATTCAGCGTCAGTGAGGGCTTTGATGACTTCCTCAAGGGCGACCTTGTGGTCAGGAAGGTCAGTCTGCACCTCGTATTTCTTTCCATCAGACCTCTTCTGGGTCAGGAACGAGTTGTCGATGCCAATCCTCTCGCAGAGACCAACTGCAAGAGCGGATTCATCCGTCATATCAATTAACTGATACTTTAGGGATGAACTCCCTGCGTTTATTACCAGTATTTTCATCTTAAAACCCCAGGTTCAATCCATTTGTTTCCAGAAACATTTAAAATTTCTGAACATCATACACTATGTCTGAATTTTGATAAAAGGGTTGCGATTATTTATCCTGTGCGGCAGACTGGACACATGTAATGGCAACAGCCCCTACTATGTCTTCGTCACTGCAGCCCCTGGACAGGTCGTTGATAGGTTTGGCCAGTCCCTGGGTGATAGGACCGTAGGCTTCAGCCTTGGCAAGTCTCTGGGCGATCTTGTATGCGATGTTTCCGCAGTTCAGGTCAGGGAAGATGAAGACGTTAGCCTGACCGGCGACAGGGCTGCCCGGGCACTTCTTGGCTCCGACGGAAGGCACGACTGCTGCGTCTACCTGGAGTTCCCCGTCGACCAGAAGGTCGGGTGCCAGTTCTTTTGCAAGCTTTG
>CAZNFQ010000252.1:0-2045 GCA_964571965.1 uncultured bacterium | reverse complement strand
TGAAGTCCACCGACGTAAGCAACATTCTTCAGCGGGGCGGCACAATACTCCACTCTGCCAGAAGTGAAGAGTTCCGAACCGCACCAGGCAGGGAAAAGGCGGCGGAAAACCTCAAGCGTCGGAAGATAGACGGCCTGGTGGTTTTCGGTGGCGACGGCAGCTTCCGCGGAGCCAACGACCTTCAGAGGGAACACGGGATCCGGGTAATAGGTGCCCCTGCAACGATCGACAACGACATCTGGGGAACTGACTTCACGATCGGCTTCGACACAGCGGTGAATACAGCCCTGGATGCTGTGGACAAGGTCAGGGACACGGCTGCAGCCCATGACAGGCTCTTTATCGTTGAGGTAATGGGCAGGCACGCCGGTTTCATAGCCCTTGAAGTGGGCATAGGAACCGGTGCCGAGGATATTCTGATACCCGAGACCAGAACCGATATTCCAGCTATTACAGCAAGACTGCATAAGCGCATGAATGACGGCAGAACCTCAAGTATTCTGGTGGTTGCAGAGGGAGACGAAGAAGGCAGTGCCTACCAGATAGCCGAAAAGATCGAGAAGCAGTCGGGTATCAAGAGCCGGGTTACCGTTCTGGGTCATGTTCAGCGGGGCGGAAGCCCCACAGCGGCAGACAGAATGCTTGCTTCTAAACTGGGCTATGCTTCGGTACTTGCCCTTCTGGACGATGCCGCCCCCTGCATGGTAGGCATAGAGGAAGGGAAGATAGTCAGGCATCCTCTTGCAGATGCCTGGACAAGAAAGAAAGAGCTTGACGGTCTTCTTCTCAAGCTTGTCACCGATCTGGAATAGTCTGCAGCGACACAATTTCATCAATCGTGAAGTAAACGTCGTAGACCGGTGTTTCCGGACCCTGCCACAGTGATTCCAGTGTATCCGGGTCATCTGAAAGAAGGGTTATCCAGAGTGTCATCTGCCTGAAGTCATCTATTGCAGAAATTCCGTTGTACCATGTCCAGGTACCAGTGACGTTAAAAACACAGTAATCCTCTGTTTCCCAGACTCCTTCCACAGCCCTTCCGCTTAATCCCACAGGTTCCATTAGAAAATTCCCATCGCTGAAGAAGCTGTATACGGATGATCCGTCAGAGAACCGGAAAACACTCTCGGCCGACAGAATGTCATCTATGCCAACCTGTTCCGCCTGAGCTGACAGAAACAACAGAGTTGAAAGAAAAGCTGCAATCCTCATGATAGTCCTTTCGGGAGCAGATACCTGTATGGTGATACCTGCTCCCGATCTGTTCTATTCCGCCTGCGTTCAGTTAAGCAGCTGCACCTTTTCGGTAAAGGTACCGCCTGGAGTTGAGACCCTTACAAGGTAGATTCCGTTTTCCAGCCCAGAGGCATTCCATTCAAGTGAATGGTTACCCTGGGAGAGTACTCCCGGTTCAATGATGCCCGCAACCCTTCCATCAAGGGCGTAAACAGTTACTGTAACTTCCGAGGAAGATGGAAGAGTGACACCAATGGAAAGTGTTTCGGTGAAGGGGTTGGGATACATGGCGACACCTGCGAGGGATACCGGTTCAACTGATTCTTCTGCGGTTCCCGTGAATGTCACGTTAGCAAGTTCTATGAATCTTGCAGAGCCTGAAAACTCGGTTTCGATTATTGCTCCGGTCGTGGGATTGATCTCATGCACACCCGTGCCGTTCGTGGCAAGCAGATTTCCGTTGCCCAGCCTGTAAACTCCTCTGCCACCATCAAATGGTATGGTACTGGTAATTGTGCCGTCGATCTGGAACCGGGTAATGGTGTCGTCTGAGAAGGAAACCGCCAGGTAGTATCCGGGATAGCCTGCGTCCACCTGAACCTGTTCGGGAAACGCAACGGAGAACAGCTCTCCAATAAGAGTTCCGTCTGCATCGTAATGCCGTACATTGTCGGTCGTTCCCTGTATATCAGCTACAATGGCGGACCCGGAGGTTACTTCGTCTACGAAAAGAATGTCGAAGGGGTCTGAACCGTCCTGTATGAAGTAGCCTGCGAAAACATCCGGTTCGCTGAACATTGCTACGTAGT
>CAZNFQ010000251.1:0-2045 GCA_964571965.1 uncultured bacterium | reverse complement strand
ACTACGTAGCAATGTTCAGCGAACCGGATGTTTTCGCAGGCTACTTCATACAGGATGGTTCAGACCCCTTCGACATTCTTTTCGTAGACGAAGTAACCTCCGGTTCCGCCATTTTAGCTGATATACAGGGATCAACCGACAATGTTCGGCACTACGATGCAGACGGAACTCTTATAGGAGAGCTGTTCTCCGTTGCATTTCCCGAACAGGTTCAGGTGGACGCAGGCTATCCCGGATACTACCTGGTTATTTCCTTCTCAGACGACACCATTACCCGGTTCCAGATAGACGGCACAATTGTCAGTACCATACCATTTGACGCTGGCAGAGGAGTTTACAGGCTGGGCAACGGAAATCTGCTTGCCACGAACGGCACGGGTGTGCATGAGATCAATCCCACGACCGGAGCAATAATCGAAACCGAGTTTTCAGGCTCTGCAAGATTCATAGAACTTGCTAACGTGACATTCACGGGAACCGCAGAAGAATCAGTTGAACCGGTATCCCTCGCAGGTGTCGCCATGTATCCCAACCCCTTCACCGAAACACTTTCCATTGGTGTCACTCTTCCATCTTCCTCGGAAGTTACAGTAACTGTTTACGCCCTTGATGGAAGGGTTGCGGGCATCATTGAACCGGGAGTACTCTCCCAGGGTAACCATTCACTTGAATGGAATGCCTCTGGGCTGGAAAACGGAATCTACCTTGTAAGGGTCTCAACTCCAGGCGGTACCTTTACCGAAAAGGTGCAGCTGCTTAACTGAACGCAGGCGGAATAGAACAGATCGGGAGCAGGTATCACCATACAGGTATCTGCTCCCGAAAGGACTATCATGAGGATTGCAGCTTTTCTTTCAACTCTGTTGTTTCTGTCAGCTCAGGCGGAACAGGTTGGCATAGATGACATTCTGTCGGCCGAGAGTGTTTTCCGGTTCTCTGACGGATCATCCGTATACAGCTTCTTCAGCGATGGGAATTTTCTAATGGAACCTGTGGGATTAAGCGGAAGGGCTGTGGAAGGAGTCTGGGAAACAGAGGATTACTGTGTTTTTAACGTCACTGGTACCTGGACATGGTACAACGGAATTTCTGCAATAGATGACTTCAGGCAGATGACACTCTGGATAACCCTTCTTTCAGATGACCCGGATACACTGGAATCACTGTGGCAGGGTCCGGAAACACCGGTCTACGACGTTTACTTCACGATTGATGAAATTGTGTCGCTGCAGACTATTCCAGATCGGTGACAAGCTTGAGAAGAAGACCGTCAAGCTCTTTCTTTCTTGTCCAGGCATCTGCAAGAGGATGCCTGACTATCTTCCCTTCCTCTATGCCTACCATGCAGGGGGCGGCATCGTCCAGAAGGGCAAGTACCGAAGCATAGCCCAGTTTAGAAGCAAGCATTCTGTCTGCCGCTGTGGGGCTTCCGCCCCGCTGAACATGACCCAGAACGGTAACCCGGCTCTTGATACCCGACTGCTTCTCGATCTTTTCGGCTATCTGGTAGGCACTGCCTTCTTCGTCTCCCTCTGCAACCACCAGAATACTTGAGGTTCTGCCGTCATTCATGCGCTTATGCAGTCTTGCTGTAATAGCTGGAATATCGGTTCTGGTCTCGGGTATCAGAATATCCTCGGCACCGGTTCCTATGCCCACTTCAAGGGCTATGAAACCGGCGTGCCTGCCCATTACCTCAACGATGAAGAGCCTGTCATGGGCTGCAGCCGTGTCCCTGACTTTGTCCACAGCATCAAGGGCTGTATTCACCGCTGTGTCGAAGCCGATCGTGAAGTCAGTGCCCCAGATGTCGTTGTCGATTGTTGCAGGGGCACCTATCACCCGGATACCGTGTTCCCTCTGAAGGTCGTTGGCTCCGCGGAAGCTGCCGTCCCCTCCGAATACGACAAGGCCGTCTATTTTCCGGCGTTTGAGGTTTTCCGCTGCCTTTTCCCTGCCGGGTGCGGTTCGAAACTCTTCACTCCTGGCGGAGTGGAGTATTGTGCCGCCCCGCTGAAGAATGTTGCTTACGTCGGTGGACTTCA
>CAZNFQ010000250.1:0-2049 GCA_964571965.1 uncultured bacterium | reverse complement strand
AAAAATGCGTATCAGCATCATAATTGCTGCGCTGGTTATGGTTTCATCGCTTTACGCAGATGAAACACCCATAGAGCCCGGGGGCAGCGCCACGGTAAAGATCATGGAACAGCACATTTTCCCCCAGCCGGTTTTCTATGCACAGCCGGTGGGAGATCTTCAGTTCGGTGAAGTGGTGGACGTAACCGGCGAGCAGGGAGACTGGTTCAGTATTGAAACCTCAGCCGGCACTTCAGGCTGGGTTCATGCAACGGCCCTCACAGGAGCCCTTCTTTCACAGGGTTCCGAATCCACCGACGACAGCGACATGATCATGCTTGCAGGTCGAGGTTTCAACAGCGACGTGGAGGATGCCTATGCCCAGGGCAAGGATCTGCCGTGGGACAAGGTCGACGCCATTGAAGCAATAGAGATCGAACCTGCAGTTATCGAGGCCTTCCTTATTGACGGCATGCTCATCGAAGGAGGTTCACAATGACCGCTGCAGTAATTCTCAGCCTTCTGGCCTTCGGTCTGGGAGACGTTGTGGACATCATCGATAGCGATGAAGTTGCCAGTGCGGTTACAGTCTACCAGGCCTTCGACGAAGCTAACAGGGAAATCACCGAATCTGAAGAGCATTATATCGGCAGGGCGGTTGCCGCCAACATTCTAGCAACGAAAACGCCCATGTTCGACTGGGCAGCAGTAGAATACGTGAACGAGATCGGAGCGGTGATCGCCGGTTTTTCCCCAAGACCCGCCACCTTCGGCGGCTGGCACTTCATGATACTGAATGACCAGGGCATAAACGCCCTTTCATGCCCCGGTGGAATCGTTCTTCTCAACAAAGGGCTCTGCGACCTTGCCCAGAATGAAGACGAGCTTGCGGCAATCATTGCCCACGAAGCTGCCCACATCGTTCTGAGCCACGGTATAAAATCCGTTGAAAAGGCCAAACTCACATCCGCATGGACCACTCTGGGCCACGAGGGTGCCCAGCACCTTGGCAGTTCCGAGGTACAGGAACTGTCCGACAACTACGGAGACGTTGTTGACGACATCACCATGAACCTGGTCACCAGGGGTTACAGCAGAGACTCCGAAGAACAGGCGGACAGCCTTGCCGTTCATATTCTTTACAATGCCGGTTATGATCCCGCTGCCCTTGTATCCGTTCTTCAGAGAATGGATGGAATAACGAACAGGAACGGTCCCGGTTTCTGGCAGACCCACCCTGCCCCGGCACAGAGGGCTCAGTGGGCACAGGCTGAGATAGATGCAGCAGGCCTTGCTTCTCCGGATGCGTCGAAAATAGCCGCAAGAGCCGAGAGATTCGCCCAGCGCTACACCAATGCCGGCACCTCTCAACCGCAGGAAGAAACACCATCAAGAGGCGGAGCCACCGTAGAGGGAACCGGAGGACGCGGTGATTCATCCACAGGGGGCAGACCGGGAACCACAACCGGAGGAAGACAATAGTACCTCTTCTTATGGCCCTTTTATCGGCGCCGGCGATCACCGGGATCATTCCCCACGATCCCGGCGCCTTCACCCAGGGGCTGGAAATAAGAAACGGTTTTCTCTGGGAATCCACAGGGATCTACGGAGAGTCCTCATTCAGACGGACATCCCCGGAAACAGGAGAGGTAATTCAGATCATGCGTCTGCCGGATTCGGTTTTCGCAGAGGGATTCACCTTCCTCAATGACAGCACGGTTTTCCTTCTTACCTGGCGGGAACACACCGCACTCATAATCAGCACCCGGTCAATGGAGATTGTGGACGAGTTCACGTTCCAGGGAGAGGGCTGGGGTCTCTGTTACGGTGAAGGAACCCTCTATCAAAGCGACGGATCCTCTGTGATCACCCTGCGTGATCCTGACACCTTTGAACCTTTTGACTCCATCAGTGTTACACTTAACGGTCAGCCTCAGGTATTTCTTAACGAACTGGAGTTTGCCTTCGGGTACATACTGGCCAACCAGTGGCAGACAACAAGGATTCTGTTCATCGATCCTGAAAGCGGAGAGGTTGAAAGGGTGGTCAATCTTGGCAATGCTGCACCGG
>CAZNFQ010000249.1:0-2054 GCA_964571965.1 uncultured bacterium | reverse complement strand
CGCAGAATGGAAACAGACTGGGAAACCCAGGTGGTACCGGTTGCCATTACTGAATATGGAACCGCCGCACTCTGGCCTTCTTCCTATCCTGCACCCACCAGCGAGATAGGAACCCATGTTCAGGTTCTTTCTCTGGCTCCTGACCTTGGCTGGGAAAAAGCTTCCATTGTACACACTCACTCCACGGGCATGCTGGCCCTTTCTTCCAGTGACATCCCCGATGAAATGCTTCAGGAGGCTGTGGAAAGGGCACATCCCGAGATAACTATTCTCATGCGCAAGGGAATCTCCTTCCTTGATTTCACCCCCCCCGGAACGTGGGACCTGGGCACCAGAACCATGGAGGAATTCAAGAATTCAAATGCCGTTATATGGCGGAAACACGGTATCCTCGGGTTCGCCCGGGATATAGACATGGCATGCGATTACGTTGAGATGACTGAAAAAGCCGCGCAGATCCTCCTTCTGGAGAAAAGTGCCTTCGGGGGATTCCAGGGCCTCAAAGACCGGGAACTTGACAGTCTGCGGGAAGCGCTGGGGCAGGATTGACACACCGCCGCCGTTATTTGATTATTTACCAACTGAAAACAGAAATCTCACGGAGGGGTTTGCAATGAAAAGAATCACAGTTGTCTCGGCTATCATGTTCATGCTTGCTACAGGTTCAGGGTGCGGCGATTCCGCCACTGCAATCACCGGTACGCTGCCTGTGGTCACCGGAATCGCAGTGGATACCCTCGCCAGCAGAGGCGATACCATAATAGTGTCCTGGACCCCGCTGGACTCAACCCTGGTTGAGGGGTACTTCCTCTGGACCCGTCCCGGTATCGAAGGTCCATGGTCCCTTGCGGCGGTTTCTTCCGGCAATGCCGCAATGCACATAGCAGGTCATTCAGCTTATTACACGGTAATGGCGTACAACGGTGACGACACTTCAACGGAAACAGGCCTCACCGACAATACGAAAACAGAAGGACTTCAGGAGATCCGCCAGGCCTTCAGCGGGAGAGCCCTGGGTTTCCGCATCGACACCGATGGCGACTCTCTGGTATACGGTGACCCCACGGATCCAATGTTCAACCAGCAGTTCGTTGTTTCAATGACCTTTACCTTGAACCGCTTTATTTATCCGGGAACCGCCCGTCCGGAACAGTGGCCGGGAGGTTCCAGAACAAGAATATCCAATACCGGCGGTCTTGTGGCTCCGGCACCGAACGATACAATCCGCTGGGATGACAGTATTCTTTACGGTGGAAACTTCTTTCTGGCCCTTGAAAACGATTACTACTGCATGCTGGACGGATCCCAGACCCTTCCTGACACCGTAACGATGACTGACACCCTGGTGATAGACGGCCAGATTCAGCCGATCAGGGGAGTAAGGGTTTTCAACCAGTAATTCTTCCAGGTGATTCGGGGGAAGGGTGTTTGCCCTTCCCCCTTTTTCATATCTAGGGAGTTAACCTTTTAACATCCCTCGGGAACATTGTGGTAAGCCGTATGTTGTCCACCCCTAAAAGCCTTGCAGTGATCCTTTCAAGACCTATGGCAAGGCCTCCATGGGGAGGAAGGCCGTATTTGTGTGCCTGGAGGTACCCCTGGAAGTCCTCTGGATCAAGACCGAATGCCTGCATCTTCTTCACCTGTTCTCCGTGATCATGTATCCTCTGGCCGCCTGTTGTTATCTCAAGACCCCTGAAGAGGAGATCGAAGCTAAGTGTGGTACCGGGGTTTTCAGGATCGTCCATGGTATAGAAAGGACGCTTGCCGGTGGGGAAATGGGTCACGAAAACAAATTCACTGCTCCAGTTCTCCGCGGAGTAATCACACAGAGCCCTCTCCTCTTCCGGTTCCAGGTCCGGTTCTCCCGAGTAGTCCTTTCCCGAAACCTTCCCGGCTATTTCGTGGGCTTCAGCAAGGGTTACCGAGGGAATGGAATCTTCGATTACAGGCATCTCGGCTCCCAGAAGCGCCAGCTCGAATCTGCAATCCTCTTCCACTTTCCGCAGACAGTACCTGAGAAGATCGGTTTCCATCTCCATTACATCGGTGTG
>CAZNFQ010000248.1:0-2071 GCA_964571965.1 uncultured bacterium | reverse complement strand
ATGGTGTCTATTTCTGTCATACACCCGCCGTTGTACAGGGAGGAGGCTACAACCAGTTGGCTCCTTTCACTGAACAACCCGACCAGAAAGTCGGTGCCTGCGAAGAAAGCCGGGTAATCTCCATCATTTCTTGAGATTCTGATATGGTCAGGCAATCCTCCTTCCCCGAAGAGATCATGGTACTGAGACACCCCGTAGGCAGGAAAAACCTGCCAGTAATTCCTGCTCAGCTGATTGAGAGAAACGTAGCTCCCCATTTCGTCATAAATAATGAAACCGTTTCTGGCAACCGGCTGAATCGTTCCGAACTCGTACCAGGTTCCCCAGAAGGTTCCCCACAAAGCGCCTGTTGCCGGAAAATGGAGTGGCCTGGGTTCCTGGAAAGCGGGTTCAAGAGAGGGAGAACCACCAATGTCTGAAGCCACATAGAGCATCAGCCACTGCTCCCCTTCCTGGTCTTCAAGACCGAAGAGAACGCAGAGTCTGCCCCTGCCGATTATTCCCTGGACATCCAGGATATCAGCCCAGTAGTCCGTCTGTCCCACAGAAGCGAACACAGGGAAATAATTCTCTGATCCACTGAATCCGGAAATCCCCGCTATCATCGGGAAACCATTGACAGGTGCTATTAGAACAGCACTGTGAACAGGCTCAGAGGAATCCCAGAGGACCACCCCGGAGTTCACATATCCATCTGCCTCATGAACGGCGTATCCTGCCCGGAAGTCCGACGAAGCAAAACCATCAGGAATGAAACTCAGGGGAAATGTCCAGGCGGTTTGAAGGTGCAGATCTTCTCCGTCCCATGCTATCTCTTCAATTATGGCTTCCGCTGCATCGCCTCTCTGCACCACACTGAGAATCTCGTCCCGGCAGTTCATTACTTCAATCTGCAGGGGATCGTTCTGAACAAGATCGGTGGCGCATACATACAAGGGGTCCGAAAGCGATGAATGGAGGAGGTCAGTTCTTCTGAAGTTGTTCTTTGCAGGGTACATCCCCATTCCCACCATATCGGAATATCTGGCCAATCTGTTAAGCACACTGGTTGTGTCAGAATAGTATTCCATATAACCGGTTTCATCCGGGTCGCCGTATTTGGACATATATGATAGAACAGACAGGCCCAGTTCATCCCTGCTCACCTGGCTCCAGTAAATGAAGTTGTTCAGCCATTCCTGCTGCTGTGACTGGTATTCCAGGTATTTTACGTCAGGTTCGTCAAAGCCGAACATCCCGGAAACATCTCCGGGATAATCACCTGCTGTCATTTCGATGTAGAGCTTGAGATAATCTACAGCGGTCTGGTTCGCTGAATCGGAATAAAGAGCGGTCTTTAATCCACCGGGCATAAGGTGCATTCCTGCTTCCCTTATTGCTGCGGCCAGGGGATAGAACTTGTCACCGAAGGTACCGGGGATCTCGGGAAACCATCGGCTTCCCAGCTCAGCCCTGACTATTACAGTGTTAATACCGCTTGAAGCAGCATCCTCCACTATCTCGAATATTGGATTGCTATGCCCCGGAGCGTAAAGCCGGTGCCAGTCCAGAAGAAGTGAGTTGGCGGACCTCATGTCCCATATAATCGGGAAGTACGTTATCTCCCTGCCGGGGTGATTTGTAGACATAAAGCTGTAGTTGTGGCCGTGAGAGGTCCACATGTTTGCCCCTTGAAGAGAAAAAGCCAGGGATAGAAGAAGAATATTGAGATTTTTCACTTACTCACCAAGTCTCGGAGATCTTCCAATGGATACCATCAATGATGCTTCAGTCTTCAGAGCAGCTGTACGGGCAGACACGAGGTTCGTCTCCGAGCTGGTGAGATCCGATTGTGCCTGAAGCAGGTCAAGAAGAGAAAGTGCTCCCATCTCGTAGGACATCTGAGAGAGTCGGTACTGTTCCTGGGCAAGTTCAAGGGCCAGCATGGAATCATGGTAATACTGTATATCTATCTCAAGGGAGTTGCTGAGGGTTCGAACCGCCGATCCCAGATCATCTTCAAGGGATTGAAGAGATGCCAATGAACCAAGCTCAGAAGCCCTGGCAGAGTTAATCCTGGATTCGCGGAGCA
>CAZNFQ010000247.1:0-2077 GCA_964571965.1 uncultured bacterium | reverse complement strand
GAAGCATCCGGATCATTACACCAGATGGCATGGCCGTCGTAGTAAACCATATCATCGGAAAAGTACTGCTGATACGGGTCAGCCGAAGCAATATCGCAGTCAGCCTGAACGGATAGACAGAATCCGTTCAGAGGGATCCCGGGGTTGCCGTACTGGCTGTTGTGTATGACCCTTATGTGGTTTGCGAAGAAGTTGTTGTATCCGGGTGTGCTCCAGCTGTATGCCTCCTGCATGAACATAAGACCCATGGGGTTTTCATTGACTTCAGCCCAGTCATCCTCTGCCCATGAGGTTTGCTCGTGGGCTACAGAGCCGTTGATGATCTTTATCATCGGGAAGCCCTCCGATGGTCTGAATTCATCATCATCTGCACCAAAAGCAACTCTGCTCACATAGGGCTCCGTTTCTCCGGAGGAGGAAACAGGTCCGAATGCTGATCCCCAGTATGACCCGAACCAGAGGTAGCTGGACCCTGAACCCCCAGGCCATTCCATGGTGTTCTGGCCGCTTCTTGTGCCCACGATGGCAGTATTGGAGAAAAGCACCCAGAGATTGGAAAGATTGTGGAGTGTAGCCGTTATGAGAGGCCTTCCGTCTGTTTCATCTGTGTGGATTGACGGCAGCCCGCTGAAGGGCAGGTCTGAAGACGTAATTAAAATCATCACGGAGAGGAAGAAAGATGTCATGGTTCTCCCATCTCCTGAAGAACCTGAAGAAGCTCCAATAGAAAAGAATCAGAGTCAGGGTCGAGCTCAAGCCCGTAGCCGGCCAGTCTGCAGAGGAACCAGCAGTATTCATACCTGCCCCTGCTGAAAGCAATTGACCCGCAGCATGAGACAACCTGCCTGAGATGTGTATCGTAAACGGACTCCAGGAGAGTATCCCCTTTGCCGAAACGGTAATCCGGGGCATTCCATATAAGCCCCTGGGTACATGCCGCCGCCTGGAGAAGATCTCCCTCAGATCCTCGCGCCTGCTCAAGTGATACTCGTCCCGCCATGGCATCCAGTGTGATCTGAGAGGGAGACTCGCCCATGAGCAGTTCTGCGTAATCGTACAGTATCCCCTGGTCGGCCATGACCCATTGGCAGTAATAGTTCCCCGGGCCCTGTGAAGTTCTGGTCATTGGAACGGTGAAGTAAACATAGTTCCCTGATATACTGTCTGCGCCGTAAACCTGACCATTCTGCATGTTATAAAGGTCAACGCATCCCCCTAGAAGTCCGGGTCCGGGCATCAATCTGAATGTCAGATCGGTGGACAGATCGTTCTCTTCAAGATAGTTCATGATCTGATTGCCTATCCAGACCAGCCCGGAATCGGCGGTGAAAGAAAGCCAGATTGAAAGTGAATCCGCAGGGAGGTCAGGGTCTGTACACTGTACTGAGGTCCAGAGAGTGTCCTGTACAAGTACCTGGTTCACGTGGCGCACAACGGCTGACTGACCCTGGTCGAGCTGTATTGCCGTCTGGAAATAACTGGATGCTGATCCATGGTAGCCGTTCAGATGTATCGAAGCTATTCCAGCCCCCAGGAAAGCTTCTGGTCTTGTTATATCAACTTCCATTGCCTGCAGGAAGTAATCCAGTCCTTCAAGGAACTGGGCGCTTATTACACTGTTCCAGCCCAGGGCCAGGAGCCCCCCATAACCAAGTGGTTCGGGAAGACCGGTGGGGTGTTTCATGCAGGCTGAAAAAAGCATGAAAAATGCAAGGAGAAAGCCCATTGATCTCACAGCTTCACCATCTTCCGCACATCCATTGTATTGCCTGCCTGGAAAACGGCAAAATACACTCCTGAAGGCAGTTCTCCCGTCCACTGCAAGCTGCCGCTCCCCCCGGTAAAACCACCGTTGTAGACTTCCGCCGCAATTCTTCCGGACAGGTCATAAATGTTCACAGATATCTCTTCCGGGGATGGTGTTGAGAATGAAATTGCCAGATTGGAGATGAAGGGATTGGGTTGAACACCGGTGATAACCGGTTCAGAAGAAACTTCCGGTATCAGGGTCCCCTGCCCACTGCCAAGCATGTAAACGCCGGGTTCCTCTGCATGGACCCGTGTGGTTCCGTCAACC
>CAZNFQ010000246.1:0-2081 GCA_964571965.1 uncultured bacterium | reverse complement strand
TCCAGCCGATGTTGTCCCCGGGGACTGCCTGCGGAATTTCTTCGTGGTGCATCTCAATGGACTTGACTTCACCGGATACTCCTCCAGGCATGAAGACGACCTTGTCGCCCTTCTTCATGACACCGGTCTCGACCCTGCCCACAGGCACGGTTCCGATACCGGAGATGGTGTATGCGTCTTCCACAGGGATCCTGAGCGGGAGGGTGTCCGGCTTTTCGGGTGTCTTGAGCTCGTCGAGGGCCTGCATGATTCCGGGGCCCTTGTACCAGGGGGTGTTTTCGCTGGACTTTGTAATGTTGTCGCCCTCGAAAGCGGAGGTAGGGATGAAGGGGATGTCCTTTGGCTTGAAGCCGATCATCTTGAGAAGTTCGGAGACCTGTGCCACAACTTCCTTGTACCTGTCCTCACTGTATTTCACAGCGTCCATCTTGTTTACGGCGACAATGAGCTGACTGATACCGAGGGTCCTGGAAAGGAAGATATGTTCCCTGGTCTGGGCCATTACACCATCAGGAGCTGCGACCACAAGGATTGCTGCGTCTGCCTGGGAGGCACCGGTGATCATGTTCTTGACGAAGTCACGGTGGCCTGGGCAGTCCACGACTGTAAAGTAGTACTTGGCGGTGTCGAATCTCTTGTGAGCGATATCGATTGTGATACCTCTTTCACGCTCTTCCTTAAGAGAGTCCATGACCCATGCGAATGCGAAGGATTCCTTACCCTTCTCTTTTGCTTCTGCCTTGTACTTCTCGATAACGTGGGCCGGAACAGCGCCGGCTTCATACATTAAGCGACCTACAAGGGTGGACTTTCCGTGGTCAATGTGACCAATGACTGCTAAGTTCAGGTGTGGTTTTTCTGCTGCCATATTAAATTCTCCTGTAATGGATGAGTTTCATTGCTATATCATGTAATTACTATATTAACGTCACTCTTGATTATAGCGGGATCTTTGTGAAATGCCAGTTGCGTGGAATGTTTTTCCCCCATTATAGACATACTTCGGTTTAAAGCTTTCTCCTTAAAGAGGGGAAAAGCGGAATAAATTCCGCTTCACATTCCAAGGAAATCAGTGGCCTTTGGAAGTTCCTTCTTCAGACCTTTCCTTTCCCTGATCTGAGCCACGATTTCTATCATAATGTTAGTCGGTACAATCTCAAAGCCTCCGAACTCCGTGCTCCACATGGCACGCCCTTCGGTTGCAGACCTGATTTCCCCGGCGAACCCGAACAACTCGGCCACAGGCACTCTGGACTCGATAATAGCCAGGTCACCTTCGGTGGTCATGTTCATGATCAAGCCGCGGCGGCCCTGCAGTTCCTTGGTAGCTCCGCCCATGTTAAGCTGGGGGACCTGGACAAAGACCTTCTGGTAGGGCTCGAGTAAGCTGTCTTCTGCCAGAAGCAAACTTGCCTGGATGGCCTGTCTGGAAGCCGGGATGATCTGAGCAGGGCCCCTGTGGATTGCGTCTTCGTGGAGTTTTGCGTCCACAAGCACACATTTCACATTTGCCACGGGTTCCCTGGAAAGCGGACCTGCCTTCATGACTTCTTCAAACCCGTCGAGCACCAGTTCCATAGTTTCATTCAGGTACTGGATACCTTTGGTCATGTCGATGAAGATGTTTGAGCCGTAGATTCCGGCAATTTTCTTTGCCTGGTCCTTGTCCATGCCGACAGCCATGAGCTTTTCCCTGCGTTCGAGTTCGGGCATGCGCATGGAAATGTCGCCGGACTTGATAAGCTCGACAGTGGCATCATCAAGGGGTTCTACATAGATGTAGAACCTGTTGTGCCTGTTCGGGGACTTTCCTTCCACGGGTTCGGTTTTCTGCTTGATGGTTTCCCTGTAAACCACAATGGGCTGACTGGTGGTGATTTCCACGTTTTTGTCCCTTTCGATCCTGTGGGCGATGACTTCGAGGTGGAGTTCTCCCATACCTGCCATCAAGTGTTCCCCTGTTTCCTCGTCAAGGGTGATCTGGAGGGTAGGGTCTTCCTTTGCGACCTGCCTGAGGACTTCCACAAGCTTGGGAAGGTCCTTTGTGTGCTTGGCTTCCACGGCCACGGTCACCACAGGCT
>CAZNFQ010000245.1:0-2087 GCA_964571965.1 uncultured bacterium | reverse complement strand
AAGGAATACCAGTGTCGCAACCAATCTGAACATGATTTTCTCCATTTCTCTCTAGCCCGTTTACCGGGGTTTCACATTCAGACGAAGAAGCTCTTCGCCGTTTGAGCAAATCTCTTCATGCAAACCTCCTTTCAGAATGTCTGTAGTAGGGCAGATCCTTAACCTGCGTGCAGATACAACAGCACGGAGTACAAAACAGGAATGAATAATCCGGTGAAACTGAAGGGAGGGACAACCTGATCGAAAAGAATGATAACACTGAACCCTCCTCCCTGGCGTAGTCAGCAGGCGCTGATTCCTGCTGGGTATTGCCTAGAACGAAGGGTTTGAGACACCTCCTGGCCGCGCCTTTGCACAGGGAGTATAAAAGAACAGGCAGAATTAAGTCAATATCATATGATGCAACAATTTGGCCCTATCACCACCAAAATTGAACGGTAAACTGGACCATAGCGAAAATATCAAGCCTTTATTGGCTTAAAACCCCGGACAGGCTGAGAGTCAGTTCATCACCATTCAGGACCCAGCTTCCCGTATACACAGTACCCTGCTTCATGGATTCCAGAAAGGCGTACTCACCATTATCCCAGAAGAAGTAACAACTCTGGTATCCCTGAGAAAGATCTGGTTCTGAATGCCAGAAACCGGTAAGGTTAAACCATGATACTAATGCCATTAAGTTGAAAAACAGCACGTATCAACGTCCCTTCAAGAAACATGAAACGACTTAAAGCAGATTGCAGCATGGTTACGGGGCTACTGTACACTCTCCAACCATGTCACCGCTGCCTCAAGAACCTCGTCCCGGCCTTCCTGCAGTCCGGAAACCGTTGGAAGAACGATTACATCCGGCTGAATACCCACCCTCTGGGTTTCTGACCCGTCGGGGTTGTATATGCCGAGACCCGAGAAGCCGGTTCTAATACCGCCGGGTATGGCGAATGTGTTCACATTCCCGTCTGCCCCGTTGGTGGGGCTGCCGAAAACCATGCATTCCGGTGCCATACGCCAGGCCATGGCGTGAAACTCGGAACTGCTTATAGAGCCCTGGTCCACAAGAAGTGCAACCGGTCCCCGGTAGGATTCATCTCCGCCACCGCCTGCATAGAGAGATTCAGCCATGAAAAAGGTGCCTGGATTCTCTATGTCGCTCCTTGAAGCAACACAAAAGACAGTTGATTCCGGAATGAGAAATTCAGCCATTTCATAAAGGTTGTTGTCCGAAGGATAGCCGCGAAGGTCAATGACTATTCCCGGAAGGGTTGTGAAGGTTTCCCTGATAACTTCAACATCAGAAGCGGAAAGGGAAGCCATGTCGATGAAACCGAAGCCGGAGTCCATGACCGAAAATGAACCCTGTCCAACCGCCGGTGTACTGAGAAGGGAACGGTCCAGAGAATCACCGGGCATCCTTGCCACTTCAAGCTCGAATTCCTGACCGCCGCGGGTAATAACAATGTCTGCGGTTGGGGAATCTCCCCGAAGCAGATATCTGCCCAGCATCCACCTTGCAGCGGCAAGGTTCGATCCCCTGGTGTAGGGCAGCAGTCTTTGGGCAATGGCTGAAATGGATTCACCGTCAACTGAAATGACCACGTCACCCCTGCGCAGGGGTGTCTGCCACATCGAGGCATGGGAAAAACCATCAATTACCCACTGCCCCTCAACATAGGCAAGCTCGGCTGGAACATGCAGTCTGCCATAGAAAGAAGTTATTCCTTCGGGTTCGTTGTACATCCCGCAATGGGTGTCATTCACGGCAGCCATCAGTCTCTTTACAGCAAGCTGGTACTCCATGGCGCTGCCGGCGCCTGCGAAGAAGGGCAGGTTCAGGGCAAGCTGCTCAGACCATGGGGTATCGGTGGCATATCTGTAGGGGAACCAGTACTCCACCTGTCCCCAGAACCTGTAGAGGGCAAGAAGGCGATAACCTCCATCGGGATATTCCGGAAGGGAATAATCACTCTCGAAAAAGACGGGAAGATATCCGTCACGAAGGTAGTAGCTCTCTCCCTGATATCTTCCCTGAAGGACCGAATCAAGCAGATATGCAAGGGAATGTCCGATCTTCGCCCCGTCTATCCATG
>CAZNFQ010000244.1:0-2101 GCA_964571965.1 uncultured bacterium | reverse complement strand
CTGGAAGAAGTGTGTCTATTCCATACTTGACGATACAGTTGGTCTGTCCGCCGCAGACCTCCATAAGTGTCCAATTCCCTGACACCGCATCGGAAATGGCTGCAGCATACCTTTCCGCGGCTGGTTTGCTGCGGTATTCGTCTACGTACTTCACCTGAGGTCTTTCAACCTGTCGAGATAACCTATGACCCTGTCTGCCTCATCTTTTTTCAGCCGGCTTAGCGCGAACCCCGCATGTACCACAACGTACTCCCCCGGAACCGCGTCGGGCACCGCAGCCAGGGACACCTCACGAAGTACCCCGCCAAAATCAACGGAGGCCATGGTATCAAGCTCGTCTGCACCGGTGGAAACCTTGAGTATCAAACCGGGAATGCCTAGACACATTCTTCACCTCCATGCATCGCTGCCGCAGCCTGCCCCAGGGAGAGCCCGCCGTCTCCCGGAGGAACTACATGATGACTATACACCTGAAAACCATTCTCTCTCAATAGACGGGCAGTGAGATCCAGAAGAAGGGTATTTTGGAAACACCCCCCTGACAGAACGACAGTGTCTGCCCCTGCAAGCCCTGCAGCTGTCAGAGCAGATTCTGCAAGCCACATGTGAAACCTCCCGGCGATTCTGTCAGAACCTGCTCCTGATTTCATGTTATCAAGTATCATGAGCAACACCGGAACCCAGTCAATGGTTCCTCCGCTGACGGAAACAGGATAGTACCGCTCAGCCTCGCGGGCAATGCTCTGCAGTTCAACGGCGGCCTGACCGCTGTAGCTGTTCAATGAACATACCCCGAGAAGAGCGGAAAGCCCGTCGAACAGTCTTCCCACACTGGAGGTCAGAGGAGAATTCACACCCTTCTGCATCATGAAAACAAGATTTCGGGCGAGTTCCCCGCTGATGCCTGGGATAATGGTCAGGTCTTCTATGCCGGCTTCAAAGAGCATGCCTGAAGCAGTTCTTGGAGGCTTTTTTATGGCCTGCTCTCCGCCTGGAAGGGGAAATCTCCTGAAGTGGCAGGATCTGCTCCATTTACCGTTATCCGCCACAGAGATGAACTCTCCGCCCCATATGGTGCCGTCTGATCCATAACCTGATCCATCCCAGACTATACCGAAAACAGGGGGTTTCAAACGGTTTTCCGCCATGCAGGAGAGTACGTGAGCGTAGTGGTGCTGAACTTCGAAGGGTTCCCCAGTAACAATTTCCCTTACCGCATAATCAGGATGCATATCCACAACTTCAGTTCGCTTTTCCACCCCATAGATTCGCATTATGTCCTTCACCGTGGAGCAGGCGTTCTCAAGACATCCGGCATCGGACATATCCCCGATGTGCTGACTTACCATCACTGCGTCTGCGACGGAAACCCCCACGGTGTTCCTCTCGTTGGCGCCCAGTGAAACTATACCCGGAGTGATGCCCTGAAGGGGAAGGGGAAGCGGAGCATAACCCCGGGATCTTCTGAAGGGTGTCACACCCTCATCAGACACCACAAGAACCGAGTCGTCCACCGGGCGGAGAATGGGGCGGTCATGGTCAAGATAGATGTCTGCGATCCCGCACAGCCTTTCCCTTGCCTGCTGGAAGGAAATGCAAATGGGCTCCGATGCCCTGTTGCCGCTTGTTGCAACCACCGGAATTCCCATTCTGTGCATCATCACATGATGCAGTGGTGTGTAGGGAACCATCAAACCGTAGGTACCGATTCCTGGAGAGATCATATCGGACAGCTCAAGCTGTTCTGCCTCTTCCTTCTTTACCAGTACGATGGGTGCTGCAGGTGATCTCAGCAGCGAAAGAATACCCTCACTGGAGGTAAGTTTTGCAGTATCCGGTATCATTACCGCAAGGGGCTTGAATGGACGTTTCTTCAGTTCACGAAGCCGGGAGACTGCCTGGTCACTGTCTGCTCTGGCGAGAAGATGAAACCCTCCCAGACCCTTTACGGCGGCGATCCCACCTTTCAGTATAAGTGAACATGCTCTATCCAGGGCTTCCCCTGCGTAACACAGGATCTTCCCATTGGCTTCCCTGAGGGAAACAACGGGACCGCAAACGGGACAGGCATTTGGCTGGGCATGGAATCTTCGGTTCCCAG
>CAZNFQ010000243.1:0-2108 GCA_964571965.1 uncultured bacterium | reverse complement strand
CAGCTGCTCTGCCAATTGAGCTACGCCAGCGCAGGACAGCGATAATACTATCGGGACCCTTAACCGTCAAGGTTCAGAGCCCGGGATTTTACATCACTGTCGGATGAAGGATTTTTTGTTCATAATTCACATCCGGGCTGAAAACTATACTCCAACATGGAGGGTGTCAACGGCATGGCTGCCAAATTTGCTAAAGTATTGATAATTACAGGTTTCTTAGCAGTATTAACCGGCTGCGGATCAGGGGGGCCTGTTCCGGAGCTTTCCATGGTTCCGGGAACTGCGCTGCTTCACATACACCTGGAAAATGGCTTTAACCTACGGGCCCGGGAACTTGCAGGGGGTTACTTCGACGGTTTCAGGCTGGCGGATTCACTGCTCAAGTCCGGTCCGGTGGGCATCTCACTGGTGGGAGTAGACATAACCACAATGGAACCGCAGCTTCTCATCCTCTCGAGGGATGTATCTCCAGAGTATGCCACCGCCCTGGCAGCAAGACAGCTTGACCTTGATCCAAGGCAGGAAGAAACCAGGGTGGACCTGATTTCCGAACAGGGATACGCAAGGGCTTCCGTGGCAGAAAAAAACGGTTGGACTGCACTCTACGTCGGTCCCGCACCCCACGTTACAATCGGCACGTGGCTGAACCTCGAAGAAGACAATTCCCTTGGTGCCGATGAAGCACTTGAATCTGTGATACCGGAAAACAGCCACATTACAGTTCTTTTCCCGGGAAATCTTTTCGGTTTCCTGTCCCTGCTTCCGCTGGAAAGACAGATAGACTGGTGGCAGCAGTACAAGGATACCGCAGCGGTACTGAAACCCGCCGCGGTTGCCATGGGCATATCATGGCCGGATCCTCCTGAAGACAGGATAACGGCGGTTCTCTCCCTTGCGGGAAGGGACGGCGGAATAATTACAATAAACACGGACATCCGGGACTGGGGTATAGATGCAGACAGTGTCTTTTCCCTTGTTCTGTCTCTGACCGGGGGGATTTACTGAATGTCAAAGCCGGTGATAAAAGCGGAATCCATCGTAAGGGAGTTCAGCGGGAGAAGCGTACTGAACAGGCTGGACATGCGGCTCATGCCGGGTGAGTTCTGCGCGATTACAGGGAAGAGCGGCGTGGGAAAATCAACCCTGCTGGGCATCCTGGGAACACTTGATCTTAACTTCGGCGGAACCCTGGAGATAAGGGGCAACAGGGTGGCGGAATGCAGCCACACTGAACTTTCCACACTGCGCAGGAATTACCTGGGCTTCATCTTCCAGGATTTTCATCTGCTCCCGAATCTTCCTGCCATGGACAACATCATTCTCCCGGCGGTTTTCAGCGGAACGGATACCCGGGAAGTCAGAAGAAGCGCCGAAGCGGTAATGGAAAGGCTCGGGCTGCGGAATGACAGCACTCCCTCCAGGTTCCTTTCCAGGGGGGAAAGACAGCGGGTTGCCTCTGCAAGGGCCCTTGTGAACAACCCGGAGATACTGCTTGCCGACGAACCAACTGCCAGCCTCGACGAAGAGAGCGAAAGCAGCCTGTTCGATCTTCTTGATTCCCTCAGACGGGAGAAGGGCTTTGCCATGATAGCCGTAGTTCACTCCAGGCGGGTTCTGTCCAGGGCAGACAGGATCCTTCAGCTCAGGGAGGGGGTGCTCCATGAAACAAATGCGTAAAGCCATTTCCCTTTGGAACAGGGGGCACTGGAAAGATTACATTTTCAGCCAGGGAATGCTTCTTGTGGCGGCACTTCTCCTTGTTTTCTTCATTTCCATAGGTCTCGGGGTGGGATCAATTCTCCAGCGCTTCCTCTCGTCGGACCTTCCGGAGGAACAGGTAAGGGTCACCCCCCTTGGTGTGCAGGCTGGTTTTTTCCAGACGGAAAGGGGAGGGGCTGCAATAACCGATCAGGTCCTTGATTCTCTTGAAGCCCATCCTCTGGTATCGAGGATCGACCCCCAGATCTACGCCCATGTGCCTGCCTACCTCAGGGGTCTGCTGGGCGGGAGGAACTACTACACCGACATAACCCTGGAAGGAGTAACCGAAGCTTTCGTTCCAGACTCCATTCTGGAAAACATAGACTGGAGCTACACCCTTCAGGACA
>CAZNFQ010000242.1:0-2137 GCA_964571965.1 uncultured bacterium | reverse complement strand
TGATCGATGTCTTCCGGGAAGAATTCCTCGGAGTCGAAAAGAGCAACGCGGATAAATCCTTCTGTGTGGTCCAGACCTGTAATTTCAAGTCTGAGCAGCCCGGTGTTCAACAGCATTACTGCGGTTAAAAGAAATGCCATGTTCCCTCCTCCCGACGATGATAAGTATAGTTTCTTCCAGCTGCTAAACACATGGTCTACGGTAGAGCATGCTTCACCCTTCATTACTGCCTTTGGGGGAATTCCATGGCTGCATTCCATTCTTTACCCAAGCAGTACATCTCTAGGTCTGATAACCAGTGAACCGCTTCCATCCCACTGGTGATTCTGATTATGCTTGTTGTACTCTATCCCATGGAAATGGCGTGAAAGAGTTCATTCACTACCAGGAAAGGAGTTCATATGTCTGATCTGGTTGCCTTTGCAGGAAGCACCAGGATAGGATCCTATAACAGGAAGCTTGTTCGTATTGCCGCCAGGGGAGCCGAAGAGGCAGGAGCCAATGTAGAGATACTCGAACTTGCGGATTATCCCATGCCTCTCATGAATGAGGACCTGGAATCCGAGAGGGGTATGCCCGAGGGGGCGGCTGGTTTCAAAAAGAAACTGATGGAAGCAGATGGATTCATAATCTCTGCACCGGAGTACAACAGTTCGATTACTCCCCTTTTGAAGAACGCCCTTGACTGGGCATCCAGAAGCCAAAGCAAAGAGGAGAAGCCCCTTTCCGCATTCAGGGGAAAGACTGCGGTACTCATGTCGGCTTCGCCTGGATCTCTGGGCGGTATGCGGGGACTGGTCCCCCTGAGAATGATTCTGGGAGAACTGGGAGTAACAGTTATCCCGCAGTACAGGTGCATTTCTGCTGCCGGAGATGCCTTTACAGAAGAGGGCTCTCTCAAGGATCCCCGGGCCCTGAAGGCCGTGATGAAGCTGGGAGAAGCCCTGGCCCTTAAGGTTGGAGGTTAGCTGATGGACAGGGGAGACAGAATCCCGGAATTCTCACTGCCGGACCAAAACGGCAGGATGTTATCGTCTTCGGATTACAGAGGAAGATGGCTGGTTCTATACTTCTACCCCAGGGACAATACCTCAGGGTGCACAAAAGAAGCGGAGGATTTTTCTTCTTTGATGCAAGAGTTCCTCCAGGAGGGTTGCGATATCCTTGGCGTAAGTCCGGATAGTGTGGAGTCTCACCTTCGTTTCAGGGAGAAGCACAACCTTACGGTCACACTTCTCAGCGATACAGAAAAGACGCTGCTTGAATCCGCGGGAGCCTGGGGCATGAAGAAAAACTACGGGAAAGAGTACCAGGGCGTTATCCGCACCACCATTCTGGCAAACCCTGAGGGAGAAGCCGTTGAGATATGGCGTAACGTCAAGGTCCGTCAGAAAACGAAAACCTGCCAGATCCTTCATGCCCGAAGGGTTCTGGAGAAGCTCCGGGAGCTAAAATCTGAAGGTTAAACCTGCGGTTGCGTAGTTTACCAGGGTAAAGTTGTAGACGGTTTCAACGTCTGCCCCTCCCTCGACTATTCTGTATCCTGCCCTTGCATGTATCTTATCTGAAAGGGGCAGTTCTCCGCCCAGGAAAACATCCTCTGCCCTCCCAACGGGACCAACCAGAGCATCACCCTCAAGAAGAACCGTTAGATTCCCTGTGGGAACCCATCTCAGCTCGAAACTGAGAAGGGGCACGAAGCCGGTATTAGTGGTTTTTCCTGTCCTGTCATCGGAATCTATTCTTATCTCGGCGTCGCGGATCTTGGCGGTGAACCCGAGCTTGAATAGAAAACCGGGATCGTCCACCAGCAGATACCTCCAGGTAGCCCTGTAAGAATCGAATCTGTAGAGCGCGTCCACTTCCGTTCCTTCGGCAAAGGTTTCCCCTGCAAAAGAAATTTCCTCCGGGAGACTTCCCGAAGCCTCGAGACTAAGTGGCGCCGCAAATAGGCTGAAGGAGTGCCTGCCGGTCTCGTAACCGGCCCTGATCCTGTAGATCAGCTTTGATTCAATATCCAGAGCGTCTGCCAGGGAAAATCTGGTACCGGTGGAATCATTGGGTACCTGAACGTCGTTGTAGCCGGGGAAGGCCATTCCCCCTTCAATGTCCACGAACCAGCCGTTTGCCAGGCAGG
>CAZNFQ010000241.1:0-2147 GCA_964571965.1 uncultured bacterium | reverse complement strand
TCCTGGTCCTTACCCGAAGTCCGGTGAGTACCTCTGCCTCGTCAAGATTGGGAGTAGCAAGAAGTGAAAGGGGAAGGAGTTCTTTCCTTATGATGCTTCCCATACTTTCCTCGGCAAGACCGTGGCCGGAACCTGCAACGAGAACCGGATCGAGAACGTACGGGATACCCCTGAGTCTTCTTTTCAGTACATCCGCAACAGCTTCTGCGGCATCCAGACTTCCCAGCATGCCGGTTTTTACAGCTCCCGGAAGGCCGTCATCGCAGGATGTTTCCATCTGGGAGGCAATGATGTCAGGCGGAACAGAAGTCCAGGATGATACTCCTCCGCTGTTCTGGACCGTGACAGCTGTAACAGATATGCAGCCGTGTCCTCCCAGGGCGGAAACGCTTTTTAGATCAGCAGCGAGGCCAGCTCCACCGCTGGGATCGGTTCCTCCCACGAGAAGAACCACCGGGCGCCCGGATGCTATGGCATTTTGTGCAATTCGTGTGTTAGGTTTCCAGTGATTATGCATAAAACAATTCTGTTATTCCTGCTTGTTTCTATTGCGGTTGTGACGGCACAGGATGCCTGTGCTCTGTCAGAACCTACTATAGACCGTATTACCTTTACCGGCAATCTGCCTGTTTCCCAGGGTGCTCTTCTCAGGGGAAGCGGACTTCACGAGGGTGTTTCGATCTTTCTGGTATCCTCGAACCAGGTGAGAGATGCTGTAACCAGCAACATGATGTCACTGGGGTATATGAACTGTTCCGTGGCCGTTATCTGGCCCAGATGGGGTTCTGAAACCTACGAGGTCGAAATAGACGTGATCCCCGGTCCCCGATCACTCAGAGGCAACCTGTTCCTTTACGGAGACAGTCTGCTTTCTCCGGTTCAACTGGAAGCGCTCTTCCCGGTATCCTACGGTGAAGCTGTGAGTCCTTCGGACACTTCTTCATTCAAGAGACTGATCCTCGGCCGTTACTCGGCTCTGGGATACCTCAGAGCCTCGGCGGAGGTGGAGCTGGAAAGGTTCCAGTCTGACTCTACCGACTTACACAGAGATGTGACAGTAATTATTGACCGGGGCGACATCTGCTACCTTGGAACACTGTCAATAGAGGGCAACAGCAAAGTTCGGGACAGAGTTGTTTCAAGGGAATTCGATATATCTCCGGGAGATCCCCTGAACATGGATGAGATGCGTTCCGGTCTGGCATCCCTGTATGGTCTGGGTCTTTTCAGCGGAGTCAACATTGTATATACGGGACTCAGTGAGGGGCTGGACACAATTGACGTGGTCATAAGCGTAACCGAACAGGATTACATAGAAGTTGATATGGCCAGCGGTTACATTTCCCCTGAAGCCGTTTTCGGCTCGGTATATTGGACACAGCCGAACGTCATGGGTAACAATCAGATAATCAAGATAGGAGGGATCTATACCCGTTACATAACCAGCGGAGATTCAGGTAACGAGTTCGAACCCCAGGTGGTTTACGAAGAACCCTGGTTCCTTTCAACCAGATGGCGTTCCCAGCTGAAGCTGGACTATTATTACCTTCAGAGAGATCACCAGGAGGAACGGAGTTATGGTGGAGAACTGGGTTTCTCTCGTCAGTTCGCAGATGTATGGAGGTACAACTGCGGATACAGAATAGAAAGGCTCCGATTCCGGTCCACGGAAGAGGACTCAACGGAGATCGTACAGGACTGGGTTACCTCTGCAAGGATAAGCAGCGGATTCACCAGGGACACCAGAACCCCCCTTCTCAATCCTGCATCGGGATCATGGTTCAAGATAGCAGGAAGCGTTTCCGGGGGCATTGCCGGAGGCAGTATCGACTTCTATACGGTGGACAGCGAGTTCAGACTTTTCTTCCCTGTCAACAGAAGGCTGGTTCTTGCGGGAAGAGCAGCAGGAAGCGTTGCTCTGGGCTACTCGGGAAACACGGGAATCCCCCCCAATGACCGATTGTACCTGGGAGGCGGTACCACTGTAAGAGGTTACGGTTTTCAGACCCTCGGTCCCCAGGATGAAGACGGCAATCCCCTTGGCGGCAACGTAATGGCTCTGGGGAACATTGAAGCCAGATTGTCAGTATGGTAATTACTTCATCGCTAGATAAATTTCTGCATTTAGCATATTCATGGTAGTAACC
>CAZNFQ010000240.1:0-2167 GCA_964571965.1 uncultured bacterium | reverse complement strand
AAGGCAAAGATGAAAGCAAGGAAGGCTGAAAGACCGGTTTTGAAACCCCGCCTTAGCAGAACATGGAACATCATGACCACCGAGAGCGCAGCCACCAGGGACATGGAGATCAGATTAAGCCTGATCACCTGGGAATCCATATCCACACCGATGACCGATGCCGCGGCAAAAACCGGAACAGTGGCAAGACCGGTAACAACGGGACAGATGTTTATAAGTCTCCCATCGTTCCATTCGAACACATATCCCAGTTCATTCTCGTCCCCTGAAGGGCAGAACTCGTTAAAGTCGAAGTCGCCCTCTCTGAGTATGCTCAGTGCGAGGATCTCGTTGCCTTTGGTATCACCCGACGCGCTGTAGGAAAAACCCTTCAGGTACACGGCAAGGGGTACGAAGAACAGAATAAAAGAGAGTATCACCCTGTTACCGGCAAGGTCCTTAAGTGCTTTCACCGTTCCAGCCTTTCTGAAATGGGTATCTGTGGAACACTGGATATATCATAGCTGAGAAAACTGAGAAGCATCTGTATGCCCAGTATCACAGGCAGCGCCGCAAGCATCACGGAACCGGCAGAGGCTGTGACCCCCGTGGATATGGAACGGGACCAGCTTACGATACCCGTTACGGTGCCGAACAGTGTAAGCAGAATGCCCAGGAAGAGCTGGACGGTTGCTATACTGAAATCCTTGATCACATACTGGAAATAGATCCTGGAAAGAGTGTTACGAAGATGCTTGCAAAAGAACTCGAAGAGAACCTTCTTCCAGCTCAGGCTGCTCTGCTCGCTTCCGTATACTGCCTTCATCGGTATATCAAACACAACCGCATCCACGTTTCTCAGGTGGTGAAGCATGTCGGTTTCGAAGAAGTATCTTTCTTCTATCTTGTCAAGGGGCAGCAGTTTAAGTACTGCAACACTGCAAGCTGTATATCCGTTGGTTGGGTCCAGGGTTCTCCAGTAACCGGTGGATGGTTTTGCCAGAAGCGAAAGGGCGGTGTTCCCGAACAGGCGTATGAAGGGCATTGACCTGTAATCCTCCGGTCTTGTGAACCTGTTTCCCTTGGTGTAGTCCGCCCTGCCTGACAGGATAGGTCCCACGAACAAAGGTATCAGTGACGGGTCCATCTGGCCGTCGCCGTCAACTTTCACCGCAACGGAAGCACCCAGTTCCATGGCCTTCCTGTAGCCGGCCTTCACCGCCCCGCCCACGCCTTTGTTCTTCCCGTTGTAAACAACGGTGAGCCTCTGATCGGTGATGTTTTCTTCTATGTGTCTGCCTGATCCCTCGGGGCAGGCATCGTCCACGCAGATAACTCTGTCCGCAAGATCGAGACACTTCCGAACCACATCCAGCACGTTATCCCTTACCCTGTAGCACGGAATGATAACTGCAACCGGCTGTTCCCTGTCTTTATTGTGTTTTTCCATGGCTGGATAATAGCCTTTGCAGGGTTCCGTGTAAACAAAAGGCCGCGGTCCGGACGGACCGCGGCGGGAAGGTTTCGGTCTAGGGATTCAATTCAGCGTTGATAGAAACGTTTTCAATGGACTCCCCGGAACCGTTCGGGGAACTCTGTCCGCCAAATCCTGCAAGGATGAGGAACAGAGCTGAGATGATTACATATCTCATTTTTCTCTCCTTTCTTCTAATTGAGAAGTTTTTTCTTTCCTTATATATATGTTGGTTTTTCAATTTGTCAAGTTTTCTGTTATATTTTAGTCCAGACAGAGGACAGAATGGCTGATCCGGTGTTCTTTGCACTAACGGAGAAACACATTTCACCGGGCATGCTGCAAGGGAACACCAGCCGGGTTACGGCGGGGGCTGATCCTGATGGTACCGTTAAAGGTTCAAGTATTTACCTGAAAGGATGTTTGCATGAGGTATCCCGCGGTTCATGAACTGACATGGGATCAGCTCCATGAAGAACCGGTATAACTGAGATCTCAGGGAAGAAACCCGGAAGCCCGGGCATGACATTATCAATGCTTTCTATCAGAAAAAGGCCAGCTTCAAACCCAGATAGAATACAGGGGCAGGCCTGAACAACCAGTTATCCGCACGGTTCGGGTCGGTCATGAAACCGGCGCAGAGGTAGGGTTCAAGATCGAAGGGGACTCCCATGCCATGAAGATCTTTCCTCCAGCCGAACTTCAATCCCGCGG
>CAZNFQ010000239.1:0-2171 GCA_964571965.1 uncultured bacterium | reverse complement strand
AAGGCAAAGATGAAAGCAAGGAAGGCTGAAAGACCGGTTTTGAAACCCCGCCTTAAAAGAACATGGAACATCATGACAACCGAGAGCGCCGCCACCAGGGACATGGAGACCAGATTGAGCCTGATTACCTCAGAATCCATATCCACACCGATAACCCATGCCGCGGCAAAAACCGGAACAGTGGCAAGACCGGTAACCACGGGACAGATGTTTATAAGTCTCCCATTGTTCCATTCGAACACATATCCCAGCTCGTTCTCGTCCCCTGAAGGGCAGAACTCGTTAAAATCGAAGTCGCCCTCTCTGAGAATGCTCAGGGCAAGTATCTCGTTGCCTTTGGTATCACCCGGCGCGCTGGCTGTAGGAAAAACCTTTCAGGTACACCGCAAGGGGTGCGACGAACAGAATAAGAGAGAGTATCACCCTGTTACCGGCAAGGTTCTTAAGTGCTTTCACCGTTCCAGCCTTTCTGAAATAGGTATCTGGGGAACACTGGAAATATCATAGCTGAGAAAACTGAGAAGCATCTGTATGCCCAGTATCACAGGCAGTGCCGCAAGCATCACAGAACCGGCAGAGGCTGTGACTCCCGTGGATATGGAACGGGACCAGCTTACAATGCCCGTGACGGTGCCGAACAGTGTAAGCAGAATGCCCAGGAAGAGCTGGACGGTTGCTATACTGAAATCCTTGATCACATACTGGAAATAGATCCTGGAAAGAGTGTTACGAAGATGCTTGCAAAAGAACTCGAAGAGAACCTTCTTCCAGCTCAGGCTGCTCTGCTCGCTTCCGTATACTGCCTTCATCGGTATATCAAACACAACCGCATCCACGTTTCTCAGGTGGTGAAGCATGTCGGTTTCGAAGAAGTATCTTTCTTCTATCTTGTCAAGGGGCAGCAGTTTAAGTACTGCAACACTGCAAGCTGTATATCCGTTGGTTGGGTCCAGGGTTCTCCAGTAACCGGTGGATGGTTTTGCCAGAAGCGAAAGGGCGGTGTTCCCGAACAGGCGTATGAAGGGCATTGACCTGTAATCCTCCGGTCTTGTGAACCTGTTTCCCTTGGTGTAGTCCGCCCTGCCTGACAGGATAGGTCCCACGAACAAAGGTATCAGTGACGGGTCCATCTGGCCGTCGCCGTCAACTTTCACCGCAACGGAAGCACCCAGTTCCATGGCCTTCCTGTAGCCGGCCTTCACCGCCCCGCCCACGCCTTTGTTCTTCCCGTTGTAAACAACGGTGAGCCTCTGATCGGTGATGTTTTCTTCTATGTGTCTGCCTGATCCCTCGGGGCAGGCATCGTCCACGCAGATAACTCTGTCCGCAAGATCGAGACACTTCCGAACCACATCCAGCACGTTATCCCTTACCCTGTAGCACGGAATGATAACTGCAACCGGCTGTTCCCTGTCTTTATTGTGTTTTTCCATGGCTGGATAATAGCCTTTGCAGGGTTCCGTGTAAACAAAAGGCCGCGGTCCGGACGGACCGCGGCGGGAAGGTTTCGGTCTAGGGATTCAATTCAGCGTTGATAGAAACGTTTTCAATGGACTCCCCGGAACCGTTCGGGGAACTCTGTCCGCCAAATCCTGCAAGGATGAGGAACAGAGCTGAGATGATTACATATCTCATTTTTCTCTCCTTTCTTCTAATTGAGAAGTATTTTCTTTCCTTATATATATTCTGGCTTTTCAAATTGTCAAGTATTTTGTTATATTATAGTCCAGACGACGGACAGAATGGCTGATCCTGTATTCTTTCCACTAACGGAGAAACACATTTTACCGGGCATGCTGAAAGGGAACACCAGCCGGGTTACGGCGGGCGCTGATCTTGATCGTACCGTAAAAGGTTTAAGTATTTACTTGAATGGATTTCCGCTTAAGGTATCACACGGTTAATGAACTGACATACGATCAGCTCAATGAAGAACCGGTATCCCTGAGATTTCAGGGAAGAATACCCTGAAGCCTCAGCATGACATTACCAATGCTTTCTATCAGAAAAAGGCGAGCTTCAAACCCAGACAGAATACAGGGCAGGCTTGAATAACCAGTTATCCGCGCTGTTCGGGTCAACCATGAAACCGGCGCAAAGGTAGGGTTCAAGATCAAAGGGGACTCCCATGCCATGAAGATCTTTCCTCCAGCCGAACTTCAATCCCGCGG
>CAZNFQ010000238.1:0-2196 GCA_964571965.1 uncultured bacterium | reverse complement strand
GAGCCTGTGATGGTCATTCTGTCTGCGAAGATAGCATCGGCTCCGCAGGCCATATAGTAGCCACCGCTTGCGGCAACGCTGCCCATACTTACCACCACCGGCATTCTCTCCCGGATGTTTTCCACAGCATGGTGCATGTCATCGCTGGCCATTGCGTCTCCGCCTCCGGAATCAATACGAAGCACTATTGCCTTTACCCCCTCGGTGGCAGCAGCTGCCTGAAGCATTTCAGTTATGGTGTCGCTTCCCATGTTCCTGCCCATCAGTCCGGATCCGCTTTCTCCGTTAATGATGTTTCCTGTGGCCACCACAACTGCAATGGAGGGTTTGAACCCCCATCTTGAAGGAGCGTCTGGGATGCTTCCGTAGAACTCAGGGGTCATGGTGTCCACTGACCTTCCCAGCGAGTGTTCCACGAACTCCTCGAACTGATCATGGTAGAGCAGGGTGTCCACAAGACCTGTGGTTATCATTGACTGCCCCGCGAAAGCGGAAGTGTTGAAGAAGGTTGCCATCTGGGCCGGTTCGAAACCCCTGCCTTCGGTGACTCCCCTTATCTGCTCATCTTTGACGGTTTCCAGAAGAGCCCTGCTTGCTTCTATCTGGGCATCGGAGATCTCGTACTCGGTGAGCATGTCACTTGCACTCTTGTATGCCCCTATGTGCATCAGATTCGGGTAAACACCCACCTTGTCGAGAAGCCCTCTGACGAAGAATGTGTAACCGCTGTAGCCGCTGATCGTTACCTGCCCTGCCTTGTGCATGCAAATGGCCTCGCAGGCTGTGGCGGTGTAGTATGAGCTGTTCCCGGCGTACTCCATGTAGGCATAAACGGGCTTTCTGGCCGATCTGTAGTCGATCAGCACCTCCCGGAGTTCTTCAGACTGTGCTGCATTCAGGTTGTATTCCGACATGTCGAGGAGAACCCCGCTTACCCTGCGGTCATCAACGCCCTGTGAAAGCACCGTTATGTACTCGGTGAAAGAAGGTGTTCTGGGTCCTAGAAAAGCCCTTGACGGAAGCTCGTCACCGTTTTTTGTGGATACGGAGAGGAAATCGGGCAAAGGCTCTATAAGACTGGGCCTGGGATTGTTGAAAAGAATGATCTCGGATGTGGTTCCGGCATAGTTGCCGTCTGGTATCTCAGCTCCTGCGGTTATACCGGTTTTGCCGAATTCCAGCTGAAGTCCCGCGCTCAATGTTTCATTCTCTCCGTAGGAAAACCGAAGAGCAATACCATCAGCGGGTCTTCCCTCGGCACCTGCGCTCCACCTGCTTCCTATGACACCGGACTCGAACCGGTAGTCCCCGGTAAGTGTAAGTCTGTGATCACCCAGAGGTCTGAGGGCAAGACCTGCAATGTAGCAGTCGTCTATGTCGCCGGTGGCGGTTCTGGCGGTGGCGCCGAAGCCTATGTGGGGATCCGGTCGGAGATTTATACCTGCGGTTAGGAATTTCTCTCCTTCCTGGGGATGATTGCTCACGGTTGGATCGTACCAGGTATAGCCAAGACCCGCTGAAAGGCATCGGAATCTGACAGAACCTGAAGTGGTGAACCTTCTAAGACTCTGGTCGTCTTCCCACCAGCCTGTTATTCCCCCGGATGGATCATCAAGGGTAACCCTGTCGAAGTGTTCGAAGGAGCTGTCGCTGAAAACGCAGCCTACCCTCAGGGTCGAACCGTTGAGCCAGGCCGTTCCCGCGGGGTTCACCAGAATGGAGTTGTCTGCTTCCGGATAAGCCGTCCACCAGAAAGGAACAGAGGGACCCGGAGCCGGGTCCATGGCCCATGAAAAGATCACAGCAGCCGTCAATAGGGAAAAACTCAAAACACCACCGCCTTCCGAATGTGAATTACAGTTACAATGTAATTTAGCGAAATCCCTGTTGATTGTGCAAAAAAGAAACACAAAACAAACAAGCAGAGCTGTATGAACATACTGGTCTAGCCAAACGCTATCCCGGTAATAGTAGACAAAATTACCATGCCGGGCGATATAGAGAGACGGCCAAATTCCTCAAAAACCTGATTCCTGTTTCTCTGGGCGCTCCTGAGAAACCCTCGGTTTTCCGGGAAAGTGTTTGTTGTTACGAGTCATATCACATTCTCCAGTATTACCGGCGGGTCTTTGAGCCGGGTCTACAGGGCGCTGTCGAAACCCGTGGAAAGAACCATGCCCTCGTCACCCCATGCGG
>CAZNFQ010000237.1:0-2200 GCA_964571965.1 uncultured bacterium | reverse complement strand
CCAGTGAGACAATACCCGGAGTGATCCCATGAAGAGGAAGGGGAAGCGGAGCATAGCCCCGGGATCTTCTGAGAGGCGTAATCCCTTCCTCTGACAAGGCAAGAACGGAGTCATCCACAGGACGAAGAATGGGGCGGTTGTGATCCAGAAAGAAATCCGCAATTCCGGAAAGCCTGCTGCTGGCCTGCTGAAATGAGATGCATATTGGTTCCGATGCCCGGTTGCCGCTGGTTGCAACCACCGGAATCCGCATTCTGTGCATCATCACATGGTGCAGGGGGGTATAAGGTACCATCAGCCCAACGGTGGAACTGCCGGGCGAGATCAGACGGGAGAGCCGAAGTCCCTCTGCTTCTTCCTTCTGAACGAGAACTATGGGAGCAGCGGCGGACTTGATAAGCGAGAGGGTATCCTTATCCGAGGCGAGGCTGCCTGTATCTGGTATCATTACTGCAAGAGGCTTGAAAGGCCTGTTCTTGAGCCTGCGGAGTTTTTCCACGGCCTGGTCGCTGTCTGCCCTTGTGAAGAGGTGAAACCCCCCAAGGCCCTTAACCGCAACCACTCCGCCTTCCATGATAAGTGAACAGGCCTTTTCCAGGGCATCTCCGGAGGTGGATAGTGTTTTACCCGAAGCATCCCGCAGGCAGACCTCAGGACCGCAAACGGGACAGGCATTGGGCTGGGCATGGAATCTTCGGTTCTCAGGGTCGTCATACTCATTCCGGCACTCAGGGCACATTTTGAAACCTGCCATGGATGTGTTCGCCCTGTCATAGGGAAGACTTTGGATAATGGAGTATCTGGGACCGCAATTGGTGCAGTTGGTAAACGGGTAAAGGTAACGTCGGTCCCCTTCATGGAACAGCTCGGCCAGACAGTCGTCGCAGGTGGCCATATCCGGCATCATCAGCGCGGTTGCCCTGCCTGCACCGCTTGATCTTATCACGAAGGAGGATTCCTCAAGGGGGGGAACCGTTTCCAGACTGAGGGAGTTCAGGAATGCCGCTGCAGGGAGCTGTGACTTCAGCTTCGATACAAATAACTCCAGGGTCTCTTCAGATCCCTGAACCTCGATGGTAACCCCTGCAGGTGTGTTTCTGATCCATCCGGTAAGAGAAAGCTCACCGGCAATACGATATACGAACGGGCGGAATCCAACGCCTTGAACCCCGCCCGCAGCTTTAATCCTAAACCTCTTCAAATCAATGATTCATGCTTGAAAAGAGGCAGAAGGAGGATGGCACTACAGTGCTGCTTCCAGCTCCACTCTTCTTTTCCTGACCTGAAGCCTGACATTTCCAAGGCTGGCACTGGTTGCCGCAACAACTGCAAGAATGGCATCGCTACCGATGGCTGTCATTACTATAACACCCTGATCATACTCCATCATGGCCTGACTGAGACCGCCTACGTTAAGCTCTCTGCCTACACTTTCAGCTGATCCGAGACCGGTGGCCACCATGGCTCCTATTGCGTCCACATCAGAACCTGCAGCTGCCGCGGCTTCGATGACGAAACCGTCGCGGCCTACACAAACAGCTGCCTCTATACCCTGAACAGCAACCAGAGCATTGAGAATTTCTTCTATACCCATGAAAAGAATCCTTTCTGATAGAGTAACCGCACCTTCAAAACACTGCGAGTATTTCTATATGCAATACGGGAGAGCTTGGCAAGCCCCAATATGGGTAAGTTTATTTCAGGGCCTCCATGGCCGCTTCCAGGTCTTTTTTCCTGAGATGCTCGATAGCCTGCTCCAGCTTAACTATCTCCCCGGGATCCGCCTTTTTCCGCCTGAGCTGCTCTATTCTCTTCTCCGCAGCAAGAAGAAGGGCTTCTATCTGTTTGTCCACTGTGCTTGCAGAAGCAACCAGTGTTCTGTACTCGCCGGAGGCTGAGTCCGCTGTCTCATCTTCCCCGGGCTCATCATCGGACTCCGCTGTTGTTTTTTCCTTCTCGTCTTCTATATCGACAACGATGAACGGGGAAGCCTTTACTTCCGGCTCCTCTTCGGTATCAGCAGGAGGCTCAGCGGCAGCACTGCAGCTGGGACATTCCACGGCTTCCTCCGGTACGGCCTTAGCGGTTCGATCGGTCTTAAAACCCGGCACATCATAAAGATGCATGGAATGAAGAAGCTTCTTAACCGTGGGAAGGTCGATCTCACTTCTTCCGGGAGTGGCCAGAAGACATGCAACAA
>CAZNFQ010000236.1:0-2203 GCA_964571965.1 uncultured bacterium | reverse complement strand
ACCACCATGTCTGTTTCCACTTCGAGAACAGGTATCTCAAGTTTTTCCGCTGCGCTTCTTCTCCAGTTTTTCTGCACTCTTGTGTGACCGCAATCGGTCACCAGCATGCAGGCGTTCAGCTCCCTTGAAACGGCAGCGACTTCCCGGCCGGGGTCTCCTGTTCGCACAATGAAACCTATACCCCTGCTCCTTAAGTCAACGGCGGTTTCCTTAAGTCCCTGAAGCATGAAGGTATAGTGTCTCAGATTCGCGGCGGGAAAATCAGCGGTGAGACAGAAGAATACGTACACCGGAAGCCTTTTTACAGATGCTTCCCGAATGGCCAGTTCAAGTGCGTGGTTCCAGTGCGCCCTCTGGGCCTGCTGCATCCAGTAAACGACACAGCTTCCACCGGAAAGGGGTTTTTTGTTCAGTGCTCTTGTTCTGTGTTCCATTGGCAGATAATGGGTATATCCACTTGAACTGTCAAAGGGGGATTCTCCGTTGTGAAGGTTCATAGGGGTCTGGTTTCACCAGTTCATAGATCAGAGCGTTTTCCCGATTAGCACAGGAACAGCCTGAACAGTTTCCTCTGGAGCAGGAGATTAACCTGACTCTGCCCTTTCTCGCCAGGAGATCCATTAAAGGCTCCACGGCCTCCCACTGTGATTCAAGAGCAGCTGCGATCTCCCCCAGAGTCAGCCTGCGGTGTTTTTCAAGAAGAACCGTTATTTCTCTGATCATCAGGCCTTCAGCCTTCCGCTGCCTGAAATGGCTCTAAGCGCAAACCACATGCCGCCCAGGATCGCCGCCGCCACACCGATCCAGAGAAGAGACTTCCCGGGGCTGGCTCCGAATGTGGCGAACCGGTAGAAGAGGGTGCTCACAACCCAGGCAAGAACCGTGAGATAGGCTGTGGAAAAAACAGCCCAGCCCGGGGTTGTCTCTTTATAGATGGCTGCGATTACAGCTACGCAGGGAGAATAGATGAGTATGAAGAGAATGTATGCATAAGCTCCCGCTGTTCCGTTGAACCTGCTTCTCATCACGCCCAGGGCTGCTTCATTTCCTCCGGGGAGGTCAGCCGTACCGTTATCCGCTTGGGCAAAACCTGAAGGAATTGCGGCGAAGGCTTCCCTCACTCCTCCTGCAAGGCTGAAGGTCTGCTCCCGGATTTCAGCTGTTTCCACCATTCCCGAGTAGAGGTTGTTCAGTGTTCCCACAACGGCTTCCTTTGCGAAGATGCCGGTGAAAAGACCGACGGTGGCAGGCCAGTTTTCATCGGTTATGCCCATGGGATGGAAGACGGGAGTTGCCGCCATTCCTATTTTTGAAAGAACGGAATCGGCAGAGTCTCCGTTGCCGAATGAGCCATCGGTCCCCAGGGATCCCAGGAAACTCAGCACCACCACCACTGCTACTATTACCCTTCCTGCTCTGGTCAGGAAGCTTTTCAGTCTTGAGAGGGTATGGTACATGATCCCTCTGAATGTGGGCAGATGGTAAGGGGGCAGCTCCATAACGAAGGTGGAGGTTTCCCCCTTAAGAATGGTCTTCTTGAATACGAGCCCCGTAAAAACTGCAAGAAGGATCCCGGTGAGGTAGATACTGAAAAGCACCGGACCTCCTCTGTGGGGGAAGAATACCGCTACGAACAGGGCGTAAACGGGGAGTCTTGCTCCGCAGGACATGAATGGATTCATCATTATGGCCAGGGTTCTGTCCCGGTTGTTCTCCAGTGTCCGCGTTGCAAGTATTGCAGGTACATTACATCCGAATCCCACAAGCATGGGAATGAATGCCTTGCCGGGAAGCCCTATGGTTCTCAGGAATCTGTCCATTACGAATGCTGCCCGTGCCATGTATCCTGAGTCCTCCAGCAGCGACAGGAAGAAGAATATCATGAATATGGGCGGAATGAAGGTTGAAACGGTCTGAATGCCGCCTCCAATTCCCTCTGCCAGGAAGGTTGTCAGTATCTCAGGCGAGCCGATCATGGAGAGAACCACCCTGAACCCATCAACGAAGATGGTTCCCGTAAGAATATCGAAGAACTGGATGAAAGGAGCTGCGAAGTTCATCGTTCCGGCGAAAACCAGATACATTATGCACAGGAAGATGGGTATTCCCAGGAAACGGTTCAGCATTATCCCGTCCAGGGTGTCGGAGACCGTTTTCCTTACTTCGTCGGTTCTGTTGATCACATCTCTGCAAAGGCCGTGTA
>CAZNFQ010000235.1:0-2208 GCA_964571965.1 uncultured bacterium | reverse complement strand
TGTGGAAGGAGAGCCGAAGCGGATGGCCGCCGGGTTTCTTCGGGGCTTCGGACATTACTGCTGCAAGCGTGGATCAGGAGGAGAAAAGCTCCGGTAGCATTTTCTCCATACTCGCCCTTGAAGGCGAAAGAGTAGTTGGCTACTGCAGGACCTGTCCCTATGGGGGGGAACCTGACGCCACCTACGTTTCCCTTGTGAATGTGGTGCCGGACAAACACGGTTCCGGCATAGGGAAGAAACTGCTTCTGGATGCTGTTTCCCGCAGTGCTTCCATGGGCATGAACAGGATAGATCTGCATACCTGGCCTGCTAACATGAAGGCTGTTCCCCTGTACAAGAAGACTGGGTTCTTCTGGGTACCGGAGACAACGGTTTACATGCAGAACTACATGCCGGGTCTGCTGCAGAGGGAAGAATTCCAGGCTTTTCTGGAGGGTGATGACTGGTACGGTCTTTTCAGGCGCGATCTTGAGGTGGAGCCGGATCTTCTGAAAACCCGGTCCGGAAGAAGTGTATTCCGCTACTCCTTCGTCAGGGGCTCTGACGAGTTTACAGCGGAGTTCGACAGACGGGGCAGGTGTCTTTCCGGAATATCCTGGCCGGGTTTCTCCGCGGAACTCACCGTTGACAAAGGAGAGCAGTACTACGCCGGCAGGGCCGTGGAGCTCTCCCTTGCGGGAACCGGCGTTTCATTGTCTTCTGCGTCGGTATCCTCGGATGACAGTCTGGAATGGCAGGAAACCGGAGAGAACGCTATTGTTGTGAAACCCCTTGCTCTGAGGGTTCCAAGGACCTCCACCGAACCGGCGGACCGGGTTTCCGTAAATCTGGGGGATGTTGAGCTGGGCATTGGAATAGCCGCCGACGAGGAGGTTTCCCTTTACCAGTCCGCCTTCCGCTTTCTGCCTGCCTTCGCCGGCTCCGTTACCCTTGGCGTGAGAAGTCTCGGGAACACCGCCTCCGCAGCTGTTAGCTGGTCGGTGGAAGGCGGCGAGACCATGCACAGGGTCATCGGGCTTAAGGATTCCACCTACCAGAGTATCACACTGGACATTCCGAAGCTGTCTCCCGGTGTTCACAGGATGTCGGTTCAGATTGGGAGAGCAGGTTATGAAGAAACCGTGGTGCTGGTGGCGGGGATTCACACAGGCGCACCGGTTTCCATCGATACCCGTTCCCGCGCGGTTGCGGTTTCAGGCGAATACGTGCTCGCCGTGAACAGAAGGGGCGGCTACTCCTGTCTGTACACGAGGGATGATTTCGGAAATGCCGTGCAGATAGGGAACTTCATGGTCTGCCCGGGTCCGCCTTCATGGAACTCGGACCTGCCCCTGCAGCGCTACGAGCTGGAGAGCAATGGGGGAAGGATAAGGGGAAAATCCCTTTGGCCTTCAAAACCGGGTCTTGTGTACTCCTTCGAAGCAGAGCTTCACCAAACCGGGTGTGTGGAGATAACGGCCTTCGTGCACAACGGTTCGGACAGCCTTCAGAAGCTTTGCTTCAGGGCAAGGAACAACTACCGTGACCATATGGAACCCAAGGAAGACCTTATTCCCCTTGAAGAAGGTCTTCTGAGGGTCAAGCGGATATACAGCCAGGTTCCCGACTGGGACGAGGACCTAACGGAGAAGACCTCGGGTCTTCAGGCCCCATGGCTTGGTGTTTCCGGGGGAGGAATGTCCGTTATGGCGTATTTCAGCGGATGGACCGAGTTCGAGCATGGAATTCCGGGAACCGAAGAACAGGAGGTATCCGCAGGCGAGGTGCTTACGTCACCTTCGTTCTTCGTGCTTCCCGTCCGGGGAGACCATAAAGCCCTTCTCACCAAGGCCCAGTCCATGGGCTGGAACCTTGGCAACTGGCACAGGGAAGCCTGTTTTCCAGGCGACAACCTGAATCCCGTTATGGTGTCCGGAGCCGAGGTCAGGCTGTCCCATCCCCTGCACGGAGGCAGGGAGGCGGAGATCAGATGCCACGGAAAAACCCTTTGTTCGGGAACGGTGAAGACAGGAAGTGAAATTGCGGGCTTCATTTCAGGGAGCGGGGCAGAAAACATCGAGCTGATACTCTCGAAGAGAAAAACCCTTAAACCCGTATACCTGGTCAGCGGGGTATCAGCCGCAGCCACGGAGAGTGGCGGGATACTGAGCCTCTGCAATGGCAGGGTAACCGCTCTGATGGATCCCGCTGCCTACGGACAGGTGTTTT
>CAZNFQ010000234.1:0-2211 GCA_964571965.1 uncultured bacterium | reverse complement strand
TAGCTCTCGAGAAGTCATGCAGATAAGGAATGCCTCAGTGCAGCGATCCGGGTTGACCACTCAATGAATGGGTTCCAAATAGAAATCAGGTGGGGTGCCGGTCAGCTCTGGCAATCAGGTGGAGACTCTTTTGGTCAGTCAGTTGTTCCTGAACCTAATCTGGAGTTCATTGGGATAGCAGCAGGGATGTTTCACAGCCTTGGATTGAAGGAGGATGGGTCAGTTGTTGCGTGGGGTTCCAACAGCGACGGTCAGTGCGGTGTTACAAGTTTCAGAGGGAAATACAGCATGATCGCCAGCGGAGGATATCATGGTCTGGCATTAACAGAATCCGGAAGGATTATAGCCTGGGGGAGGAATACTGAAGGCCAATGTGAAGTACCGGGCTTCAATGGAGGATTCATCGCAATTGCAGGTGGCGCTTATCACAGTCTTGCTTTAAGATCTGATGGCTCCATTAAGGCGTGGGGCCTTAATGATTCGGGGCAGTGTGATGTGCCATTTCCCAACGAAGACTTTGTTGCAGTTGCCGGTGGTGACAACTACAGTATTGGACTGCGCTCTGACGGAACGATCGAAGTCTGGGGTCAAGACTGCATTGAACAGTTGGCCATTCCAGGGCAGGATATCTCATTCATAGCAGTTGAGGCAGGGCACTCTTACAGCATGGTGCTGAGCAATGACGGGCATATAATCGTATGGCCGGACTTCTAGTATCTGATCAGTTCACCCAGGGTCTGGCCTGTTTGACAGTAAGTATTCCGTCAGCCGTAACCTTGAACTCGATCTCCATTGCGAAGGAACCATCTGGCTCGAAAGGGTAGAGATGGCTGAAATGATCTCTGATGGAGTTCAGGTATTCAGACAAGAGCAATATCTGTTCTTCGGATAAAACGTGCTCTTCTGCCTCAGTCCTGTTGGAGAATCCAGTGTAAACAACTTCACAGATATCTTCACCCAGAGGAGAATAGATTATCACTGTGAATTCATCGGGCACTGAGCTTCCCTCTGGATTGGTAACCAGGTCTTCACCGTTCTGGGCGTTGACGTAGTAACCGGGAACCGCTGGATCCAGGATGTTACTGGTGATTGCCACACCGTTTGCAAGTTCATTGCGATAACTGGGATGGATAAGAACTCCCATAGCTGTTTGAAAATGGTCTATCCTGTAAAACTCCCTCTCTTCGAAAGCCCTGTATGTCCAGAGTCCTGCCCAGACCTGACGTATTGTGCAGGCAATATGTCCTTCATCCGGGTGGTGTGTGTACGAACGGTAGAGTCCGGCTCCGCTGAAGCCGGGGAGATCCTCAGTATTCGTGCTTGATCTGCATCGAAGGGAAGTCCCCTCGGGGAATCTTGCCTGGATAGCTCCAAGTGAATCTAGCATCCAATCGGGAAACGGGGAAAACTCCACAAGACTCCGGAAATCATCGAGCGCTTCACGGCGATACTCCGGATCATTCTGGAACTCCGGTAATTCCAGTAGTTCTTCCATCCTGTCATACAAGCCGTTGATACGGAAGAAGCTGTCGTAGTAATAGAACGGCACGGCAATACCGTGAGGAACCGCATCGAAAGGCAGGAATCTGCCCAGTTCAGCAACATTGGCGGCTTTGGAACCAATGCTAGTCCAGTTGCTGTAACATGCATCATCCAGGCTTGAAATACTCGTTACAGCTAGGTCCCGTACAGGAAATGAAACACCTTCCGGACGAAGTGAATCCCAGTGGGCAGAGTAATCTTCAGGGGACGCTTCAGTAATCGAATATCCATCAGCTCTAACTTCAAGTCTCACAATGGAGCCGTAAAGGGATTCCACTGCAGGATCATCCGCAAGTCCTGAGATGAAGGCGTTGGGAATGCCATTCTGCCTGGCGATAAGATTGACATGGGAAAGGGGGGTCTGTCGTGTAGTGGTAAGCACTCCTGCAACATGACTGAGGGTGTTCGGCGGAGTTCTGAAAATGGGGATGTCTCTTCGGGAAAGTGCTCCTGTATAACCCGGTTCTCTGAGAATACCAACTGCTTCACCTGCATTGAGTGGCATGTACTCGGTATCCCCATAGAGGGAATCTGATGTGATCACATGTATTTCCGCTACTGAGAACAGTTCCCGGTTGTTCAGGTAGTATTCAACCTGGCTTTGTCCTCTGGGATGGTAGACAATGCCACTGGAGGAACAGAACATCGCTGAAGCGAGCAAATCACGGG
>CAZNFQ010000233.1:0-2223 GCA_964571965.1 uncultured bacterium | reverse complement strand
CATGATGGAGCAGGTCATATTGAACCTCTGTGTGAATGCCCGTGACGCCATGCCCAGGGGTGGAGTACTTACCATCGAGACCATGAACGTGCTTATCGACTCGGCATACTGCGCCACCCATTCATGGGCATCCCCGGGAAGATTCGTGCTTCTCTCGGTTACCGATACAGGCAATGGTATGGACAAGAATACACTGGAGAGGATATTCGAGCCCTTCTATACAACAAAGGAACCCGGCAAGGGAACGGGGATCGGTCTTGCAACTGTTTACGGTATAGTGAAGCAGCACCAGGGGATGATCAGCGCCTACAGCGAACCGGGAAAGGGTTCTATCTTCAAGGTTTACCTTCCCCTCAGCGAGCTTCAGGCTGAGCAGGTTGGCAGCAGTCTTGAAGGCCCAGTGCTGGGAGGCAGGGAAACGATTCTTCTTGCGGAAGATGACCCTCTGGTTCGTAAGCTGGCCACAGAAATGCTTGAAAGGGCAGGTTACACGGTGCTTCCTGCCGAAGATGGGATCCAGGCGGTCAGTCTTTTCCGGGCTAATCCTTCTGTGGACATGCTTCTGCTGGACGTTATAATGCCCGGCATCGACGGACACAGGGTGATGGAAGAGATAAGCAAGACCTCTCCTGACATTCCTGTACTTTTTACCAGCGGATACTCCGAGAACGCCATTCACACAAATTTCGTTCTGCATGAGGGGCTTACTCTGATACAGAAGCCCTACTCTTCCGACGACCTTCTCCGGGCGGTTCGAAGGGTGCTGGATTCCTGAGTTATTCCCTCTGTTTCTTTTACTATTATTATTAAAAGAGTTTCATCCCGATTTTTCATTTGTACAGGGAGGTAGTTGTGAAAACTCTTTCTGCTTTATCTGTATTTCTGCTGATGGCATGCGGTTGCGGCGGAGATTCCGTTGAAGTTCCTTCATCCGTGGTGGACACCCTTACTGTTTCCGATTCCGTGGGTGTCGAACTTGGTGACTCCCTTTACACCTTCGGAGCGATAATGGGACTGGAGTTTCTGCCCGACGGCGGTTTTGCCGTTCTGGACAGGGCAATGGGCAACATCCGGGTGTTTTCCCCCTCCGGTGAGTTCCTCCGTTCCATATCCTCCCCGGGCAGCGGCCCCGGCGAGGTGATCCAGGCTTATGGCATGCTTGTTTTCCCATGCGGCGATTTCGGGATAATGGACCCGAATCAGGGGGGTCTCATGCGTTTCAGTCCCTCCGGCGACTATCTTGGACTGGAATTCGAGATACACCGGAACATCCCTCTGGGAATGGTCATGGTGGGAGATTCAGGTTATGCCGGCTGCAGAACCGGCATCCTCGAGGATGGCGAGTCCTCAAGCCTTGAAACCTTCATAGGTCATTTCCCCATGCGCTGGGAACCGGATCACAAGTACCTTTCCTCTACGGCTCCCCTGGACATGGAAAGAATAAGCGGATTTCTCATGGAGACAATGCTGCAGCGCCCATGGACGGTAGACCCCTCGAATGGAACTGTGTATGCGGCGCCGTACCACTCCGGTGAGTTCCAAATCGAGGTTCTTCATCTTTACGATTCACTTCCTCCCGGAGAGATTACCATGGACCTTCCAGTGGTGGAAAAGACCGAAGCGGAGATACGGGAGGAGCGGGAATACTACGCCGCCCTTTTCACCGTTATGGAGTCCGGGGAACCATCATACAATATCTACTGTGATCCCTTTCCCTTCCGCCATCCGGTGCGGACCATGGATGTGGATGATAAGGGCTTTTTGTGGGTACTCAGGGGTGATACCGATGATGTGCGTTTCTTCGTATTCTCCGGTGACGGGGAACTTTCCGCCGAATATCTGCTGCGGGGCATATCGGCACAGGATCAGCTGGCTTTCAGGGTCCAGGGCAGCCGGATGCTTCTTTATTCGGAAAATCCTGCGGACTATCAGAAGATCTGGATGGTTGAACTGCCTTCGAAGTAGGTTGTTTACCTGATTTTTACTTCGTATCATAAGGGCAGGAAGGTTTTCATTTCCGTGAAGGGGTCGCCGAGGTTTTCTCCCCTTCCCCTTTAACGGATTTCAAGAGGGGGAGGGTAAAGATGTTCCGCTGTCTTTGTTTCATTCTGGTGTTTCCCTTTATTGTTTTTGCCGATGCTGATGAGCCGGTTTTTCTTGACATACCGGACAACATGAACTTCGAGACTCTCGCAGTTGCGGATTCCGTTCCCTTCAACTGGG
>CAZNFQ010000232.1:0-2253 GCA_964571965.1 uncultured bacterium | reverse complement strand
AATCTGGGGGAAGCATAAAACTCCACGTACGCGAATGTGTCGTAATTATCCTGGGTATAGACAATAGGAGGGGTTATAAGAGCATTCTCCTGGGAATTCTCGTACCGGAGATTCCAGATCCCGCCGGTTGACATATCGTTTCCAGCCCATCTACTGCCATCGGGGGTGCTTGTGGGATCGTATGTTCCGGAATACACAGTGGAGTACGCGAACCAGTCTGCCTTTGCGGGCACGTAGGTACCCCAGACAATCTGCGGCCAGTCGGCTCCGGCGCGGCTTCTGGTGTAGTCTATATCCCAGCCGGGATTGGAACTGCTACCAGTTGTGCCGTAGTTGAACCGAAGACGGATCTCCTCTCCGGCGTATTCAGTTATATCGATAACCGAGAAGTTCCACACACCGGACCCTGTGGCTCCGGTCCAGCCAGCTTCATTACCAAGGGCAGGAACGCTGGCAGTGTAATAACCCCAGTAGGGTGCAACAAGATCCCATGTTTCTCCGTTGTCACGGCTGATCTTAACGTTGCATCCGTCCCCTCCGGTGCCGAAACTGTACATGTGGAAGAATGCTATGGCCATTCTCTCGCCGGGGGCATAGCTTGTAAGGTCGATGGCCGGGCTCTGCAGCCAGGCACGGGTTGGAGCAGCCTGATAGTCATTGCCCGCTGCCACTGCATAGCACCAGCTGCCTGTAAAGGCCGCATGGTTGGAGGGCAGCCACTCATCCACGTTGTAGCCAGGCCATGTACCGTGGGTCCAGCCGGACATTCCCATACCCATTTCTTCAATGTCGATCTGATCCACAGCTATTCCGTTAGCGTCTATGGGCATTTCACCCCGCTGGGAGAATCCGATGTAGAATTCATTGCTGAACGGAATACCGGCAGTCTGGGCGGCATCGTCCAGATCTACCGTGGCCTCTGTCCAGTCGGGAAAGCTGGAAGGTGCAGCCAGAATTCGGTGGCTGGTGTCCCAGTAGCCAACGGTTCCGTTTGAGACCAGAACATTGTCGAAGCTTACTCCTCCGGCGACGTTGATCCCCGTTGTAACACCCGTGCCCTCCTGGGCAAAGATGAGTTTTGTGCTGGCAAGATCGTATCCAGGGGGAATAAGCTCATCGAGGTCTATGGTGACCGTGATCCAGGAACCTGCCGGAAGAGTCCCGGGATTGAGGTTGTACTGTGCCACTGGATCACTTGAGATGCCGCCTGTGCCTATAAGCCCCACAAAGGCAGAGTTAGGCGAACCTCTGCTGCACATATCGAATGTAAGACTGATGTCAGTGCTTCCAGCATAGGGGGAAAGGTCCATGGTTGCCATCACCCTGCTGACGCCTGTGTATCCCTGTCTTCGCGTATCCAGATTCAGGTAGTTTCCGTCGGTGGGGAATGTATTCATCACCTGAACACGCCCGTAGTCGTTGGTCCAGTATGTCCAGTCCCGGGAAAACACACCGTTACCGAACTGGGTGAAGTCTTCACTGAGCACCTCAACCTCAGAGTCGGGAACCCACACAGGAAGGAAAACGCCGTCTTCCGGGTCAAGCTGGTCGCTGAACTCCTTCCAGTAAAAATGAAGTCTGAGATCATCGCTCCAGTCATACTCGGAAAGGTCTACCCTCCAGATTGCCATCTGACTGCTGTTGCCCACCTTGTAACAGTCAAGCGCGAGACAGCTCTGGCCCTCATAGGCCTCGGTGTCTGTCCATCTTCTGACCCTTCCGTACCCGGGATCCTCGATCAGAGGCTGCCAGTTGTTGTTCCAGGTCAGGGGATCTTCGAAGTGTTCAGAAATAACGGGAACCCACATCGGCCCGACTTCCATGCTGTCCTCGAAAGCAAAGGGCGTGGGAACCTCGAAGTCTTCAAGAAAAACCACATGCTCATAGCGGGAACCACCTCCATCGCTGTAGGAGTTGAAAAGGTCTCTCAGCATGACGGGGTCCTGTGCCACGGCAAGGTTGTAGGGCGAAACTGATCCAGATACACTTGAGCCCTCGGGGGAAACAAGAGTAAACTCAATTCTTCTCACAAGATCAGGTGAGGTGACATTCTGCCCCATAGCATCAAAATATTCGAAGGATATCTGCCCCGGAAGGGATTGTGAGAAATCAGCGCCTGAGGCATCGGTGATGGTAACAAAACCCTGATCCATGGCAACTGTAATGGTGTCTTCCGGGCCATAGGACTGGGTTTCAGTAAGGTTGGCTACAAATGAAAACCGGTTCTCCTCTGAGACAAGAACAGGCTCCCAT
>CAZNFQ010000231.1:0-2255 GCA_964571965.1 uncultured bacterium | reverse complement strand
CCATACGCAGAACCGGGGAAATGATTCAGGGTGAAGTTCAGTGGATAAGGTTTCTTGCGGAAAACGGTGTTTCAGTTGCCGATGCGGTGGAGTCTCTCTCCGGGAACCTGGTTGAAGAGATCCCAGACGGGAAAGGTGGCAGGTTTCTTGCCACCGCTTTCAGGATGATAAAGGGGAAAACACCCTGGGAGTACGGTTGGAATACCCGGCTGTTTACGGATTATGGCAGACTGATCGGGAAAATGCACAACCTGTCAAAGCGCTATGCATCAGCGGTTGAGCTTCGCCCTCACTGGAACAGCAGCTCCCTTGGAGGTGATATTGCGGAAATGATACCTGAAGACCAGAAGAAAATCCGTTCCAGGATAGCGGAACTGGAGAATGATGCACTTGCCCTCCCCGCGACACCGGATTCCTACGGACTGGTGCACTACGATGCCCACGGGGGGAACATGCTCGTTTCTGATAAGGGTCTGATAACCCTTTTCGATTTTGACGACTGCTGTTACAGCTGGTACGCAAACGACATAGCAATAATTCTTTTCTATATGGTGACCAATGCGAAAGAGCCTGAAGCCCTGGCAGTTCAATTCCTGGAGCCCTTCTTCAGGGGATATGCAATGGAGAACAAACTTGATCCTGTATGGCTGAAGAGCATTTCCCTCTTCCTTTCCTTGCGGGAGATCGACCTCTACGCAGTTATTCACCGAAGCATGGATCCGGAGAATCTCGACGGCTGGTGCAGGGCCTTCATGCAGGGAAGAAGAGAAAGACTTGAGAAGGGCATACCTTATCTGGAAATGGATTTCAGCAGATTCGCGCCTCTGCTGAAATGATAAGTGAAAAACATTCTTTTCGTTGATATTCAGGCGGTGGGGACACCCGGAAAAGGTTTCCCTCTGGAGGTTGCCTGGAAAACTCAGGAATCAGCTGTACGAACCTGTTTTTTCAGGAACGAAAACCGGGAGATTCCCCCCAGAATCAGCAGACTCACAGGAATTGAGCAATCTGAACTCACAGGGGAAGAGGCACTTCCATCTCATGAGATTGCAGAGCTTTTCCTGAAAGCCGCCGGTATTCCTGATGCTCCGCTGCTGCTTGCGGCCCATCATGCGGTTTACGAGAAAAGGTGGCTGGATCACATCACGGGACTGGATCTGAGTTTTATATGCACCAGGGAGATGGCGGTGGAAAGCCTGCCCGGCCTGAAGTCCGGCAGTCTCAGGGCTGTTGCCGGGATCATCGGACATGTGATGGGAAGCTTCCGAAGAGCTTCCACCCACGTGCTTGCCACCGAACGTATCTATGAAGCCCTGGTGAAAGGTTTCACCCATGAACCCGTTTCCAGGGAAGAGCGGCTTGCCCTTCCCGGGGTGCCCGGTGTCTATCACTTTCTCGATCCCGGAGGGAACGTTCTGTATACTGGTAAAGCGAAGAACCTCCGGAACAGAGTGAACGGTCATTTTACCGGAAGGGCTTCCGGCAGGAGAGGAGAAATGCTCTCCAGGATCTCCTCCATCGAGTACGAAGAGACGGAAACTCCCCTTCATGCGGCCGTACTGGAGAGTAAGCTGATAAGCGAACTTTCTCCGGAATACAATCGTGCGGGGAAAATCCTTGCGTCCAGAGTCTGGTATCTCTCCAGGGACATGACTTCGGTGATGGAGGGAACAGGCGAAAAGGGCTCTTTCGGTCCCTTCATTTCAAGGGGTCCCCTTGACGATTTTTCCCTGCTTATATGCGCTATGGCCTCAGCGGAAAATAAAAAGACATTTGTTGAAAACTTATTCGCTGAAGTGCCCCCTGAGCTTTTTAATCCGGCCCTTGAACAGTTGCGAAAAACCATTCTCGATCGGGGCATACTTAACTACGGAATGGAACTGCACAGGCAGGCGGGTACAGCGGCAGAAGAAGACGTAAAGACCCATGAGGAAGTCATTGATGAGGCATTCGTACAGAGAAAGCTCAATGGAATGATTCATTATGGAACCCTTCTTTGCAGAAGATCAGCTGCGGTGAAACTGCTCTCGGGAAGCCGGATAAAATGGCTGGATGAGTCTGATCCCGAAACTGTGCATAACTTTGTGGAAAACTCTGCAAGTGAAGAATTCGACCAGGAACGGGTCAGGAAATTAGCGGTTCTTCTATGTGAACTGAGAAGGATTTACAAAGCCGGCAGGAACCCGGAACTGGTTACCTCTTCCGGCTGCGTTCTGAGAGGTGAACGGCTGAAGGCTTTTCTCGACTCGGTCTGA
>CAZNFQ010000230.1:0-2262 GCA_964571965.1 uncultured bacterium | reverse complement strand
CCCCAGCACCGGAGCCAGACCAAGCCCTCTGCCAGTGAATTTTGTTTTGAAGAATGGGTCGAATATCCTTGAAAGAGTAGCCTCATCCAGCCCGGAGCCAGTGTCGGAAACGGAAAGAACAACATATTTACCTTGCTGAACTTCCTCCCCCAGATAAAAATACGGCATGCAGCCTGCGGAGCAGTTCGTCAGGGAAGTTGAAACAGTAACCTTTCCAGTTCGTTCTTCCAGGGCATCTGAACCATTGGTAACAAGGTTCATAACCACCTGGCGAAGCTGAGCTGGATCCCCAAGCACCGGAGGAAGTGATGGTGACAGATCGAAGACAAGTTCAGTCTTCTTCGAAACGGATATCCTGAGCATCCTGCCCGTGTTCTCTATGAGTTCGTTTACACTAAGGCATAACTTGTCAGGCTCACTCCTGCCTGAATAATCAAGCATGAGCCCTGCAAGCTCTGCTGCCCTTTTCGCCGCCTTTATTATGTCTTCAATGTATTGTTTCGCTGCTTCCGGCAGGCCCTCTTCATGAATGGCAATATCTGCATTCCCCAGAATGGCCATAAGAATGTTGTTGAAATCATGGGCAATCCCACCGGCCATTACTCCCAGGCTCTCCAGTTTCTGGGTAAGCCTTATCTGTTCCTCCAGTTTTTTCTGTTTTTCCGAAGCTTCCTTGATTTCCGAAATATCTCTAAGGTGTTCGATCACTCTGAGTATTTTGCCGTTATCGTCGAGTATGGGATAGGCTCTCACCTCCAGCCACTTTCCCAGCTCCGGAACATACTTTTCCACCCTGGAGGGTTTTTTCGTAGTATATGATTTTGAAGTGGCGCAGACTTCACATGGGATTTTACGCCCAATCAGCTGGTAGCATTTCTTGCCCTCCAGTTCTTCGGGAGAAATACCTAGAAACCTGTACCCTGCTTCATTGTAGCGAATCATTCCATGATCTGAATCCTGTATTCCTATAACATCGGGAATTGCATCCAGAACACTCTGAAACAGCTGCTTCGCTTCCTCTATCTCATGTATGCCCTTCTTCAGTTGAGAAATGTCCCTCAGGGTTCCCACTATACCTATCGGCTTTCCCAGGGCATCCCGTACCAGAGAGCTATACATCAGCGCGGGAAATACCCGGCCGTCTCTGTGAAGATGAGGCACTTCACCGGTAAAAAAACCGGTTTCCATAACCTGTCTGTTTGCCTGATTAACCAGAGGCATATCTTCTTCCCGATGAAAAACCGACAGGTTAACTCCTGCCAGCTCTTCTCCGGTGTAACCGTGAGCATGGGAGAAAGCCCTGTTCACGTAGATGATGTTTCCTGAAAGATCCACGATGGCGATTCCCTCGCCGGTCTGCTCCAGGGCAGAAAAGATAAGGCTGTGCATGTCGGTACCAAGCATGTTTTCCACAGAACCTCTTTTGACAAGATGCCTGGAATGATAATAATTGGTTCATTCCAGCACTGTCAATCCGCTGTCAGAATTCATACTCAAGGCCGAAAACAGGCATGGTTGCCCACTGATAGATATAGTCTTCCCCGTTATCAATTCTGTTCCAGTATGTGGCTGTAACATTCCTCCTGTTGAGCACGTTCCATACCGACAGATAGCACACCAGACTGCTGCCCCTAAGGTTGATTCTCCTGTCGACTCTAAGGTTGAGAGATGAATAGTACGGATATGTCTCCCCGTTAATTAGTGTACTGTCAAGAACGGTCCTGTTCAGCTCCTGTGAAGCCTCCAGATCTAGCGGGGTGTAAGGCCGCCCTCCTGCAAGAAGCCATCTGCCGCTTACTTCCCAGCCGGAATCGAACCGATATCCCCCTTCCAGGGTTGCTGTCCACCTGCTGTCATAAATCCTTCTTCTCCAGGGTTCACCCGGATTTTTGTACTGAGACGAATAAAAAGAACCTGCAGCAAGTCCATACAGACCGTTCACCAGTTGTTTCTGAAGGGTCATTTCAACCCCGTAAGCTCTTGTTTCTCCTCCTGATTCCAGGTTCTGGAAGGAATACAGATCCTGCTCGCCGCTGACTCCGTCAAGGATGAAATAGCCCGGCTGATCAGGGTCAAAGGGAAATTCACGCCCGGTTTTCAGATAGCACTCAACCTGAAGTCGCGTCTCCGGGGAAAGAAGGTGTTTTACCCCCAGTATGCAATGAATCGAAGAAGGTGTACCCAGGTTTTCGAAGCTCTGATCCCGTGCGATGATCTCACCGGGCAGTTCCTGCCTGTATATGCCCGCAGCAGCACTTATCC
>CAZNFQ010000229.1:0-2264 GCA_964571965.1 uncultured bacterium | reverse complement strand
TCATCAAAGAGGGCGACACGGCCATAGACATAGGCTGCGGTCCGGGATTCTTCACGATACCAATGGCAGAACTCACTGGAACAACAGGGAAAACTATTGCAGCAGATCTCCAGCAGGGAATGCTGGACATCATAGAAAGCAAGATTAAGAATACGGAACTGGAAGGAAGAGTTATCCTGCACAAGACAGAGCAGAACAGCCTTAACCTATTCTTGAAGGCAGACTTCATTCTTCTCTTCTACATGGTTCATGAAGTCCCGGAGAAAGTGAACTTCTTCAAACAGATAAAGGATACCCTGAAGGACACCGGCAGGGTTCTGCTCATAGAACCGCCCATGCATGTAACCTCGAAGGATTTCAGGGAAACGAAGACAAAGGCCGAACAGGCAGGCTTCAAGGTGGAAGACGGCCCGAAACTCTTCCTGGACAGAACGGCAGTTTTGAGAGGTTGAAGGGCAAAGAAGAAGCAAATGATCTTTCAGCAACTTTTGTAATCCTGTCGATCGGAGGCGTCGCATTATGGTTTGCCGGTGTGATAGACCGGGGCGCCGCTGTGCACCTTCCTGTGAAATACCTTTTTTTAAGAAGGAGATAGAAAGTCCCATTCTTTCATGACGCTTAACGGCACGAGGGGGGAATGATGATAGGGTTTTATCGGAAGACTTCAGTCTGAATCCAGTATCTCTCTTATTCTCCTGCTCAGGATGTAGAGGCTGAAGGGTTTTTCCAGCAGGTTCCTTGAGCCTTCCTTTACTGCTTCGGGCTTGATTTTTTTGCTGGCGTAGCCGGTCATGTAGAGTATGCGCCCCTTGAAACCGTCTTCCGTGAGTTTTTCTGCCAGCTTGAATCCGTTCATTCCCGGAAGAATGATGTCCGTGAGAAGTATATCGAAGCCTTTATCCTCGTTCAATACTGCTTCCATGGCTATCTCGGCTGACCCTGCGGATACCACGTTGTATCCTTCATGCTGAAGGAATCGTTCTGACATTCTTCTCAGTGAGCTGTCGTCTTCAACCAGAAGGATCCTCTCGCCTTTGCCGGCTTTGCTGCTGATAGATGACTTATAATCATTTCCCACGTGATCACCCTCTATCCAAGGGAGGTAAATGGAGAATGTCGAGCCTTTTCCAGGCTCACTTGTTACATCTATTACTCCATTGCTCTGCTTGATAATGCCATAAGCCATGGCCAGGCCCAGGCCGCTGCCCTTGTCAACTGCTTTGGTGGAGAAGAAAGGCTCGAACACTTTTTCCTGCACGTCCGGGGTCATGCCTGTACCGGAATCGATAACCCTTAGAACCACATATTTCCCAGGGGAGATATCCATATTAGTAAGGTGTGAATCCCTGGTTATGTTCACATTTTCAACTCCTATGGTCAGCTTTCCACCGGATTCCATTGCGTCTCTGGCATTTATTGCAAGATTTATTATTACCTGTTCTATCTGGCTCTCATCTGCCAGTACACATCCTGCATTTTCGGTGAATTGGGTTTCCAGCTGAATATCCTCCCCCAGAAGTCTGCTCAGCATTCTTTGAAGCCCTGATACCACAGTTCTCAGGTCAATTGTACTGGGCTGCTGCTGCTGTTGCCTACTGAAAGCCAGAAGCTGCCTGATAAGGGATGAAGCACGGTCGGCGGCTTTGCGTACCTCTTCTGCGTCCGTACGCAGTGGGTTAGTATCCGAGAGATCTTCCAGAATGAATTCAGTGTGTCCTTTGATCACAGTAAGAAGGTTGTTGAAGTCGTGGGCAATTCCACCGGCAAGGCGACCTACTGCGTCCAGCCTCTGCGATTGCAGCAGTTGTGCTTCCAGTTTCTTTCTTTCCGTTACGTCCCTTACGATTGACTGGGTGCCCTGGATCTTCCCGTCGCTCTCCACAACAGTGGAACCTACCTCCAGCCATATCCTTTCACCGTCTTTCCTGATCCCCTCGAATTCCAGTATTTCAGGCGCTGGCTCACCGGTGACACGTTTCCTGTGTATCTCCCGTACTTTATCTCTCCATTCAGGCGCAATGGTACTGAATGGCTCATAATTCTCCATATCTTCCCGGGACAGACCGAAAATATTCAGGAAGCGGTCGTTGGCGTATACGATTTTTCCATGGGGGTCATCTATGATCACACCATCGGAAATGTGAGCCACCATTCTTCTCAGGAATTCGTCTTTCTCCTCCAGCAGCCTTTCAAGCTCGTTGTTTTTTAACTGAAGCTCTTCCTTGTGTTTGCTGATCTCTGCATTTGCCTGCCTGAGTGATTCT
>CAZNFQ010000228.1:0-2268 GCA_964571965.1 uncultured bacterium | reverse complement strand
TTTCCGGATCACACAGGGAACATAGCAACCTGATGGCTCTCAATCAATCTGAGCCTTTCATCCCTCAACTGACATCTTCAGAGGTTCTATTGCATCGAACAGTAGCCGTTCCCCGACGATTTTCAGTTGATCCGGCGTAGGGGGGTTCGAAGCAAGCAACCCGTATACGCAGGTATGATGAGCTTCTTCGAGATCTTCCACATGAGATGGGCTGATGAGAGTACGGATTCCTGCCCCTGCACGAATAGCTCTTTCTCTGAAATCGTTCCGAAAAACTGACCTGAGGGCAGCTAACCATTTGTCAGGCCAAGTCATCGTGGCATCTTCTTCTTTGCTTTCTGTCAGGTATGCGATGGCGAGTACGCGACCAAGATCCTTGTTGCTTCTCTTGATCTCTCGGCCGCCTATCCTGCCGGACATTGTCTCCGGACCGATGTCAGGATGCTCCAGCATGTTGGCCAGAGCCATCATCTCGGGACTGGCAATGGAAATGCCCATAACCTGATAAGGAGCATGCGCAGTCAGGGCAAGACCTCCGAAGCTGGGCAGAACGAAGTGTCCACTGCTGGTCTTCAGTCTGGTGAAGGATCTTCCTGACATTTCAGCTGATTCGGGAACAGTTAGTAATTCCATAAACCATCCCTGTCCGGAAGGCGGGAGGAGCCTGACTACTGGTAATTTCTCAAGTGGAGTGAAAGCATCGCCTGGAGTGGTCCAGGGAGTATGCTGATCAGGTGTCCATCCGGCTCCCAGAAGTTCTTCGGTTATGGCCCTGCCAGCGTTCACGGCTTCGATATGCGGAGAGAGTAGACAATCTGCATCCTTTGTGCGCACAGCCATACCTCGTATCTGGTTCTCGAAATGGATACCTACTGCCAGGCTGCCTATGATAGTGAGATTTCGCCTTGTTTCCGTTGGGATGGAGGCAATGATTTCCTCAAGAACTTCTCTGGGCCGGATCATCAATAAGGCATCATCCGCGTTCTGCATTTATCCGGTCCTTCTTCGGTAAAATGGTGTTTCTGAACTGAAGTGCCTGGTGGTCCATTCGCATGGAGAACAAGTCCAGGAGGCACTCAATGGGATCAGCCCACAGCCGGTGATCGTTATCAATCTTGAAGTAAGAGTTCTGCCTCCTCAGAAAGTGAACTGCCAGTGAAGCCTTCTCTTCGCGGGAATGGGTTTCCTGCAGGGCGGGGTCCAATATTTTCACGAAAGAGAGATCAGCCTCAGAACCTGGAGCGTGCACATGCAGGTCGAGTCGGGGAGAGCCCACAAGATCCAGTTCAGGACATATTCGTTTTGCCCCTGAAACTCCGCCTATGGCAATATCAGATCTGTTCAGAATATTTAGTCTCTTCATGAACGAAACCTGTGAACGGGGTTGTCCCGACCGGTCGGAGAAATACCTGGTGGCTCGGGATTTATCCGCCAGGACCATGAGCTTTTCCCATGACAGCTCCGGGAAGGCACTCAGTTCCACACTCCTGTCACTGTACCTCTTTAGAGTGGGCCCAATTGTATCCAGAGAGCGGATTACAGTGCGGTAGCTGGTGCCCAGGGCAGCCTCGAGGGACTTGATGGTGAAGCCCTTGGCGTCTTGTTTCGGGGGCTTGTCGTGGGCATATGATAAAGCATCTGATACAATGGCTTCAGATAGGTTTTCAGAGGTTAGTATCCAGAGTAAAATCATTAATCGAAGCATCTCGCCTGGGTAGTTGGGCTCGGGTAGCCGGAAGGAGGCAGGAGCCTGAAGAGGTTCCTGCAAAGCGAGATCCTTGAGGTGGCTGAGCTGATGTTGCAGATTCTGACCAAGGATCAGATCAAATCTGCCCTCACGATAGGATGCTATACTGAGGTGTTTTAGTGTGCTGATGTTCAGCACGTTACTCAGTTGTTTCCATTCCCGTTTGAGGGCTCTTTCAGAGATGCTGGAATCTAAGAGGAGAAGACAGCTCTGGGATTCGGGCGTGTCAACCTGATTATAGGCAAGGTCTAGGATAGCGGTGCGGAGCGACCGGATCGCTCTGAGGTTGCGCTTGACTTCTACAATGAGTCCATCGAACTCGTAATCCGGTTCGTACGGTGACATAAGAACCTCCCTCTGCATGTAGCATTCTAACAGAACTGAAGGTGCAAGTCAAGACTGAAGTTGCAAGTCAATATGGGTTTCGCTGCTGTTTTTCAGTTCCCCGTTATCTGGAAATCCCTTATGCGCATGAAGTACTGGGTGTAGTTCTGTATGTCGTTGTGGGTTGCGTTATCTAT
>CAZNFQ010000227.1:0-2271 GCA_964571965.1 uncultured bacterium | reverse complement strand
CCACAGCAGAGGGTGTGACGCCCACGAATACGTTCTTCATTCCAAGGGTTCCCCAACCCAATGCTGCTATATCCTCTCCCGCAGCCTGAATCAGACGCTGCCTGAGCTCCTCGCTGTTCGTTACCTTCTCCATAGTGCCTCCAAAATCAGAGTTCAGCCCGACTTTCTGTAAAGATACAATGCACTGATTCCCCGGCAAGCTCAATTGACATACCTGGACATTGCAGATATCATATAAATTAATTATGTGACAATAATTTGGGAGGTTGTAACTGTGAAAGATTTTGCTCTTCTGCTAATCATTGTGTCTTCATGTCTGGCACAGCAGGTTAAGATAAGTGAAGACCTCATCCGTTCCACCGACGGCGAGTGGATGCGGTATAACAACGGCACTCCTAACTGGGCAACCTGGGATAATCAGTACAGAGGTACATGGTTCAACATCGAAGACTTCATCCCCGGTTCATGCGGTATGGATATCGAGGAAACGGAGATCTGGTTCTACCACGGAACTGAACATCCATGGGATACCTCAGAAACTCTGATCGAGTACTGGAACGGAGATATTTTGGGGCCCTTCGAATGGGTGCAGACAGTTCAGGTGACCGGGGTACATTACGCACCTACCCATATTGACCACAGTCCGGACTGGGTGAGTACGGATGTTGACTTCTGGGTGGTTCAGAACACAGAGCTGAGCTCCGGAGGGTGGCCGTCATTATTAAGCGACGGCTCAGACTGGAGCGTAACCCACAGCTGGGTTTCAGATGACTTCATCACCTGGGCACCATGGATCGATCCCTATGGCGGGAAAGGCCAGTTTTTCATCCAGGTTATCATGGAATATCCATGGTCGCATGGTGCAGATTTCAGCGCCATCACCTGGGGAGGGCTGAAGTCGGTTTTCTGAAATAAGTCAGGAAGGCAGGACATAACATGACGTTATTTTTACTTCTCGTTGTTTCCACCGCACCTCCGGCAGGCGGTACCGACTCCGACTGGATCCGGTATGACAACGGCACTCCTAACTGGGCAACCTGGGATGATCAATACAGAGGTATGTGGTTCAACGTTGAAGACTTCATTCCCGGTTCAGGTGCAATGGACATCGAGGAAACGGAGATATGGTTCTACCACGGAACTGAACATCCATGGGATACCTCAGAAACTCTGATCGAGTACTGGAACGGAGATATTTTGGGGCCCTTCGAATGGGTGCAGACAGTTCAGGTGACCGGGGTACATTACGCACCTACCCATATTGACCACAGTCCGGACTGGGTGAGTACGGATGTTGACTTCTGGGTGGTTCAGAACACAGAGCTGAGCTCCGGAGGGTGGCCGTCATTATTAAGCGACGGCTCAGACTGGAGCGTAACCCACAGCTGGGTTTCAGATGACTTCATCACCTGGGCACCATGGATCGATCCCTATGGCGGGAAAGGCCAGTTTTTCATGCAAGTCGTTATGGAATATGCATGGCAGCATGGTTGGGACTTCGGCGCAGTCACCTGGGGAGAACTGAAGTCGGTTTTCTAGTAGCTGATCGCATCTGTTGAGGTATCACTGCCGATCACTTCAATGAAGATCTGGTTGGGCATACAGGCGGACATCTGACCGGGACTCTCTATCCAGCCTGTTCTCACGCACTGGTGTGTGGGGCAGTTCGATTCCGTTATTGCCGCTCTGCAGTCATTTATCTCAATGGTGACCTCTCCCCTGTGAAAAACGGTGTCGGTGAAAAGGCTCAGCGTGTCCTCACCGTCACCGGATACTATCCTGAGGCTTTCAGGATGCTCACCGGTGTTTCTTTCCGAAGATGACCAGAGAAAAGCAATAACTGCGATTACAGCAAGAAGCGCCAGGTCTCCGGGCTTAAACGTTTCCGAGAATGACATCGTCCAGGTGCTTTCTGAAAAGGTCTGCGGTTCTGTGCAGAAGAGACAGAGGCGTTGCGGGAGCGTTCATTCTGTAGGTGGGGAAGTACCTGGAAAGATGGAAAGGTGTGTTCCTGCCGCAGGTTTCCGCCACCCATTTTGCAGCCTCTGTCACCTCGTCTTCGCAGTCATTGTAACCGGGAATGAGAAGCCAGGTCAGTTCAAGGTGACAGCTGCTCCCGGCAACTGCCCTTATGGAGTTTTTCACCGTCTCCAGGTCTCCTCCGCAGACGTCTTTGTAGAATTCATTCCTGAAGGCCTTAAGGTCGATGTTCCAGGCATCGGTTACACTAATGAGATCCCCGAGGGGCCCTGGGTTCACATAACCGTTGGA
>CAZNFQ010000226.1:0-2282 GCA_964571965.1 uncultured bacterium | reverse complement strand
TGATTCCTGCAAGAAGCCAGATCAATCTTTGCTTCCGTCCAGTATGCTGCGAATGATCTTGATGAGCTCAGAGGGCAGGAAGGGCTTATGAATGAAGAAAGCACCCCCTTCGAGAACACCCAGTTTCTCGATGGTCTGATCGGTGTAACCCGACATGAAGCACACCTTTATCTCAGGAAATATCTCCCCTATTCTGTCTGCAAGCTCCCTGCCTGAAATCCCGGGCATCATCACGTCGGTGATAAGCAGGTCTGGCCTTTCCGTAAGCTCCCGGCAAACTGCCAGAGCGCTTTCGCCGTTCCCAGCGGATACTACCCTGAAACCGGAGATCTCAAGGGATGTGTTTATGAGTTCCCTGACGGATTCCTCGTCTTCCACCAGCATGACGAGTTCCCCGGGAGAACGGGTAACCATCGTAGCCCCTGCTTCCGAAGCAGCAGCTTCCTCTCCCTTGACCACGGGGAAATACACCGACACCTCGGTGCCCTTGCCTGTTCCGCTTGCAACCTGCACATCGCCGCCGCTCTGCTTCACAATGCCGTAAACGGTGGACAGCCCCATGCCTGTTCCCTGGCCGGTACCCTTGGTGGTGTAGAAGGGTTCGAAAATATGGCCTATGTGTTCAGGTGATATGCCGCAGCCGTTGTCTTTCACCGTTATCCTCACAAGGCTGCCTGCACAGCTTAAACCCATTTCTGAAGCTTCCTGCTTTTCAAGAAAAACACAGGCTGTTGAAATGGTTAGTTTCCCTCCAAGGGGCATTGCATCCCTGGCGTTAACCGACAGATTCATGATTATCTGATCGAACTGCCCTGGGTCCGCTTTGACTGTAAGGGGTTCATCTGCAAGAATGGTCTCCAGAAGAATGTGCTCCCCTATGATCCTTCTTAGCATGCCTTCGGTCTCAACGAGTCTTGAATTCAGATCGATGATTTCGGGCTTCAGCATCTGCTTCCTGCTGAAGGCCAGAAGCTGTCTGGTGAGCAAGGCGGCCCTGTGTCCGGCTTTCTTTATTTCTTCAAGCTCCTTCCAGCCTTTATCACCAGGCGAAGCCGCTTCCATAAGCATGTAGCTGTATCCGTTGATAATTGTGAGCAGGTTGTTGAAATCGTGGGCAATCCCCCCTGCCAGCTGGCCTATTGCCTCCATCTTCTGTGACTGCCTGACCTGTTCCTCGAGTAACACCCGCCGGGAAACGTCCCTGATGAGACCTGTGAACCCCTCCAGCTCTCCAGAGGCGTTCTTCCTGGGGTAGAGGCTTATCTCTGCCGGGAATTCCACCCCGTCCGATCTTCTCATCATTGCAGGGAAGAAAGGCTCGCTTACACCTGCGGCAACATCCGAGAGGAACTCGCCTACACTTTCGAACTCGCTGCGGGAGGCGTAGAATCTTTCCAGGCTGCTGTTGAGTGCATCTTCCCTGGTGTATCTGAACATTACAAGGAAAACCCCGTTGCACTCCAGAAGTCTGCGGTTGTTATCGGTAATGATCATCGCGTCGCGTATGTTGGTGAAAAGCGAGCGGTATTTTTCTTCACTTTCTCTAAGGGCTTTTCCCGCCTCTACCCTTGAGGTAACGTCCTGGATCATTCCGGTGACTTGCACAGGATGCCCATGTTCATCCCTGATCAGTTCCGCAACGGAGATGATCATTTTCGGCGGACCAGATCCCACGGGGTTGATCTGAAATTCCAGATTGTAGGGTTTATCATTTTCGATCAGGTCAATCAGGGCCTGATGCACTTCTTCCCTGCGGGGGATCCTGGACTCGACTTCTTCAATGGTGAAGGAGTCCGTTCCAGGGCCGAATCCGTATATGCTTTTCGCCCCGTCAGAAGCCCAGAACCTGGATGTGGTGATGTCGAACTGCCAGCTGCCAACCTTCCCGATCTTCTCGGCCTGAAGATAACGGGCCTGGTTTCTTCTAAGACTTTCGCGCATTTCATGGTTCTGAGTCACATCGGTTGAAAAAGCCATGAATCTGTCGTCTGAAAGCTTAACCGCCCTGACAGCCCATATTCCCCGCTGTCCGTTCTTCTTGAGAAAGGGGGTTTCACCATATGAAACCCCGTTAATCAGAACCTGCTCAAAATGCTTCATTCCTATTTCCCGGCAATCTTCTGGAAGAAGGTCGGGAATCTTCATGGCAAGAAGCTCTTCCCTTGAGTAGCCTGTGATCCTGGAGGCGCTTGCGTTCACTTCAAGGTATTTACCCCTGGCATCTGCAATGAAGAAACCAAGGGGAGCGTTGTCTATGTAGCTTCTCAGGGTTTCTTCACTTC
>CAZNFQ010000225.1:0-2301 GCA_964571965.1 uncultured bacterium | reverse complement strand
AATGGTCCTTCGAGAAAACCGAAAGGGCGGTCTTCGACCTCTGTCAGAAGATACAAAAGTATGCACATAAGCTTGTTCCTGAGGATCTTGAGAATGATGAGTACTGCTCTCTGATACCTGGCCTCAGCCTGAATACAGTGGCAGACGTGATTGAGTCAACAAAGAGGAAGATAGAAGCAGGTCTTAAGCGCGAGAGAAACACAACCTTCTTCCACACCGGTCCTCACCATGACGACATCATGCTGGGTATTTTCCCGGCGATCATTCCCCAGTTGAGGGAGATTACCAACAAGTTCCACTTCTCGGTACTCACATCAGGATTCACGGCTGTGACAAACAGCATGTTGCTCGAACTGCTGGAGGAAACACAGCGTCTCATCGCAGCAGGCATGATTCAGATGATCAGGTACCCTGATTTCTTTGAGTCGGGCTACAAGTTCAAGTGGGACAAGGATGTGAGTCATTACCTTGACAAGGTGGCGGACAAGGACGAAGCCGGCAAGATGAGGGGCCTCTGCCACAGGATTGTAAGGGCTATGGTCGATATCTACCGGCTGAATTCGAAGGAAGAGCTTGACGCACAGATTAAGCGGAATATTGACCTTATCAGGGGCAGCTACAGCGGAGAGAAGAATCCCACAGACATTCAGAAGCTAAAGGGGATGCTCAGGGAGTTTGAGGAGGAACTGGTCTGGGCTCATTACGGTGTGCCGGTGCGCAACATAGAGCACCTGCGGCTTGGATTCTACACAGGAGATATTTTCACCCAGCAGCCTGACAAGCACAGGGATGTTGAGCCTATTCTTAATTGCCTCAGGCGGATACAGCCTGGTGTGATAAGCCTGGCCTTCGACCCTGAGGGTTCGGGGCCGGATACACATTATAAGGTATTGCAGGCAATTGCCGAGGCTCTGAGACAGTGGAGCCAGGAAAAGGATCTTTCGGAACTGAGAGTGATCGGCTACCGTAATGTATGGTTCCGTTTCCTTCCTTTTGAGGCGAATGTGTTTGTGCCTGTCTCACTGAATTCAATGGCGGTGCTGAACCAGTCGTTCCGCGATTGTTATGTCAGCCAGGTGAACGCATCATTCCCCAGTCCAGCCTATGACGGTCCGTTCAGTGACCTGTCGCAGCAGGTGTGGGTTGAGCAGTTCAAGCAGGTGCAGCTGATTCTGGGCAAGGACTTCTTCTATGAGAACGAGAGCCCCAAGATCAGGGGAACTCACGGAATGGTATACTACAAGGAGATGCTCCTGGAGGAGTTCCTGCAGCATGCCCGAGAGCTTGAGAAGAGCGTGGAAGGGGCAAACATACACTGATACAATTAGCCCGTGGCCGGCAAATTAATGCCTGCCCATTTTGGAACCGTAAGGTCCCGTTCGGAAAGTTCCTGCACAGGGCCGGCTGGTTCCCGGGTACGTTGCCTTAATCCTGCCGGATCAGTCGTAAAGGAAGTATTTTTCAGCTTTTGCCCTGAATGCCGGTATGTCTCTGGTCCACATATCCATGATATCATCAACCCTGAATGATTTTGTGAATGTGAGTCGCACCTCATCCGTTCCGCAAACCTTGTCGAACATTGAATGCCGCGAAGGATCACACATTGTGAAAAGGTTCTTCTTCGGCCAGAGGCGGTGTGCCTCCTGCATTATGTAGAACTGCAGCAGTGTAAGGGGGGCAGTGGAGGGGTCCGTGATATGAATCTGCACCCCGTGAACCATTTTCCCCTCCAGTGTGCTGAAATAGGGTTTGTAGTGTATAGGTCTGAATATCACTCCGGGAAGGTTCAGTTTGTTGAGGCCCGTGGCAAGTGAGTCTGCATTGATCCACGGGGCGGCGAAGGTCTGGAAGGGGATTGTGTATCCGACTCCGATGCTGACGGCATAGAGTTCTCCGGCAATACCTGTGGCAGGGTAATACAGAGGGGTGTCTCCGTGAGGAACCTGGGGGGAAGAGGGGACCCATGGGAGTCCTGTCTCCCTGAAATGCATCGGCCTGTGCCAGCCGGTCATTTTCTCCACATGAAGTCCGCAAACCACACCGCCTGCAAGCAGCCTCTCCCCGTTGAGGAACATGGCAAGCTCACCAACGGTCATCCCGTGGATGTAGGGAATCGGGAACTGGCTGACGAAGGAGAAGAAACCGGGACGGGTGATGGCTCCCTCCATGCGGATGCCACCCAATGGATTGGGCCGGTCAAGCACTACCAACGGTATGCCGTTTTCAGCTGCGGCCTCCATTACTAATCCCAGCGTACTTATAAAGGTGTATGACCTGGAACCGATATCCTGGATATCATAC
>CAZNFQ010000224.1:0-2303 GCA_964571965.1 uncultured bacterium | reverse complement strand
AGAATCGAGCCAGTGAATGTCTTCCAGGATAATTACCGCGGGAGCAAGAAGGCTCAACCCCTTTATGAATTCCTTCAGAGCGGAAAGGGTGTTTTCGAATCGTCCCCTGGCATCCAGAGAGCCGTATAGAGAATTTTCTTCGTAAACTCCGGCAAGGGCGCCAAGAAGCGATCTGGTCCTTCGCAGTTCGGCAATGACCGGTTCTGCTTTTTCTCTGTCAGGATGAGAAACAAGTCGGTGAATGAGATCGGTCCAGATGATCTGGAACCGTTCCCTTCGGGATGCATCCTCGGTATCTGTCTGCCCGAAGAACCGCGTAATGAATTGTTCGAACGGATTGAGACTCTTCCTGAGTACCTGGTCTGTCTGCAGAACGAATGTCTGAGCCCGGTCCGATAATTCATTTTCAAGCTCATGAAGAAGCCTTGATTTGCCCATGCCTGCTGGACCGTAAACACATGCCAGCCCACCGAATGCCCCCTTGAATACCGGCTTGCAGAAATCAAGAAGGGTTCCCAGCTCCCCTTCCCTGCCCACCATTCGTCCAGTGAAGAACTGCTCATCAGGGGTGTCTTCTGCTCCCGCTACCCTGAACAGGGTCAGAGGAGACTCCGTGATCCTTTCAAGCCGGTATCTTCTGCGAACTGCTGAGGCGATGTCGTCGGAAACGAGTACCTGCCCCCACTTCGATTCCTGCATGATACGGGCTGCAAGGTTCACACGGTCCCCGAGCACTGTATAGGTACATCTGCGACCTGTGCCCACAGTTCCTGCAAAAACGGTTCCCCCGGAAACACCCGCTTTCAAAGAACCGCTGTTCCCGGAAACAACACTTTCAGCAAAGCTGACTGCTCTTCTTCTGTTGTTCTCAAATGAAACCGGAGCACCGAAAACAACCAGAGCATGCGGGCCCTTATCGTCGAAGAACATACCATTCCAGAAACCGCCATAGCTTTCTGCTGCTTCGAGAACTTCAGAGATCATCCGCCGAAGTTCAGCGTCGTTCTTGGTCCATCTGAAAGCAATGAATACAGAGGTTACATTCCTGAATTCACCGTATTTACCGGCGGACAGAACCTGCTTCGGAACGAACTGCAATGCAGTGGAAGGTTTTATTCGGGAGGAAAAAGGAACCATCGGAGTACCAGTCAACACTGTTTCCCGGGTGGAAAAGCTCCGGTGTTTCACAAGACTTCCCGGCGGTTTCCCCTTGACTGCTTCAGAGCACTGGAGAACGGGATCTCCGTAGAAGAGATAGGCTTTTTTCCGTTCACCGAATATCACCCAGGAAACATCACCGGCTGCCAGTCCGGTTCTTATCTCTATACCTTCTCCATGGCTGAAACTAAGGTAATACTTCCTTCTCTTCCTGAAGTGCTCGTTAATGGATACCGCAGCTTCAAGGGCTGAATCATTAGAAATGCCCGGGAAAACGGCCGTAATGGAGTCACCTGCGAAAACGGCTATGAACCCGCCATGGCCGTGTACAGTTTCAATAAGGGGTCTGTAGACCTTGTTTATGAGAACCGACAGGTCCTCGGCCCCATGTCTCCCGCGACTCATGAGCTTTTCAGTGATTTTCGTAAAACCGGCGATATCAACGAAAACACAAGTGGCCTGGAAGCTGCCGTTTCGCCTGTTCAATGCCAGTTCGTTCTGAATGAATCGTGGAATTACATTGAGCATGGGCAACTCCCCTGAAAAAATCTACATGGTAATGAAATTCAGGTAACCTCTCCACAGCTGTTCGCCGTAGAACAGAGCAAGCAATGCTCCAGCTGCCATGAAGGGTCCGAAGGGAATGGGAACCCCCTTTCCCCTTCTCCTTAAAACCATCAGGGCAATTCCTGTTACAGCTCCGGTTATGAACGCGGCAAAGAATGCCATGACGGTATGGGCAGGTCCCAGAAAGGCTCCTATGCAGGCGGCCAGTTTCACGTCTCCCCATCCCATACCACCCTGGAATTCATCTTCCTCGTCTTCGAAGCCCTCCGGGGCCTGAGTTCGGATCTCGTTCTTCTTCAGGTAGATCGTGGCACCAACACGTATAAGAAGGAAGAAAACGAAACCTCCTGCAGCTGCATAGAGAGAGTTGATGATACCTATACCCCCGGGCAGAAGGGAAAGCCCCAGACCTGCAGCTGTTCCTCCGATACTCACTTCATCAAGAACGATGAACTGTTCAAGGTCGGTACGCACCACAACTATCATCAGAGAGATAAGAGCCGCGTAACTTATGAACTGAAGCGAGTACCCGGTATGAAGAGCCGCAAGAAGAAAAAGAATTCCGGTAACAAGTTCGG
>CAZNFQ010000223.1:0-2326 GCA_964571965.1 uncultured bacterium | reverse complement strand
GCCTGGATGGACTATCTTGGCCTTTGTGATCTTGGAGGAAGCCTTCCATTTTCTGGACTGATCAAATCTGCGGGGCTTAAGAATCCTTTCGCAGAGGGCACTATCAGCCTCATAATGGAACCTGTTTCCGCCTGGCTTGATTCTGTGGACGACGGCAGGTTCTAGTTCGCAGGGGGCTGTATCAGGCCACTGACGATTCATGGGCTGTTCCTGCTGATTCTTTTCCAGACACAGGAACAGAGTGCAACTGAATAGCCTTACGGTTAGTTGGCATCATCACAAATGGGAATTTGTGTCATATCATACGGAAAGGGCACCTCCCACGGCCTTGCCATACCCCCCTGCTGCCTTCATATTCAATAAGCTTTTTTGGAGGGGTCTGGAAAGGCTTGAATTGCTGGGTAAGATTCCAGGTTCTTTTATAGAGACCATTTTGTGCTCCATGGGCGAACCCGCCCTTATTTTCCTTGAAGACATGACGGTGAGCTGGGTTAATCCCACAGCTGAGATTTACTTCGGTCACAGCATTGAATACATGAAGGGCAAGAAGTGCCTGCAGCTTTTCTCGGAGCATGTGGAGTGCATGGATAACTGTCCCGTGGAGAAAGCCTTCGAGACAGGTTCCGAACAGATACTGGCAGTAACCGGGATCGACTCCACCCATAAACTCGTTGAAGCGGTCCCCTTCGGAAAAAACGGGGACATGTTCATTCTGGCCATTATACACTCCGCCCCGGAAAACCACAGGACCAGGGCTCTCCGCAGGGATCTTGCGGCGGCTCTCAATAAGTCTGCCACCCTTTCCGATGCTTCGGATACCATTCTGGACGCCATCGGTGTTCTTTCCTTCGTTAGCAGGAAGGGCATATACATACTCTCCAACGGTGAATACAGGCTGCTGAAGGGAACCGGTGTGCCCGATTCCATTTCTGCAGATCTGCTGCCTGAATCCATCACCGGCAAAGTTACCTATCTGAATCCTGACTGCATAGGACTGGGCGGAGGAGCTGCCATGTTTCCGGTGAGTGGAAAGGTGGTTCTGCTGGCAGGCAGAGGTGCATGGGGCTCCAAGTCCAGGGGAATGCTCGAGCTGGTGGGAGAAGTGCTGCAGGAATGCATCGTGCGTCTTACTTCCGGGGCATTCTCCACACCGTAAAGAAGGTTGCTACAGCAACCAGAGACGCCATTGCGAATACCGACCAGTGACCCACTGACACCCACAGTATTCCCCCCAGAACAGGTACCGTCATCGAAACTATGTGATCGATGGTTCCCCCAAGACCGATGGTGGGCACCATTTCAGAGTCTTCCTGGATGATACTTGAAAGGTATGTGGTCCTTGCCATGGAAAGGCTGAAGAGCAGCTCGTCCAGCACATAGAAGCTGTACAGGAAAACCAGTGCAAGAGCAGGCGCTGCAAAGTGCGGGACAGCACCGTAGGAAAGACTCAGGAAGAAGATGAGGAAAGCATCCGCCAGGAGGACTTTTCTCTCTCCGAATCTGTCTATGAGAGAACCGAAATACGGTTTGAGAAAGGTTCCCAGAATCGCGCTTGCCCCCATTGCCAGAGCCAGCTGGGGAGCCTTCTGGCCATAGACGGATACCAGGAGCCAGGGAGCAAAGGTAATGAATATCTGCTTCCTCGCTCCGAAAAGCATGCAGAGTGTATAGAAAAGCCTGTACTTCTTCCGCACAATGAAACGTTTCGCATTGGCCCTGCCGCTTTCCTCGGTGTGTTTTTTAGGCAGACCCCACGCCAGGAACACTCCGGGAAGGAGGATGATCGCTCCTGTGATCCATGTTACCTTGAAATCTGATTTGAGAAGGTCCATGATGATCCATACCGTGGCTGTTCCCGTGATCAGTCCCAGTGACCTGAAAGCTCCTACCCTTCCAAGTACCCATCCCCTTCGATGTTTTCCTGCAAGTTCGATTGCCGCTGTATCCCTCACTGGAAGGAAAGCATGCATGGCGGAGGACCACATGACCATGAAAAGAATAAATGTGGCAAGACCCCTGGAAAGAAAGGCAAAACCCAGGAAGGCACATGTCCCCACGAAGAAGATAAGTGCAATGGCATTTCTAAGAGGAATCCTCACAAGAGCTCCGGCAATGAACACCAGCAGGAAACCGGGAAGCTCCCTGGGGATCTCGAGGGCTCCCCTGACATCACCGTTCACCTCTAGAACATTGTTCAGGTAGTCGGGCATTACACTCATGAAAACCGTGTTCGCGGCTCCAACAAGAAGCACGGTTATGAGCAGTCTGAGTACAGAAGATTACATTTCTTATGGAAAACCTTTTGAAAGTAAAACTGAAGTTGCTA
>CAZNFQ010000222.1:0-2365 GCA_964571965.1 uncultured bacterium | reverse complement strand
GCCAAGCATGTAAACGCCGGGTTCCTCTGCATGGACCCGTGTGGTTCCGTCAACCCGGTAACAATCGGTGTCTGACCATGCTCCCTGGTTCAGCCGGAAGATCCTGCATGTTGGATCATCGGAGGAGAAGGTTAGAAAACCATTACCCGGCCACAGGGAAACCGGACCGGCTTCGCACTGAGGAGATGGGACTGTAAAAGGCATTCCAGTTTCCGTCATAGATACATACGTTCCACCGGGGAACGCGTTCTCATCAATAGAATACGTGGCTTTTCCTGCTGTGAGAACCGTGTTCCCCTGTCCCGTGTAGCTTACAGCACAGGCAAGGGTATCTGCCCACGATCTTCCCAGGCTGTCGTAGCCGCTTGAGGTAAGAATGTAATTCCCTTCAGACCAGACTTCAGTTCTGCCGTACCAGATGGTTTCCACGAGAGATTGCATTTCCAGTGTTGCAGTGCTGTCGGGGATACCCGCAGTATTCAGGAGGGAAAGCCGTACATCGGGCCCCACCCAGTCAAACCCGTAAGGGGTCTGGGAATCCTCCCTGAAGAGAGATGTGTATATCTGCATCTGCCCGGGATGCATTGGGTTCTGCATAAAAGAGGTGAAAACGCTGATCTCTGCGTCATCCTGGCTGAAACAGTAGCGCACATTTGCTGTTCCTCCGGGGTTGTTGCAGGTGAGGGCGAGAAAAGTGCGGGAACCATCCAGCTGAAATGTGCCGTTATACAGTTCGTCAAACAGAAGCGAGTCAACGGACATCAGAGTGGAATCGTTGGAGAGAACTATCCTGTATACCGTCCATTTACCGTCTATGTTGGCACCGGAGCCATCGTTCTGGTTGTACATTCCATTGAAGTGTACGGTGGTGTTGCCTCCGGATTGATAGTCGCCGTCAAAATCGGCGTACTGGGCGGCAAACTCCTGGGCACTGATACCGTATGCTTCAGGTGCGATCCATGCAGGGAAGGGATACTCGTCGAATTCAGCCAGAAATGATGCCGGACGATCAACGATGGAGAACTCATAACCGGTGTTGTCCAGGAACTGGTAGTGATACATCCCCTCTTCGTACTCCGAAGCAAAAGGAGAGATCAGGTTCGTGATTATCCAGTCCTCGTAAAGGGGATATGCGATTACCTCAAGAACCTGATCAAGTGATATGGCCGGATCGATTGCGTGCGCTATTGAAACCATACCTGACATGTCCGACTGGGCGATCTCCCGGATGACATCGGCCCCTTCCCGCTGGCGTACGTACTGGAACCAGAGGAACTCGCCTCCCAAGTTGGCTGAGAAATCCTTTGAATATTTCCCGGACCACCAGGAAGGAAGCTCTACGCCGCCAGCCTTTGCAAAGTCTTCCATGTAGCCGTGTATGCCCAGGGCACCATTGAGTTCGGATGTTATCCCATGGCAAAGATGCTGAGAATAGGCACCCAGTCCGCGGATCACCCACTTTTCCTCCCATGGGTTTGCCGCAACTCTGATGATCTGGCCAAGTCCAGAGGCAACGGACCAGGTGTAAATGGAGCCGCGCACTTCATCCCACTGGCTTCCGGACTGGTTCTTGTAGGGGCTGAGGTTCACATAGAAGATATCGTGGTTGTTGCCTGTTTGAGGATCTCCATCGAAATCAGCCGGCCATGTGTAAAGCCAGTTGCTCAACCTGTTGTATCCCGTTCCGGGAATGGGATAGTAATCGGGGATATCCGCAAACACTATCCATATTCTGTCGTCTCCGTTGCCGGTTTCCTGCATTGGCCCCAGGGCTTCTGTGACAGTGCTGAACATGCCCACCCCTGCTCCTTCGAACTGAGCGGAAATGCTGTCTATGCATTCCTCCTTAATGAGATTTCCCCAGATCAGCTGGAAGTCATCTTCAGGAGAAGGCAGATCGAACCAGGTGGTATCCTGAACGAACCAGTAAGCGTTGGGGGTTGTTTCAGCCAGGGTGAAATGGCGGAGTTGAGGGTCATCGGGAAAGTATGAGATGTCAGGAACCAGCAGCATTGCATCATCAGTTACTGACCCTGAAATCAGGCTCAATATCAATGCAATAATTCCCATATGCGCTCCTGATGTAGAATTCAGTTTGATTGAATTCACTAATTATTTTACAACTTGTATTGTATTAATGAAGCCGCATTTTGCTTCCGTCAATAGAGCTTGCTGATAATTTGAGCACTTCAACTTCCTGAAATTTTCAGTGGGTATATCCAGTGCTCATAGCATAAGGCAGCAGCAGTTTAAGGGTGTTCTGCGATTCCAGTGGTTTTCTCCTCTGAAAGGTCAAATTCCGACCTGTTATTAACACCACCCTGCTCTTCTGTATGAACGTCCCGGACCAAAAGGTTTATAAAAA
>CAZNFQ010000221.1:0-2369 GCA_964571965.1 uncultured bacterium | reverse complement strand
TAGCCTGGGCTCCGTATACGGAAGATTATCCGGTATTGTATGTGCTCTCTTCTGATTGAGAGCTTTTTTGAATCGTTCTGACATAGCATCCGCATATGAGTTGAATATCTTATGATAACGTATATATTTCTTTTCCGCTCATATCAGGAGGTTCGTATGTTCTGCAGATTGATCGTTCTGCTTCCTTTGTTCCTCATAAGCAGTTTTGCATTCTCTGAAATCATGTACTTCGATCCAGATGTTGCAGAGACCTCTCAGGTCCTTTCCGTTGACCAGAATGGAGTAACCGTTCTGTTTCAGCTGTCAGCTCTTGATAGTGATGATTCCGGGCTGGTTCTCAGATTACCTGGTGAAGGTATCATTGCTGCTTGCGGATTTCCTGATCTTCCAGTTGCCAGGCGTATGGTTCAGGTTCCAGGCCATGGAAGAGTTGAATTCGAAATATTGAGCAGTGAATGCCTCACGGTTGATCTACAAATGGAAATACCTCCCTTTCAGCCTCTTCCGGTGAGGGGAGAGTCAAGGCCCCGGTTCCAGAGGAACGAGGAATTCTACTCAGGTTCGAACCCCTGGCCTGAAACACCTTTTACCATTGAGGCGGTTGAGATCCTCAGGGACATCAGGATAGCCAGGGTAGGGTTCCTACCTGTGAGCTGGAATCCCTCAACAGGTCAGCTGACCTTTACCACATCGGTCACAGTAAGGATTTTTACCACGGAAGAGCCAGGAGAGAACGAGCTTCATAGAATCGGTAACTCGATTACAGAAAGCTATGCTGACTTCTACAGGGATGTTCTTGGTTTCAGGAATACCGGTAACCTGGTAAATGGATGCTATCTTGTGATTTCCACCCAGGACGGGATAGACACGGTAAGTGATCTTCTTGACTGGAAGCACAGAAAAGGGTTTCAGGTAGAAACAGGCATAATTCCATTGATAGGAACCACGGCTTCCGAAATCGATGCCTACATAGAGGATGCTTTCAACAACTGGATCGTACCTCCTGAATACATTCTTCTTGTCGGTGACGGTGATGTGGTTCCATCTCCAGCCTATAACGGGCATTCTGCTGATAACATTTACGGGGTAATCGGTTCAGGCTGTGTGCCAAGCATTCATGTGGGCAGGCTATCCGGTGAAACCACCCTTGATCTTAAGTATGAAGCATGGAAAATAGTCCAGCATGAGATGTACCCATATCAACCCGGGGAGAGCTGGTTTCACAAGGGTGTGAGTGTGGGACATACGGAATTCGTCGACAACTCATGGGACTACGTGGAATACATGATGGCGGCTGGTATGGACCCCATATGGTTCTGTGAATCAGGTGGAGTTACACCCTCCGTTTCGGCGCTGGCAGATACGATAAACAGCGGAATATCCATGTTCGGCCTTTGCGGACATGGGGATGTATCCACCATCTACCCTCCGGGTTTCGGTGTTTCTGATGTTGCAGCTCTGGAAAACGGAAGAAGGTTGCCCTGGTTCGCCCTGGTTGCATGTCAGGTTGGAATGTTCGAAGGACACTACTGTTTCTGTGAAGCCCTTATGGGAGAAGGATCCATTGGAGATCCCAGAGGGGCCATCGGTGCCATGGGACCTACCACCAACAGTCCCTACGGTGCAGCGGACTCACTGGTGAAATGGATTTACAAAGGGTACCTGCAGGAAGACATTCACCATATGGGGGCTGTTACCGACTGGTCCAAGAATGAGGTGTACGCCTACTACGGTTCGTCAGCAGTTGACAATAATCATATGCATATGATTTTCGGCTGTCCGGAAATGGACATCTATTATGACACAGCTCCACTTACCGCGGTTAGCTGTGCCCATCCTGAACCCGTTGTTCCCGGAGCCAGCACACTTACAGTAACCGCAGAAGGCAATCCCCTTGAAGGGGCGTTGGTTGCCCTTAAGATCTTCAATCCTGATATAGGTTCCTGGATGGCCTCTGATTACTCGGATCCAGCGGGCAATGTTACAATTACCGTTCCTGAGTTCAGTGGAGCTGCTGACGTTTGCGTTACAGCAACAAAATTCAACATGGCGCCTTATCTTTATCAGGCAGTGACAGATCTGGATGAAAATTCCTCCAGCCCCGTTCAATGTGAAACTGCAATGCGACTGGGTTCAACACCCTGTACTGGAGCCTTGAGTATCTACTGTTCAGTTCCTCTGGGGATATCCGCCAGTATCGAGATTTTCGATATTGCAGGCCGAATTGTCCGCACCATGCCAATTACCGGTACCGGAAACGAGGTGCTTATGGTCTGGGACAGGGAAACATCGGCTGGATCAGTTGCCCCCGATGGTGTTTACTAGTGCAGGCTGAGAGTAGGAAGAAGCATCATTGTCTGGCCTGTGCT
>CAZNFQ010000220.1:0-2380 GCA_964571965.1 uncultured bacterium | reverse complement strand
CATGATCTGCCGCCGGTACAAAGATAAGCCTTTCATCCATAAGCTCGTTATCGTCAGAATGGGTGACGAACATAGAGCCGTCTTCGGTAGCATTCGGGGTAACTATGATCGTGGTGCAGGCAAGCGATACTCCAGTTAACACGGCAACGATAAGCAGGTTTTTCAGCATGATCCCCTCCATTCAATGATTTATCAGGAATATACAGAGAAGTGGATTCCCTGCAGAAGACCATGAATCTTATGCTGAGCTTTCCTGGAACCATCCGGAGGTTTTCCTGCAGACCGATACAAGCATAAGCATAACAGGGACTTCTATCAGCACCCCCACCACGGTTGCCAGGGCGGCACCTGACTGAAGCCCGAAGAGCATGACGGCAGTAGCAATCGCAACCTCGAAGTGGTTGGATGCGCCTATCATGGCAGCAGGAGCGGCATCTTCATATCTGAGCTTAAGCAGTTTTGCCGCAACATAACCCAGCGTGAAGATAAGAACTGTCTGAATAAAAAGGGGAACCGATATCCAGAGAATGGTAAGAGGGTTTGCGAGTATTACCTCGCCTTTGAAGCTGAAAAGAAGAATAAGAGTAAGAAGAAGGGCGCTTATTGTAACAGGAGTTAGAACATGAAGGAACCTGGTTCTGAACCACTCTTCACCCCTCGCGGCAATTATCCATCTCCTGGAAAAGTACCCGGCTATCAGGGGCAGAGCAACATATACGGAAACCGAAAGCAGCAGTGCCTGCCATGGTACCGGCAGCCTTCCCACTCCCAGCAGAAAACCGCCCAGAAGTCCGTAGAGCACAAGCATGGTCAGGGAGTTGATGGCCACCATTATCAGGGTCAGCCCGTCGTTTCCCCTGGCAAGGTATCCCCACACGAGAACCATGGCCGTACAGGGGGCTATTCCCAGCAGAATGCATCCTGCAAAGTAGCTTCTCCAGAGGGGGACCTGCAGCATCTTCACCCCTTCGGAAAGAACCACCGTACCGCTTCCGTAGCTTTCTCCCACAGGGAGCTCCAACCCGAATGGCATCTTAACCAGATCCATAGCTTCCGTACCTATGAAACCCCTGAAAAGAACTCCCAGAAACAGCATTGCAATTGCATACATAGTGAACGGTTTTATGCACCAGTTAATGAACAGGGTGAGGAAAACCGGCTTGCCTCTTTTTCCTGCCTGCATAACCCCTGTGAAATCTATCTTGACCATTATCGGATACATCATGAAGAAAAGGCAGACGGCAATGGGTATTGACACAACAGGTGCTCCGCCCACCTCAAGAGACATTCCATCAAGAGCGGATGCCACCCCTGGAGCGGTCTTCCCCAGAAGTATTCCAGCTACGATACACAGCCCGACCCATAGTGTCAGATATCTTTCAAAAGGGTTGGACATCCTTCGGCGGGTAACCGTGTTCATGGGCTGATTCCTTCCGTTTTTCACTTTCCGCAGAGCGACTGAGATGTGATTATCTTCAGCCTTGTCAAATCCTGTGAAGACTGAGAATTTTCTTTCATTCCGGCTGCAATCCACTTCAGCATTACTGCATTATCGGGATTCTTACCAAGGGAGTAGTAAACCCACTTCCCTTCCCGACGGCTTTCCACCAGACCAGCTCGGATTAGAATGCTCATATGCCGGGAAACGGTGGCGCCGGATAATTCCAGCAGTTCTGTTATCTGACAGGCGCACAGCTCCTTCTCGACCATGAGAGCATTCACTACTCTCAGTCTGCTGCTGTCAGCAAGTGCCTTTGTTACCAGAAGCATTTTCTTCATTCTCACCCTCTCAGTTGCTTAATTAGCTAAGTGACTAAATAACAAAATTTCACTAAGAGGTCAATTCCCCGCCTTATTGCACCTGACCATGTGGGCGTTTATGTATCCTCCGGGAGGTTTATGAACTCTGATCAGATAACTGTCAGTGTTTTGCTTGGTCTTATGGTGATCTTTCTTTATTCGAGGAAGCTGTCACCTCCGGTGGTCTTTATATCGGCAACAGCGGTTCTAGTCTTCGCGGGTATACTCACCCCTGCCCAGTCCATGGTGGGTTTCGCCAACCAGTCAATAGCAGTGATGCTCATTCTCATAGTGATGAGTCAGTTGATCTGGCGCACCGGTTTCGTACAGTGGATATTCGAATCGCTCATAAAACCTTCAAACAGATACAGACGGTTTCTCTGTCAGATGATGCCCTTCGTAGGAGGCAGTTCCGCTTTCATGAACAATACCCCGGTGGTTGCCATGATGATTCCCTTTGTCACCGACTGGGGGAAGAAGAACAACATTCCGGCATCCAAACTTTTAATGCCCCTTTCATGGGCCGCTATCCTGGGTGGAATGGTAACCCTCATCGGTACTTCCACCAACATGATAGTGA
>CAZNFQ010000219.1:0-2383 GCA_964571965.1 uncultured bacterium | reverse complement strand
GTTCCGGTTGACTGCTGAAGTCTGTTTCGAAGAGCACGACCTCACCGGCAGCCGTTGATGTGATGAGCAAAGCAATAAAGCATTTCATGAGTTTCATGGCACATCTCCTTTAATTGATAACAAAGTTAATTTAAATTCCGGAAATCATTAAGTCAACGGAATGATATCAGGTGGTGTTATAGGCCATGAGCGACTTTCCGCAGGCAATGTTTCCACAACAGACTTGTTCTCAGCTCTAATCTGCTTATTATGCTGTCATGCGGAACACATAAATGCTAAAAAGAAAGGAAGAATATGTTGAGGCCAGCCCTTGCTTTGCTGTTCATCTCTATTGCTCTGCTATTGTCTGCAGGCTGTCGAAAAAATCCTCTGAACATGGAGCTCGATCCAAGCGGCGTCTACCAGATGACAGTTGACTATGGTGACTCCGAACTGTTCTGCACACTGACCATAGAAAGAGATGAGGATGGTTATCTGAAAGCCGTCTGGGACTACGACGATAAGGACGGCGGCACCTATGTGAACACCGCTGTGTGTTTCGGTGATAGTTATCTGGCCATCTGTGAAGCCGGTGACCCTGCCATACTGGATGTGTTCACCGTTGCTGACGGGGCAATCAACGGGTATTGGGTCGAATACGGTTACGAGGAGGCCCTGCCGATTCATGGAGTAACTGAAGAGGGAAACTCTCTTCCAGACCCTCCGGCTCTCCAGCACATGACAAATCCCGGCAGTTACAATATTCAGGGCTATAACACTGACGGAAGCAGTTATGTGGGGTATCTCTGGTTAGACCCTTTCGGGAAAGTAATATCATGTGACCAGACCATTACTCCCGATTACTCTCCTGACGAGGAGTACTGGGGCGTTGGCGTCATCATTGATGATCACCTTGTAATGGCGATTTCATCATTTCTGTGCGTTTACACCGCAAGTGGCCAGGACTGGAGGGGTGTGCTTATAGACTGCTACGACAATACTCCCACCAACGAAAACCTGATGTACGTGGAGGAGTAGTGTTCACTCAACGAAGACACCGGACGAGTATCACACGTCTTTGCATTGCCCTTCTAATAATCCCGTGACCGGTTTGTTCCGCTCCGGTATCTGAAATCAGCCACTGAGACCGATGAAGTAAGATCAAAGAATGCGGCATTGAAACATTGCCACCGGGCAGTTCATGGAAGGTGTGAAACGAAGATCCCTGTTGCTGTTATTGTCTATATTTCAGTTCATCATTCGAAGGGGCCAATATGTCTTTTCTTATTCCTGCAGCAGTAATTCTGCTCATAGCTGTGTTTCTGATTCCCCTTCGGAAAAGGGGACAGGCCTCCCGGCGCAGAGGAGGCAGGTTCGACGAAAGGGACATCTCCTTCGCCAGGCACAGCCTCAAGGAAGGTACCCCTGAGTACAGGGACTACTATTCCCGGAAACCGAAAATGGAGGATCCCGACAGAAGGACAAGAGCCCTTCCCGGGCTTCTTTCTCCAGAAAGCAAATACTACGAACCCCTTAACAGTGCAGCCGCCGATGCTTCTTTTTTCATTGTGGAAAACCTTCGTGATGCAGCCGAAGGCGAACCCGGGGAAAAACGGGAGGATATTTCCGATTCCCGGGTTCTTAAGTATCTCATGAAATGGATCGAACATTCCGGGGCGGACTGCGCAGCTGCCGGGCGTATCACAGATGATTGCTGGTACTCCCATGTGGGCAGGGGGACGGGAGTCTACGGTGAGGAGATTCTCCCCGAGCACGAAAATGCCATTGTTATCGGCTATCGAATGTATCCCGAACTTACCTTTTCTGCGCCTGAAAGCTCCGAAGTGGTGGAAGCGGCTCTGAGGTATTGTGATTGCGCAGTTGCAGCAGTTCAGGCGGCGCAGTTCCTGAGAAACCTGGGATACCATGCCAGAGCACATATCGACGGCAACTACAGGGTAATTGCGGCAGAGGCTGCAAGGCAGGCAGGACTGGGAAGTTTCGGATGGAGCGGTCTGCTGCTGCACCGGAAGTACGGTCCTGCTGTTCGCTACTCGGTTGTAACCACCGATCTATCCGTTCCGCAGCGCTCAGGTAAGGAAGAACCAGTTCTTGACTTCTGCAGCATCTGTAAAAAGTGCGTAAGAAACTGTCCCAGCCGCTCCATAAGCGGCGTGGAACCCGGTTCTGTGGATGCCGACAGGTGCTTCGCCTACTGGAATGCCGTGGGCACAGACTGCGGAGTATGCATTGCCGTCTGTCCAATGGGACACCCCTGGGGTATATTGAAAAAACTTGCAGTGAAGTCGCACTTTGCGGCCCTGCTGCTCGTTTTGCTGGATAACATCGTTTACGGCGGAAAGCATGAATCAAAGGAGGGAACTGAGAAATGGAAGGAATAAAG
>CAZNFQ010000218.1:0-2384 GCA_964571965.1 uncultured bacterium | reverse complement strand
CGCACGTGTAGAGGTCTATGATTTGACGGGCAGAATGGTCAGGAGCCTGGGTTCAGGAGAGATGGAAAGCGGCATCCATCAGATCAACCTTCAGACGGACGAGTTCGTGCCGGGCGTGTATTTTGCCGTTATCCGCTTCGGTGACCAAATCAGCTCGGGAAGGTTCATCATAGCAGAATAGCAGCTGTTTCGAGAAACCTTGTGCGCAGCGGGGAAATGCCTTATAAATCTTTCCAGCAGTTTCCCCGCTGAAGATTATGGAGGTTGTATTGAAAACTATTGTTTTGCTGCTGATGCTCACTGGTCTTTGCTCGGCGGCCAATGTTTGCATCTTCAACTACGATCAGGTGGACCTGATCTACGATCCTGTGGTGGGTGACTCCATCGATACAGGATACTGGGTGGAACAGACCCTTCTTGCCCTGGGTGATACCGTGGATTCGGGAACATCGCTTCCTGCGGATCTCAGTTCCTTCGATGCGGTATTCATGATGATGGGCATGTACACCTGTTGAGGCGACAACAACACCATCGCACCGGCGGTGCGAGCACAGCTTATCAGTTACCTTAATGCAGGTGGTTCCGTTTACTTCGAAGGCAATGACATCGGCTACAGCAACAAATCCTATGACATCTGGCCCTATACAGGTCTGAACTACGTTGGAGACGGCTCCGCCGCCACCACCGGCAATGTTCAGAACATTACAGGTTCTCTCATGTGCTCCGGAATGGAATTCGGCTATCCCTACAGGTCTGAAGCCGATGGGTATGTGGACTACTTTTCGCCAAACGGCGGAGCAATTGTGTTCAACAGCCAGGAAAGTCTGGGCAGGGTAGGCTGTTATACAGGTCCTTCTGATAATTACAGAACCATTACCTCATCTGTATTCTTCAGCGTTTTCCAGGAAACCGGTACAACAAGGCAGGAACTCATGGCAACCTACATGGAATTCCTCACAGGGGGTACCGGAACCGCCGGAGAATCTTCAGCCCAGTTACACCCGGTTACGGCATCGGTCGTTAACCCTGCGGTGGGGATGCTCTCCCTTTGCCTCGGTCTTCCCGGAGAAACCCGTTGCAACATTGGGGTTTTTGACCTGTCAGGCAGAAAAGTGGGAACCATGGTTGATGCAGCCCTCACAGCTGGAGACCACACCTTCACCCTTTCGGTAAGCGACCTCTCTCCAGGCACATACTTCATTTGCGGAAACGCAGGGGATCTGATAGTTTCTGAAAGGACCGTTCTTATCAGGTAACTGGAATCAGGGCGCCCATGCCGGCGCCCTTTACCTTCCCGGTCCGAAGGAGTACTGGCTTCCATAGGCGAAGGTCCATCGTGTCTCACCCTGGTCGTTCAAGCCGGGTCCAAGACTGGCCGTACCGCCTGGAATGTTTACAGCGGCACACAATCCTGCTCCCCAGCTCAGTTCACCATGGTCATAATTCGAGAACGTATCGAAATCATAGGTTCCGGCGGCCTCCAGTTCCATGAACATTGGTCCTATTACCCTTCTGGAAAGGGAAAACCCCGCAGCTGCCCTCTCCCTTGTGGGAAGGGAATTCCATCTGTAACCTGGGATTCCTCTGGAGGCTGTGAGCCTTGATTCCTGCCAGCTGTAGTTGTCTCCCCACAGAAGGTTGCCCCAGGTGTACAACCCGCCTTGAAATCCATTGAGCAGGGGGCTTCTTCTGCCTATGTCCCAGTTGAGGGAGTAGTGTGTACTTTCCTTTGCCGGTGACCACTCGGTCTGCACGTAGAACCTGGTTCCCGGTGCTGCTGCAGTGGGGTCGTTTCGCGTATCTGTAAGGAACGAGACGGACAGAGCAGGGAATGACTCGGTGATACCGGTTCCGGAATAGCTTCTTCCCCTGAGACCGGCGGACAGCTCCATCATTCCGAACCAGGAAAACGGGCGACCGAAGTTCAGCGAGGCTGAATGATCGGTCCATGTCCGCAGGAAGTTATCACCTGCTTCATCTGGCTCCCAGCCCTTTATCTGGCTGATGCTTCCGGAGACACTCATGTACCTGTCGCGATCCCTCGTGTTGGTAAAGCTTGCGAATTCCGCAAAAGCATACCCGTTGCCTCCACCTGTGTTAACTATTGATCTTATTCCTCTGTTGAAGGTGTTGTTGTGCTCCACGGTTATCCTTGCGTCCAGTCCGAAGTCGCTGTTATAGGAAAGGCCAAGTCCCACATTTCCCGGATCCTTTTCTGTGAGTTCGAATGCCAGGTCGGCACAACCCTGTTCTCCCGAGGGTCTCATGGAAAAGCGAACCATACTGAAAAGCCCCGAGGCATATATGTTCTCCGCGGCTTCAATTGCCGAAGCTCCGTTGAGTGTGTCGCCGGATGCAATGGTCATCCACCTGTCTATGGCAAG
>CAZNFQ010000217.1:0-2396 GCA_964571965.1 uncultured bacterium | reverse complement strand
TCCAACTGCCCTGGCAGTGTTTCCCAGGGTATCGCTTCCGCAGTCTCCATATTCGGCGGCATCAGGGAGTTCACCTGTGCCTACGCCGTCCAGCACCATCACAAGAGCTTTATTCAAATCAACCTCCATGGCCGTAAACATAAATACATTCAGCGAACCGAAACATACTGGCGGAACCATCCCTCCGGGTCTATAGTAAACAAGAGTAAACGCATGGAGGAAGAAGCAAATGAACAAACATCTGATTCTCGTTCTCGCAGCTGTTCTTTCCAGATCAGCAGAGGGGTACAACGGATCACTGGAAAATATAGGCGATATACAGGTGGTGAACCTGTGGGGGACCTGGGAGGAAATGGGATATGCCCATGGTCGGCTGCTGGGGCCGGAACTGATGGAATTGTACGAGGGTTATTTCCTGGAACTGGCAGGCGGTCTGTCCAACGTGGAACTGCTGCGCAGCGGCTTCTCATCATACTTCACCGTTCCCCAGGAGTTCAGAGAGTACGCCGCAGGAATTATTGACGGTGCAGCTGATACCATCTCCATCTGGTCTTCTGTATACGGAAGGGATCTGGACACCCTGGACATATACATCACCAGCTCAGTTCCGGATTTGTCCGCTATGGTGGATATGCCTGTTCTCTTATGCTCCAGTGCCTCCGGCTGGGATGAAGCAACCATGGGAGACACGATTCTGCAGGGTTCTCCCGCAGTCTCAAGAAACCTCGATTACTATGTTGACCAGAAAGGTTCCATATTGGAAATGAGCCGCCTTTTCGTTTACGATCCAGCCCAGGGCCACGATTGGGTATCGGTTTCCTTTCCCGGCTTCATGGGTACCCTTTCCGGTATGAACGAGGCTGGACTGAATGCCTCTCTGAACATGGGCAATTATTCCGGAACCTCTCAGACCAGCCCCGCTTTCGTGCCGATATGCATGGCGCTTTCCCTGGGTCTGTACATGGAAGACTTCGACCAGAACGGTTCCCACGACATTGAGGATCTCACATCGGCGGCGACTTTCTGGAACAGGGCCAATTCCTACGACATACACGTTACTTCTCCTGAAGATCTTGCCGCAGGAGGAGATCCGGCTGTTGTGGCGGAAGTGAATAACCACATGGGTTTTGCCCTCAGGTATTCCCGGGACGAGTCTTCCATAGCGCCCTGCCGCCTTCTTCTGACAAACCATCACAGGGTACTTTATCCGCCGGTAACCTGTAACAGGTATCAGCTGCTGCTTGATTCTCTTGATTCTGATCCCGACCTTACCCTGGAGAGGCTCTGGAACCTCATGGATTCCGTGGGGTTTCCACCGGTGCCCGGATCCGGAGGAACCCTGCAGACCATGATTTTTCAGCCTGAAGAGAGACGCATCGGTCTGGCATTTGCTTCGGAAGGAGTCAGTGCTCCGGAGAAGAACCCCCAGTGGATAGAATGGAGTGATCTGTACCCCAACCATGATCCCCAGGGAACGAACCCAGGACATGCCGCGGCGGCGGCGGAACTTATGCAGAACCCCGTAAGCTCTGTTCTTTCAGTACTGACGGAGGGTAATGCTTCGCTGAGACTATACGATCTGAACGGCAGGGAAATGAATGCCATTTTTCACGGGTCTGTCTCCGGAGTTTTCAGGGCCGATGTTTCACGGCTTCCCAGATCCGTTTATATCCTGCAGGTAAGGCGGGGAACAACCTCTGAATGCTTGCAGGTGCTGCTTCTCTAAACCTGGGCAAAAAGGGTTTTTTCCCTGGTGTACACCACCTGGCCTGGACCGCCCCCCTTAACTCTTCTCACATACCTTACAAGGGTCCAGTCCACTGGTACTACACCGCCTGAGCTGCTGTGCTTTGCAGCTATATTAGCCGCCTGCTCCATTACTGCTTTTCCGGGATTATCAGCTCTGCCGTCCCTTTTTATTATCACGTGGGCTCCTGTGACACCCCTGGCGTGGAGCCAGATGTCTTCCCTGCCTGCTATGCGGAATGTGAGCCGGTCATTCTGAATGGCATTTCTTCCTGCAAGGCAGCGCCATCCGTCCTGCAGTATGTATTCAAAAGGACCTCCTGTTTCTTTCCTTTGCGGTTTTTTAAGTGTCTGAAGAAGTGCGGAGGCTTGTTCATCCGTGAGCTCCTGTACTTTCTTAAGGCTGTTCTCCAGTTTTGAGATCATTTTATCCGCTTCTCTGATCTTCCCTTCGAGCCTTTCCCTTTCAATGTGTACTCTACCTGCTTTCCTGAAGTACCTTTCAGCGTTCTCCACGGGGTTCAGGGATTCCTTCAGTGTTACACTGATCTTTTCCCCGTTCCAGTGCTGAAGTACAGCCTCTTTCATCCCTTTTCTCAGTGTGTTTTTCCAGGTCAGTATCAGATTCCCCCGAAGGCGAAGATCATCGG
>CAZNFQ010000216.1:0-2396 GCA_964571965.1 uncultured bacterium | reverse complement strand
CCGATGATCTTCGCCTTCGGGGGAATCTGATACTGACCTGGAAAAACACACTGAGGAAAGGGATGAAGGAGGCTGTACTTCAGGACTGGAACGGGGAAAAGATCAGGGTGACCCTGAAGGAATCCCTGAACCCTGTGGAGAATGCTGAAAGGTACTTCAGGAAAGCAGGCAGAGTACACATTGAAAAAGAAAGGCTCGAAGGAAAGATCAGAGAAGCGGACAAAATGATTTCAAAACTGGAGAACAGCCTTAAAAAAGTTCCGGAGCTCACGGATGAACAAGCCTCCGCACTTCTTCAGACACTTAAAAAACCGCATAGGAAAGAAACAGGAGGTCCTTTTGAATACATACTACAGGACGGATGGCGCTGCCTTGCAGGAAGAAATGCCCTTCAGAATGACCGGCTCACATTCCGCATAGCAGGCAGGGAAGACATCTGGCTCCACGCCAGGGGTGTCACAGGAGCCCACGTGATAATAAAAAGGGACGGCAGAGCTGATAATCCCGGAAAAGCAGTAATGGAGCAGGCGGCTAATATAGCTGCAAAGCACAGCAGCTCAGGCGGTGTAGTACCAGTGGACTGGACCCTTGTAAGGTATGTGAGAAGAGTTAAGGGGGGCGGTCCAGGCCAGGTGGTGTACACCAGGGAAAAAACCCTTTTTGCCCAGGTTTAGAGAAGCAGCACCTGCAAGCATTCAGAGGTTGTTCCCCGCCTTACCTGCAGGATATAAACGGATCTGGGAAGCCGTGAAACATCGGCCCTGAAAACTCCGGAGACAGACCCGTGAAAAATGGCATTCATTTCCCTGCCGTTCAGATCGTATAGTCTCAGCGAAGCATTACCCTCCGTCAGTACTGAAAGAACAGAGCTTACGGGGTTCTGCATAAGTTCCGCCGCCGCCGCGGCATGTCCTGGGTTCGTTCCCTGGGGATCATGGTTGGGGTACAGATCACTCCATTCTATCCACTGGGGGTTCTTCTCCGGAGCACTGACTCCTTCCGAAGCAAATGCCAGACCGATGCGTCTCTCTTCAGGCTGAAAAATCATGGTCTGCAGGGTTCCTCCGGATCCGGGCACCGGTGGAAACCCCACGGAATCCATGAGGTTCCAGAGCCTCTCCAGGGTAAGGTCGGGATCAGAATCAAGAGAATCAAGCAGCAGCTGATACCTGTTACAGGTTACCGGCGGATAAAGTACCCTGTGATGGTTTGTCAGAAGAAGACGGCAGGGTGCAATGGAAGACTCGTCCCGGGAATACCTGAAGGCAAAACCCATGTGGTTATTAACTTCCGCCACAACAGCCGGATCTCCTCCTGCGGCAAGGTCTTCAGGCGAAGTAATGTGTATGTCGTAGGAATTTGCCCTGTTCCAGAAAGTGGCCGCCGATGTGAGATCCTCAATGTCGTGGGAACCATTCTGGTCGAAGTCTTCCATGTACAGACCCAGGGAAATCGCCATGCATATCGGCACGAAAGCGGGGCTGGTCTGAGAGGTTCCGGAATAATTGCCCATGTTCAGAGAGGCATTCAGTCCAGCCTCGTTCATACCGGAAAGGGTACCCATGAAGCCGGGAAAGGAAACCGATACCCAATCGTGGCCCTGGGCTGGATCGTAAACGAAAAGGCGGCTCATTTCCAATATGGAACCTTTCTGGTCAACATAGTAATCGAGGTTTCTTGAGACTGCGGGAGAACCCTGCAGAATCGTGTCTCCCATGGTTGCTTCATCCCAGCCGGAGGCACTGGAGCATAAGAGAACAGGCATATCCACCATAGCGGACAAATCCGGAACTGAGCTGGTGATGTATATGTCCAGGGTGTCCAGATCCCTTCCGTATACAGAAGACCAGATGGAGATGGTATCAGCTGCACCGTCAATAATTCCTGCGGCGTACTCTCTGAACTCCTGGGGAACGGTGAAGTATGATGAGAAGCCGCTGCGCAGCAGTTCCACGTTGGACAGACCGCCTGCCAGTTCCAGGAAATAACCCTCGTACAATTCCATCAGTTCCGGCCCCAGCAGCCGGCCATGGGCATATCCCATTTCCTCCCAGGTTCCCCACAGGTTCACGACCTGAATATCACCTATATTTTCCAGTGATCCGTTGTAGCCCTCTGCTGATCTGTAGAGAACAGCTGCGAGAACGAGAATCAGATGTTTATTCATTTGTTTCTTCCTCCATGGGTTTACTTTTGTTTACTATAGACCCGGACGGATGGTTCCACCAGTATGTTTCGGTTTGCTGAATGTATTTATGTTTACGGCCATGGAGGTTGATTTGAATAAAGCCCTTGTGATGGTGCTGGATGGCGTAGGCACAGGTGAACTCCCTGATGCCGGCGAATATGGAGACTGCGGAAGCGATACCCTGGGAAACACTGCCAGGGCAGTTGGA
>CAZNFQ010000215.1:0-2408 GCA_964571965.1 uncultured bacterium | reverse complement strand
AGGCACCGCTTCTCTTACCCCTGTTTTCGTAAAGATCGGTCCACCTGCTGCTGAAGCCTTTCTCAAGATCAGACACATAATTATCTCCCAGGAGGGAAACCGCATTGAGGGTAAGCTCTTTACCGGCGTCTGCCGAGTACTTCACATCCACTCCGGGTACCGTTGGGGTATAAACATCGTAGAGGTGCAGCTTGTCAAGTTTCATGGAGGCTTTCTTCATGCGGTAGTACCTGTGCATAACGGGGAGATTTTCATGGACAGAACTGATAAGAGAGTCATAAACTTTTCTGTTTACTCTGTCCTGGAAGAGAGAAGCCTCAAGCGCTGAAGGATAAGATCTTGCCCTGGCTCTGAAAATATTGGTCCGAACCTGCCCATCAAGAAGGGAGCCCAGAGTCTCCACGTTTCCTGCTATTTCACCGTAAAAACCATTGAAAACATCTTTTCTGAGTTTTCTGTCAGGGCTCTGAAGCATTGGAACGAAATTACCGTGAGAGATCTTTATCTTTTTGCCATCCTTGCCTGTCACCGAAGGGAAACGGGCTGGTATCTCCACATTGTTAAGCTTGCTGAAGGTTCCACCGAAGCCCCTGGTGGCGTCGTTAGCAAGGGCAAGTATCCTTTCTTCCCCGGCGGACATTATGTGGGGTCTGTTTCTCAGTATGTCCTGAAGCCACACTGAATATTCCCTGAGCGGAGTTTCCGTTATCCACTTGTTCATGGTCTTTTCCGGGATGGAGAGTATCTCCGGATTAAACCAGCTCACCGCAGTGGAGAGGGAGGTAAGAAGGTCCATGGCTTTCTGGTTCATCTCACTGCCGGAAGGATCCGAAAGGTCCTGGTCATGGATCATATGGGCATATGTGAATATTTTCTCGGCTCTTCTGGTTGCCGCAAGTATGGCTTCAACTGTTTCAAGCAGGCTCTCAGCGGAAGATGCGGTTCTGCCCCTTCTGGCAGCCAGCTGCTCCGGCAGTGCGGAGGTCTCGGTGAGATCCTTCATCCATTCTTCACGGTCCGTATACATCAAGGACAGATCCCATGTGTTTTCTATGGCGACTTCTGATCTCTTCAGCGGTTGTTCCTTCATTGTGTTCCATTCAAATATGTTGGGTTTGTCAGGGCGTACATAACTAGTATATGCCAGTTTGGAAGTCAAAACCATGTTTGCTTCAGACCATTTCATATTGTTATCTTACGCGATTGCTGAAAGGTGCAAATGTCTAAAACGCTTCTCAGGCTGTTAATTACCGTTCTTCTTGTGGGAGCCGCGAACACGGTTTTCATGAGCGTAATGCCCGACTACCTGAACAATGTTCTTGAAGTGGACGGGGACGTAAGGGGAGCCCTCGAAATTCCAAGAGAGCTTCCAGGTTTTCTTCTGGTATTCATCGCAGGAGCCCTTGTAAGACTTCCCCTTAGAAAAGCCATTGGAATGGTCTTTTTTGTTGGTGCAGGCGCCTTTGCCGGTTTTGCATTCTTTTCCACCGGTCTTACCACTTTCATACTGTTCATGGTAATGTGGTCTTCCGCCATGCATGCTTTCCTCCCGGTGAGGGATACAGCCGCCATCGAGCTTGCCGGGAAGCATCGAAGAGGATGGGTTCTTGGAAGGGTGGGTGCTTTCAGATCGCTTGGCCTGATAACTGGAACCGCCGCCGTATGGATTATCATGGACATTTTCAAAGCAGACTTTCAGGTAACATGGATTGCTGGAGCGCTGATTTTACTTCCCGGAGTGTTCCTTGCGTGGGGTCTGCCGGAAAAACACACCGAGGAAAGCGGCAGGGCCAATGCCAAACGTTTCATAGTACGAAAGAAGTACAGGCTTTTCTACACGCTCTGCATGCTCTTCGGAGCCAGGAAGCAGATATTCATTACATTCGCGCCCTGGCTTCTGGTAACCGTCTACGAACAGAAGGCTCCCCAGCTGGCTTTGGCTATGGGGGCAAGCGCTGTTCTGGGAACCTTTCTCAAACCGTATTTCGGCTCTCTTATCGACAGGTTCGGAGAGAGAAAAGTACTTCTGGCCGATGCCTTCCTCATCTTTTTTCTCAGCCTTTCCTACGGAGCAGTTCCACACCTGGCAGCACCTGCTCTGGCCCTGGTTTTCCTCTACAGCTTCTATGTGCTGGATGAGCTGCTCTTCAGCCTCTCCATGGCAAGGACCACATACCTTTCAAGCATCATCCAGGAAGACGCTGAAATGGTTCCCACCATCGGTCTCGGGGGAACCATCGATCACATAGTGTCAATGACGGTGCCGGTTTTGGGAGGAATACTCTGGGTGTCAGTCGGGCACTGGTCGGTATTCGCAATGGCGTCTCTGGTGGCTGTTGCCACCTTCTTTACGGTATGGAGAATGCCCCGGAAGTAAGACGGCCGATGCACTCCTGCAGCACTTCTCC
>CAZNFQ010000214.1:0-2414 GCA_964571965.1 uncultured bacterium | reverse complement strand
GCAGGAGGACTGTCAGTTTGAGCAACTATTGCCGCTGCCAGAAGAAGTGCAGTGATGGATTCCATATGCTCTCCTTTACTCGGTCAGCTTTATCCAGCCGATCCTCACTTGAGTAGCTGATATATGAGAATCGGAGGAGAACTCAAGCCACAGCCTTTTCACATCCTCGCTTGCCCACCCCGAAGAGCCTGAAGTAAGATCGAACGTGCCAATTTCACCCCAGTCCGAATCGATTGTGGTTCCAAGTTCCAGGCTGCTTTCCCTGCCGTTCACATACTGCCAGTGGACGGTTACCGTCAACTCCCGCTGTGCTTTGGCGATCATGCTGAACTGATCGTACAGTCTCGTGGGAATGTACTCTGTACTGTCGCTGCCCAGGTTCAGCTCCAGCCTGTTGGTCTGCATCGGGTTCGACACGGTACCCTCGAACATTCCGCTTATTGAATCAGAAAATGTCGAGTTCCAACCGCTGATGGACACAATATCATTGGTGTGCCATGCCGGGGCACCGGGTCCCGTTACCTCCGTCATGTTCCAGGGGTTGCCCAGAACCGTGCTTGCGTAGTCTCTGGGCCTTATCTCGAAGACTGCCTCCGTGCTGTTGTCATCAGTATCGGGTTCACCGGAAATACCTTCGGCTTCGACCTTGAGAATGTGGATCCCGATGTCATCTGAGTCGGTCAGCCAGTTGAAGGCCACCTCCACATCATCACACTCGTAACCGGTACCGGGCAGGCCGCTGAAGCTAATCGTGTCGGAATCGAGCACCTCTTCCTCGGTAAGATCGGAAAGGTGAACGATCACGTCTGAAGCCCCAAGCGTTCCCATGTTGTAGAAAGTGGCGTTGACGGTGATGGCAGTTCCTGCCGCGAAACTGAAATCTCTAACATTGAGGGCGCCACCGCCGCCGGCGGTAACATCCGGTGCGGTGATCCTGATATCCGTCGGAAGGTTCCCGGAGAAGAACTCCACAAGCCTTGCCTGACCAGCCTCTAGGGTATCTCTGAAGAAGTGATAGTCATAATCCACATCGGATTCGAGCACCATCAGGAACCTTCTGCTGTGGTCCAGTAGCTTCGCATTGTAGGGAATACCTGAAGGAATCTTGTCCGGCCAGAGAATGATGTTCACGGCTACCTCGGGATCGTAGCAGTTCCTGTTCACATAGAAAGCGTAGCCGTCGTCATCGCCATCGTTGAACAGACGTATATGCGGTTCAACCCGGTCATTGAGAGTGTTGATATCAAGGCAGTCAGAGGAGTCCTCCCACCAGTGAAGCTGTGTAAGCTCAGGGGCAATTGCCGCAACCTGAGCGAAGTTGCTGCGGAAGCTGTTCCATCTTCTGGCGTAGGCCGCAAACTTCCACATAAGGTAATCCTCGGTGGCTCTCTCTCCTGTAGTGGTCGGTCTTGATGGAAGGTCCCAGAGAGGGTCGAAGTCTCCACATACCCTGCAGGAGTCAGAGAAGGGAGGGAAGGAGTCTGGAGGGATCACATCATAGTCACTCCTCCAGCGGTCCGTGTATACCCACTCCTCGTAAGGAGCGTCGAATGGCATGTTGTTATTGTCCAAGTATCCCACCGTGAAGTATGAGCCTCCGTTAGCTGTTGTTCCCGAGTATGACCTTAGGCAGTACGGGAACAGGGCGACTGCACCTCTTATAAGACCGAGGTTGCAGTTCAGCAGAAACTCCTGAGGCGAAGGGATACGACCGGAGTAGGTCGGGTAGTTCAACAGCGTGTCTGGATTTGGTGGTTGAGTTATCTCCCACATTATGTCTCCGCCGCTGGTTCCAATCACCTGTGGATAGTAGTAAAAAGGTATTTCCCTTCCCTGCTCAATGGCAACGTCTCGGACAGTGATGAAGGTTGAGTCCATGCCCTCCTCGAAGTGGGTGAGGAGTATTGTGTCCTGGACACCACTTACCTGATTCAGATAGTATGAGTGACTGGACAACCAGTTCGTTCCAACCAGCCGGTAGGGATAACAGTCCCAGATAAAGAACTCGGGTCGATTGGGAACCGGGAGAGGAAGAGATGGCGAACCGTACCCCTGGTATTCCATGTCCAGGTATGCTCTGATCGCATTCACCTGATCATCAAAGGTCCCATAATTGATCGGTTGTCCGCACCATACCAGATTATGAAACAGCCCGAACACGGAAACTACCGTATGTGCGGTATCTCCCTGTTCGACCTCGTACTTCAGCCAGGAGAAAACTCCTTCGGGATCAATCTCATCAAGTGTTGGCAAAGAGTCCGGACCGAGTGCCTGGGTGTACATGTTCGGTATGTAGTCGTCTATGTATGCGGCAACGGAGTCTCCCGTTGCCGGGTCGTAAACGGAGTCGCGCCTCATGTAGTTCCATTGCCTGTTGGGGCCCTCATCAAAGGTATTGTAGAACCAGACCTGAT
>CAZNFQ010000213.1:0-2429 GCA_964571965.1 uncultured bacterium | reverse complement strand
CCATGGCCACGGGTCCAGGGTTAACCGTACCGGTTAAGAATTCAGTACGATCAATTGAGCCATAACCGGAGAGGAAAGCGAGGTGAACACCCCGTTCTTCGGACCACGAGTCCCAGGCCAGCACGAATCCGACCCCGGTACTGATCAGGGCCTGGGGGGAATCGTAGCATAAAAGGGATATGGTATCGGCATTTATCAGGTCACCATCATTGCTGAACAGCTGAAACAGGATATCTGTGTAACCCTCACCGAACTCGCTTGCGAAGAGAATTTTACCGTCAGATGATTCAGAAACTAAACCTGATACCGCGTCGTTCCGCACAGGAAGGGCGTCTGCTGTCCACCTGAGTGCTCCGTTTGAGTCTAGCGACTCAATGCGGAGAATAGAGGTGAATTCGTCGATCTCCCCGCGGGTCACACGGCAGAAACCACCATCTGAAAGCGGAACTAATTCAGGAATAACGGAAGCTGCGGTAATGATCATGCAAATCAGCCCATAGGTCATAACTGCTCCTTTCACTGCACAGACTGTAAGCAATTATGGTCTTGTCCACAAGGACAGGTTGACCGCTGAAAGAGTGATTGTTATTTACTGTTTACAAACAAGGAGCGGAATATGAGCATGTCGGTGGAAAAACTGCTTTCAGGTCTTGGACTTTCAGGACTTGAGGCAGAGGTGTATCTGGCGGTTCTCTCGAATCCGGGCAGCACCGGCTACAGGATATCACAGCTTCTGGGAAAAGCCGCACCGAACATATACAAAGCTCTTAATGCTCTGGTGATCAAAGAGGCGGTGCTTCCCGACGATGGAGATTCCAGCAGAACCTATGCCGCCCTGTCCGTTTCTGAACTTGCTTCACGGGAGAGCAAGAGGATATCCGATCTTGCCATAACAATAGAAAAAGAGCTGTCCGGTGTTAAGCATCGAAACAGCCAGGAAGGGCTCTATAGCTTTTCTTCAGTGCCGCAGGTTTTAGCCAGGGCTGAGAGCATGCTGGAAAACTGCCGGGAAACAGTGGTGCTGGATGGTGATTCAGAGGTGGTGAGAAAACTGTCGGCATCCCTGGAACAGGCTGCTTCCAGGGGAGTTAAGGTTCTCATTCACGGTAGGGCCCCCCTGGAACTCGAAGGCTGCCTGTACATTCCCTCGGTAACCGAAGGCTGGCAGGGAGAACTGCTGATAATGGTTGTTGACAGCAGGGAATATCTCATGAGCTTCATGAGCGGAGGAATGACTCTTCTTCAAAAAGCCGTATGGAGCAGTAACTTCATTGCACCGTGCATACACAGAAGCTATCTCTGCAAGGCTTTTTTCTACAGAACTGCCATGCTGATAGCTGAAGAAGGCATGACCCTGGAACAACTGCGCGGGGAAACCGCCAACCTTTGGAAGGAATGGGGCTATGGCGATTCCGACCAGGGTACACTGGCCAGAATTCTTGAAAACAGCAGCTGATCGGCAGCAGCATCTCGGGAGCTAACTGTTTATCCTGCTGAAAAGTACCGTTACCGGGGCTATCTTAACAGCCATGGAGTACCTGATATCCTGGGCTCCAGTTATTCACAGAGAAGGATGGTGCTGTGTCTGAACCCGGCTCTCTAACTGGTCAGCGTTTATCACGCCAATTCGAGGACAAGAACAAGAGCCCCTGTATCTGCATGGTAACTTCTAGAAGCCGAAGAACCTGCCCATGAGCTTTATTGCCATGTCACGTCCCAGGAGCTTTTTCGCCCAGTTTGCCTTCCTTGCATTCATCCCCACCAGGTAGCAGAATCTGGGACTTTTCTTCCCTATGACCTTCACGGTAACTTCCGCCACCTTCTTCGGGTGGATCCCAAGGCTGCTGTCTATGCTTCTCACAACATCCGCATAATGCTGGTCGACGCCTGGATTCCCCTCCGGCTCGTATGTGTTTCCTGTTTCGTTGAAACCTGTGTTCACATTCCCGGGATGAATCACGGAAACCTTTATTCCCCTGTAAGCCACCTCGGTTCTCAGAGATTCATAGAAACCCTCGATACCCGCCTTGGAAGCCGAGTAAAGAGATGACATCGGGACACCTACACATGCAGCAATGGAACTCACACCGATAACGGATCCGCCGTTTTTCATATGGGGAAGCAGATCCCTGACGAGTTTAATGTGGCTGAGGAGATTCACCTGAATGACTGAATCGATAAGATCGTCGGAAAGGTACTCCACAGGATGGGTGCTGTGAACGGCGGCACTCACCACAAGGGCATCCACCGGTGTGTCCAGCTTCTGGACGTACTCCCGCACACGTTCACGGCTGGTAATGTCCAGAACAGCGGTTTCGACACCGGGAATACTGAAGGGCTTTTTATCGACCCCCGCAGTACGATAGCCCCTGTTCTTCAGAAGCAAGGCGGTTTCCCTGCCTATACCCCCGGCTGCGCCGATAACCAGT
>CAZNFQ010000212.1:0-2434 GCA_964571965.1 uncultured bacterium | reverse complement strand
CCCGGATTCGGCTGAATGAAGCAATGTGACGCCCTTCCTTTTCCCCGGTGTTTATTGCATACTGGCTAAAAGTGTTTTAGAAGGGATGTCATGTTCCGTCTGCACATACTTCCATGTATCGTTCTGGCAGTTTCCGTTTCGGCCAGCCCGGTCATTCAATCGGGCTGCGAGTATGACTACCCTCCGTTCTGCTTTGAAGACAGCACAGGTTCCGCCGCCGGTTTCTCCATCGAACTCATGTCCGCTGCTCTTTCTGCCATGGGCTATGAAGCTGCATATGAACTGGGGCCATGGGCTGAGGTAAAAGACCTGCTGGCTGCAGGTGCCGTTGACTGCCTGCCCCTTGTGGGACGCACCCCGGAGCGGGAACCTCTCTTCGACTTCACTTTCCCCTACATGACACTTCATGGTGCCGTTGTGGTACGGGCTGACTGCGACTCCATTCAATCGGTTACAGACCTGGAAGGGCTCACCGTGGGGGTAATGGAAGGTGACAATGCCCAGGAATTCCTTCTTCGAAGCGACTACGGGGTGAACCTTTTTTCCACACCCACCTTCGAGGATGCTCTGCTTATGCTCTCGGAAGGCTCCGTGGATGCTGTTGTGATACAGCGACTTGTGGCCCTTCGTCTTCTAGAAGGGATGAACCTGCCCGGGCTCAAGGTCCTTGACTGGCCAATTCCCGATTTCCAGCAGCAGTTCTGCTTTGCGGTTCAGGAGGGGGACGCAGATATGCTTGCCCTTCTCAATGAGGGGCTTTCCGTGGTCATGGCAGACGGCACATTCTCCTATCTGCACGCAAAGTGGTTCGCCCACCTGGAGATCCCGTCTTCCAGGGCGGTAATTATCGGCGGGGACAGCAATTTCCCGCCCTTCGAATTTATCGATTCTCTTGGTGATCCCGCCGGGCTTAATGTAGACCTGATCCGTATGGCCGCCGCTGAGGCTGGTCTCGATGTGGAGGTGAGGCTGGAAGACTTCTCTTCTGCCAGAGCGTCTCTCTCCTCAGGCAGGGTAGATGCCCTGTGCGGCATGTTCTACTCACCCTCCCGGGACCTTGAGCACGACTTTACCCAACCTCATACGACGGTTCATTATGTATCTGTGGTTGCTTCCGGGGATCCGCCGTCTTCCCTTGCGGAGCTTTCCGGGCTTACCGTTGCCGTTCAGAGGGGTGATATTGCCGGCGATTTCCTTAATGAATCCGGTTTTACCGGGGTAATCGTTTCCTGCAGTTCCCAGGAAGAAGCGCTTGGCAAAGTGGTTTCAGGCGAGGCTGACTGTGCGCTGGTGGCACGGCTTTCAGCGGCTTACTTCATGGAACATAACGGTTGGGAACTTATCCCGGGGGATGTCTCCCTTATTTCCCCCGGCTACTGTTTTGCCGTGGCTTCCGGCAACAGGGCCCTGCTGTCAGAGCTCAGCGAGGGGCTTCGAATCGTGATGAGCTCAGGCGGTTATCACAGGGCCTTCGACAGGTGGATGGGCAGCTATGTGGAAGAACCTTCCGCCTCTTTCCGTGAGATCCTTCGCAGGTCGCTGGTGGTGATCGTACCCCTTGCGGTGATCCTGGTCTGGGTGTTTTTCTGGGTATGGCTTCTTCGACGCCAGGTTCGTGTGCAGACAGGGAAGCTCATTAAGAGCAGGGCATTTCTCAACACCACCCAGAGGATAACCGCCACAGGCGGCTGGGAGTACGATGTATCCACCGGCTCAATGTCCTGGTCTGACGAGATATACAGGATCCACGGCATGGAGCCCCCGAAGGATCCTGGCGGGGAGACAGGCCTGGTGGAGAAGAGCATTTCCTGTTACACGGATCAGGACAGGGAAAAGATCGAGAAGGCTTTCAGTTCCTGCCTCACCAGTGTTAGTTCCTATGAAATGGAGTGCCGGTTCAGATCCCTGGACGGTAAGGACAAGTGGGTTCGTACCGCAGGCCGTTCAGTTCTGGAGAATGGCTCAATTTCCCGTGTGCAGGGCTACATGCAGGACATCACCCAGGAGAAGAAGGCAAGGGAGGTGGCGTCTTACAGGGATAACCTTCTCAGGGAGATGGAAAGAATTGCACATGTTGGAGGCTGGGAGTTCGACGCGTCTACGGGGAAGGGAACATGGACCGACGAGGTGGCCAGGATACATGGTGTTTCTCCCTCTGATCCCACTTCCATGGAGAAGGGAGTTAGTTTTTACAGGGGCGAGTACCGGAGAAGAATAGAAAGGGCCATTGAAAACGCCATCATCAGGGGGGAACCCTACGACATCGAGCTTGAACTGACCACGGCATCGGGAGAGACCAAATGGGTAAGGACCATCGGTCGACCTGTTTTCCATGACGGGGAAGTTGTTCAGCTCCGGGGTTCTTTTCAGGACATCACGGGCATGAAGGAATCCCGGGAGCGTATCGCGCATCTTAACCGGGTCCTTCTGGCCA
>CAZNFQ010000211.1:0-2478 GCA_964571965.1 uncultured bacterium | reverse complement strand
GCTTCCTGGTGGGGATCAAATGCCGGGATGTCATACTCTATTCTGCAATTACACCAGCTTCCCTGGAGCTGCTGAAACTCAGGGAAGACACCACGGTGTATCTTTCCTGGAAGGCATCCGCAGTACACGTATTCTGATACTTTTCTTTTTCATGAAACTTTTTTATCATTGCTTGTGAAACAGGAGGAGAAAAAAGTGAAGAATCTCACTTTCATCAGATGTAACTGAGTCGCAACGGCGGACCCCGGAGGGGTTCAAAAACAGAGCTGGATGTGACCGCCCTCGGTTTCTCTTAACCCCAGGCAGCCATTCGGCTGGAAGGGGTATCATTGAGCAAAAGACTTGATTCCAAGGAACTTCACCATATGTGGAGCGAACTGGGGATGGACGTTGAGCTTCATCACAGGCTGCTTCAGAACAGTGAAAAGATCCATGCCAGGAACTTTCTCTGGCAGAAGAACAGACCGAAGGCAATGAAGCTTTTCGATGAGGCTCTCCATGACAGTCATGGACAGAGGGTCAAGGAAATCATCGACTACAGGAATGCCGGGGGCAAGTCCATCGGCTCCTTCTGCATCTATGTCCCCGACGAGATAACCATGGCGGCTGGGGTTCTCAATATACCCCTATGCGGAGGAACGGGGTTCACCGTAGACTACGCTGACAAGGTTCTTCCCAGAGATATCTGCCCGCTCGTACGCTCAACCTTCGGCATGGCAATAAGTGGAACATGCCCGTACAAAACCCTGAAGGATTTCGTTCTTGGCGAAACAACATGCGATGCCAAAAAGAAAACCTGGGATCTCTTCGACATCAGATCTCTCGAGGTACCTCAGAAGAAGAAAAAGGCTGACAGGGACCTCTGGATTTCCGAGGTTAGGGACTTCACCTCGCAGGTGGAGGATCTTTCCGGAATCAAGGTTACAACCGGAAGACTTCAGGAAGCCATAAGGAAGCAAAACAAAAAACGCGACATTCTGAATTCCATTGGTGAGTTTCGTAAACTGAAGGAGCCCCCGGTGAGTGGTCTGGATTCCCTTCTGATCAGTCAGGTGGCGCTGAACATGGACATAGACAAGTTCATAGCATCCGGAGAGACACTTCTGGAAGAGCTTCAGGAAAGGGTACAGAAGGGTATGAGCGCCTATGAACAGCCAGGCGTGAGGATCCTTATGGCTGGAACACCGTCGCCGATGGGCTACGCCAAGGTGCATGCCGCTGCAGAGATGTCCGGCCTGAGAGTAGTGATGGATGAGTCTTGCACGGGTATACGCTATTCCAGAGGGAATGTGGATGAGAACCTGGAAACCGTGGATGAAATGATCGAGGCAATTGCAGACAGGTACTTCGACATCGACTGCGCCTGCTTTTCACCTAACACAGAACGATTCGAGAATGTGTCGGAAATAATAGATGACTATATGGTGGAGGGTGTTATCCATAATGTCCTGCAGTACTGTCACGGATTCAACGTTGAAGCTGGAAAGCTTTCAGGGATGCTCTCGGAAAAGGAGATTCCTTCATTGAAAATAGTCAGTGACTACTCACAGGAGGACACCGAGCAGATCAAACTGAGAATGGAAGCATTCAGAGGAATCATCGAAAACACAAGGAGAGCTTAATGATAACACTTCTAACAGCGGCAATGATCCTTTCGACAGGCAGCGGGGCATACGATACGATTCTCGACGGCTCAGATGAAGTCCTTGTATTTCAGGATGAGCATGTGGTGCTCATCGGATGCGAAGTGTGCCTCAACCCGGAGAGTCCGGGTATGGATGACTTCAGCCAGAGAACCCAGGGCTTTTCCGGATGTACCGACGGCAGGAACGAACCCCATTTCATATTTAAGAGTATGGTTCCTTCAGCTGACGCAGATGCTGCATTGAGAGATGCAGGAGCAATTGCATACAACAATTTCTCCGTTACCGAAGCCGTTTCCCACATTCAGAACGACACAGAGTGCTGGGAGCACTATCTTGACGGAACAAGGGTAATGCCTGCAGTGCGGTGGATCGAGAACGGCGAAATCAGGGAAATTGCCTATGAAAGGTTCTTCAGAGAGCTTGCACCGGGCAGGAACGGGGAAGATGTTGAGAAGGAATTCACACCCCACTTCGTTTACCATGGTTCCAGTCTGCTGAACACCGAGGGGCTATTCGGGTGTCTTGTCTGCCAGCAGGACTGCTCCGGCGGGCTTATCTGCAACAACGCTGGAGCCTGCTGTCAGCCGGTACCAACACTGAAACCTGACTGGGAACTCATTCCTGACCCGGGAACGATCGTTACCATGGTAGTCTATGTAATGCCTGAGAGGTAAACCTAAGAACATGAAGGGGGCGCCTCTGAAGAAGCGCCCCTTTTGTATTTTTTTTGGAATAAACTATCCCTTAAGGATCTTTCTCATCTCGGTCATGTTTTTCTTCATGTCCCTGTTCGCCACTGCTATTGTGGTAAAGGCCTCGTCGATGAACTGGA
>CAZNFQ010000210.1:0-2507 GCA_964571965.1 uncultured bacterium | reverse complement strand
GGATTAATTTCCCTTGCCTTATCCTCAAGAAGACCTGTTTCAACATCGAGTCCCCGGGACTGGAGGTACTCTATTCCCCTGCCGCTGACCTGGGGATCAGGGTCTACCATGGCAACCACGACCCTTGATATACCCGCTGCTTCTATGGCATCCACACAGGGAGGGGTTCTGCCGTGGTGACAGCAGGGCTCCAGGGTAACCACCATGGTCATACCGGAAACATCACCGGCTTTGGCCAGAACGTCTCTCTCAGCATGGGGAGCGCCGCAGCAGGAATGGTGACCTGCAGCCACTATTTTGCCGGCTCTGTCGATTATCACGGCTCCCACCCGGGGATTGGGAAAGACCAGCTTCCCCCCCTTCAGGGCTTCCTTTACCGCACGCTCCATTCCTCTTTCTTCAGCCCGGCTGAACAATAAGCTACTCGACTTCCTCTATGGTCAGTCTTCCAAGAACGGCATTTACCACATACTGTGTTTCAAGACTTCCCTGGGCAAGAATGATATGGGTGGCATCGGCAACGGGCTGACTGAATGTGGGATCTATGGCCACCCATTCTCCAACCCATACCGCCGGCCATGCATGGTAGCCGAATATCCCGTTATCCACGTAAACTACACCGGCACATGTAACCGCGGGAATACCGGCAGCCCTGCAAAGGGCAACGGTAAGGATGGTGTGCTCATTGCAGTCTCCCCTGAGATTGTCCAGCACATCAACAGCTGAAGGCAGTGAAACCGTGGGTACGTTGGTAACTGCTTTATCCACAAAATCGGAGATGCTCATCACCGCAACCCAGGAATCCGTAATGCCGCTTGTGAGACTGTCAGCAAGTGCCTTAACCGCTGGATCGTCACACTGGATCATGGATTCCGCCTGAAGGAAAGGAAAAAGGGATTCATCGGTTGTCTCGAAGGGGTAGGCCAGGGGCTGGGCCGGGGGAAGGGCTTCAACCTTTATTACCACACTGTCCATAAGTGTCTGAAGACCAGGGTAATCCAGCTTGAAATCACTCCAGTCTATATCCCCCACCATTCGCCAGGTTCTTTCGCCTGTCTGCCTGGGGCTGGCAACGTCGTTGGAAGTCACCGCGTAAACCTGGTAAAGATCACTTGATGGAATGATGTTATTATCCGTTGAAGGGGAGACACGGGTAAGTACCATACCCATTCCAGTTTCCTCTTCCCGAACGATCTGACCCCGGTGGACCCACACAGTGTTTCTCATGCCCTGCTGGCTGATGAGAAGTCTGGCGGCTTCCACTGTGTCTCCCATGAGTGAAGTATTTTCAATTGCTTCGCAGGTGATCGTGGCTTCAAAAAGCATTCCCGTGGACGGGTCGAAGGTGGGGAAAACCCGCTGATCACCCGGGGCCCACTCCATGGTTGCGGCGGCAAGGTCCACGAAAGCTGGAAGATAATCTCCCTGGAACTCCCGGGAATACGAGATCTCCCTGCCCGAAGTGTTAAGTGTGGTTTCCACCGTATTGCCGGTTCTCACCGCTATGGCTTGAATATTCGATGTGCCGTCGGACATGGTCATCTCCATGTAACCCAGATCCATGTCGGTACCCGTTCTCGATTCCACGTCCATGGTAACGGTACGGGTGGTTCCCATGAGCAGAAGGTGCCACTCCATGGACTGGCGAATGATAAGGGAATCACCAACACTCTCTGTCTCCATGGTCATGTAGCCCACATCCTCACCCTGAAGGGAAACGGCAAACTTCTGGAAATCGGCTGTGGCATAGGTTTCCGCAGGTGCTCCGTTTCCGTTGTCTCCGCACGCGGTGAAAAGGACTATCAGAACTGGAATGATCAGACCATAAATTTTCATCTCAGCAACCTCTCGATCTCTTCTGCTATCCTTGAACCGGCATTGCCGTCCCACATGGGAATCGATGGCGGCACTTCCGGTCTCTTATTCATCTGTAACTTAACTGCTTCACATATGCCCTCGGGTTCCGGGCAGAGAACATTGGTTCCCAGGGTACAGGTAACAGGTCTTTCCGTGTTGGGTCTTACGGTAACACAGGGAACCCCCATCACCGAAGTTTCCTCCTGAACCCCGCCGGAATCCGTTATCACCACATCGGCCTGCTGCTGATGTTTTATGAACGCAAGGTAGTCCATGGGCTCCACTATTGTCAGATTATCCGGAACCCTGCGGTCAAGTTCCCATTTTCCAATGTTCTTCACAGTTCTGGGGTGGGCAGGAAAAACAAGGGGCATCGGGGAAAGCTTCGCAAGGGCATCCAGTATCCTGCCCAGTTTTTCCCCGTTATCCACATTCCCCGGTCTGTGAAGTGTTACAAGACCATATCCATTTCCGGGAACGGGAAGCATCTCTGCTTCAGGCAGCAGCCGGAGCAGAGTGTCTATCATTGGATTGCCCACCATTTTGATCGACCCTTCGGGCCTCCCCTCCCTGAGGAGGTTTTCCCGGGCCTCGGAGCTGGTTATCAGAAGAAGGTCGCTGATCTGGTCCGTGAGAAGCCTGTTTATCTC
>CAZNFQ010000209.1:0-2531 GCA_964571965.1 uncultured bacterium | reverse complement strand
GATTAGGCCCCACGGTCATGGCAAGGGTTTCAGCACCTGATTCGATACCCATTATCGAGTTAAGGTCTTCCTCGTAGGAGGAATTGAAAATCTCTTTGTTGGAGTAATCCAAGACAAAGGTGATAATCCCCAGGTTCTCGAATTCCCAACCGGCATCGATTGTGTATTCTCCCATGGCTGTAACGGTCTGGGGGTAAGGCCCCGAGAAGTCCAGGCTGACGCCGGTAACTCCAACCGGTGACATTCTGGGAATCCAGTTGACTGTTTTGCCGTTGTACAATCCCCAGCTCGAGTTGGCAAGAATGTCGTTCTCGAAGACAACAGAGATGAGCCTTACCATACCTCCGGCCTGGAGATCCTGCTCTGCTGTAACATTGTAGTAAACTACTCCGCTTGTTTCGTCTCCTCCGATGGACACGTCTATGTCAAGATAGGATGGGACGTTCAACCTGTTGTTAATGGTATTCTGAGATGCGGACTGGTTCCAGCCGATGTTTTCCCAGATACCGTCACAGAAGAATGAAGGGGTATAACCCGTACCATAAAAACTGCTCATGAGGTTCGTGAAGTTCCATTGAGCCGGCCCGTTATAGAAAAGAGTAAGCGGAGCCAGATCGCCACTGTCGACGTATGACTGCATAAGACTGTTAACCGCACCTGCGGAACTTGCGCAGGAGCCTCAACCGGTGGATGTGAATTCACCGAAAAGAACGACCCTGTCTGCGGCGACTGCCGCAGAGGCCATTACAAGTATCGTAACTGCTGCCAGAAGTTTCATTTCTGATATCTCCCTCGGGTTTTGGTGAAACTTACCATGTTAATATACAAACTCACTGTCTTGTGTGAAGCGAATCCATTACCTTTTCTCGCGCCGTTTCAGTAGCAGCATCGTTGACAATTCAAGGGTAAATATCTATAGATTGAACCCGGTTTTGAGTGGAGAGGTGTCCGAGTTGGCCGAAGGAGCACGGTTGGAAACCGTGTATGGCGGCAACGTCATCGAGGGTTCGAATCCCTCCCTCTCCGCCATAGCTGGAAGGTGACGGGCTCTGTTATCCAGGGCGGTCCTCCCCTTCCTGTCGCCGCCCGGTCTGATCCCGTGGCCAAGAAAACGATTCAGAATTCGTTTTGCATAAATAACATCTTACCGGGGGGACTTCTCATGGCCGATGCTTTCACTAGCGAGACATATAATGCATTATGCAGGGACGCAGAAGGTTATCTTGCCCGAGGCCTTGCTGAGCAAGCCAGGGAACTTCTTCTCAAAGCAACAAGTTTAATAGGAACCAGACCCAGGGCAAGAAGTCTCCTGGCAGATGCCTGCATGCAGCTTGGACTTTGGGGAGAAGCCAAGAGTCAGCTGGAGGCCCTTGCCAGCCTGGAAGTCGACAACATCTATACCCATTTCAGGCTGGGCCAGGTTCTGGAGGAAACAGGCGAACTGGAACTTGCCCGTGACAACTTCCGTGTTGTTCTGGACATGAACCCTGATCATCATGGTGCAAAGGTTTCAATGACCAGACTTGAAAAAAGCTCCCCAGAGGGATCAAATGCAGAGGCTGCCCTCCCCAGAGAAGGCCAGCAGATTTTTGCAGACGAGAACGAAACCGATTCGATTTTTGCAGGGGAGAGCTCGGATGGTGTGGATGAACTGCTCAGCACCATAGGAATCGGCGACAAGAGGGATGTACCCGGAGTGGAGGACCTGCTCAATTCCATAGGTATCAGCGAGGAAAAGAAGGAAGAAGAGCAGAAGGTAGACTTCAGTGCGATCTTCGGCGGCGGACAAACTCAGAAATCTCAATCTGAAAAGAATGAGAGTCCGCTTGCTTCAGTTTTCGGTGATCAGAGTTCAGGCGGTTCATCAATGCCTGAATCAAACGCAGATTTGAATGCATTGTTTGGCGGAGGCGATTCCGCCGGCACAGAAGAAGAACCTGAACCTGATGAATCAGATCAGACTCCCGAACTCACCGATGCCGCTTCCGATCTCAACTCGATTTTTGGCGGAGTTCAGCCATCTGAGGAAAAAACTGAGGAAGTGGAAGAAACCCAGCCGGCAGATCTGAACACAATGTTCAGCGGGAAAGATGAAAAGGGCGAAGAACCCGAGGAAAAACCTGAAACCGAGGAAACTGAGTCCGGTGATTTGAGCGCTATTTTCGGCGGCACCCCGGCAGCTGACCCTGAAGAACAGGAGTCAGAAGCCCCCCAGGCAGACCTTAATTCCATATTTGGAGAAGCACCTGCAGATGAAACTGAAAAGGCTGTTCCCGTTCCTCAGGAGAATCCTGTTGGAATAGCTGTGGAAGTTCCTATACCTTCCGAATCGGTAGAAGATTCTGAAGAACCTGCAGCTGATCTGAACGCCATGTTCGGCGAGCAGGCCCGGGAGGAAGAGCCCCCCGCTGAAGAACCTGAGAAACCTGCTGAAGAGGAAACCCCTGCGGATGAACCTGAAGCCGAAGAAACCGGACCCAGCGACTTGAGCGCCATTTTCGGTGCCCAGGCTGAGGAGGAAGAACCTCCAG
>CAZNFQ010000208.1:0-2547 GCA_964571965.1 uncultured bacterium | reverse complement strand
AATACAACGAGTGTCAGGAAAGCATCGACGAGCATGGCATATACCACTCGAACAGTGGTGACCATCCGGTAATACGGTACAATGTCTGTCATCACAATAACGGTTGCGGCATTCATATCAACGGAGATGAAAGTTCAGGCGGAGACGGAACCATCTCGGATGCTGAAGTATACGGCAACATCATCTATGAGAACGGGGATGCAGGTGGATCAGGCATCAACTGCGACGGCGTGGTTGAATCCAGAATTTACAATAACCTCCTTTACATGAATCATGCCAGCGGCATAAGCCTCTTCAGAATAGACGGTGCAACCGGATCCCATCATGTTGAGGTTTACAACAATGTAATTGTGCAGCCCGACGATGGAAGATGGGGCATCAACATCAAAGATGGTTCGACCCACGCCACACTTTTCAACAACATTGTACTCAGCGCACAAGTTTACAGGGGAAGCATCTCCATCGAGTCTTCCTCCCTGGAAGGATTCCAGAGCGATCACAACCTGGTCGAGGACAGGATGAGCACAGATGGAGGGAACACCGTCATCACCCTGGATGAATGGCAGACCCTTGGCTACGGAGAGTCTTCTGAGGTATGCACAAGCTGGTCAGCCACCTTTGCTGACTGGATGAACCATGACTATCACCACACCCCGGGTTCCCAGTCGGTGGATTCCGGGACCGACGAAGTGGAAGCCATTGTAACCGATGACATTCAGGGAGTACCAAGGCCTCAGGGTTCAGATTTTGACATGGGCTGCTATGAGATGTATCCCGCGGGAACCGGTGAACGACCGGAGCCTTCCGTGTATCCACCCGAGGTAACTCGCGGCGCCGACAGTTTTATGTTCAACGGACTTCCCTCTTCGGCGGTACTGCGGATATTCAACATGACAGGTCGGAGGATGGTAACCCTGGTCGAGTCCGCAGGAAGCTGCCGGTGGAATACCGAAAACACTCCACCGGGGATATATCTTTTTGCTGTTACAGACCCCACCCAGGGAAATGTTGCCACCGGGAAACTGCTGAACCTCTGATCCTGTCATCTGGGCATTGGTATCTGTGTGGGGTTCTCACCGCCGGTTACGCATCCCAGTTCATCGGTTCTCACGAGAACTGCACCTGATTCCTGACCCTCGTCTTCGGAAATACTGTAGCCTGTGAGCAGGAATCCCCCGGATGCACAGGCACATACACCTGTGAAGCCGTCTTCTCCCTGTCCCTGTAATCTGCGCTTCCATGTGAGATTGCCCTGATAGTCACAGGACTCCATTACAGCGCAGTTCACGCCGTCGATAACCTTTGAACCCACAAGAATCAACTGATGGTCAACTGCTAAAAGAACATCCTGCAGCAGCATACCGTGGGTAAAAACGCCGGTTCCTATTCTTTCCCCTGCGGGGCTGGCAATCACCGTAACACCGCTTCTGCTTCCGTCTTCTCCCCCTTGAAAATAAACCCCGTACCCTGCATCCATGGTGCAGAACGAAACAGGACCCGGGTGGCTTACATAGGGTATCACAAGCTCCCACTCCATGTTTCCCGAGCCGTCGAACTTCTGCAGAAAGGTGTTTTCCTGCCACCTGTGTGACAGAAGCACCAGGTATCCGTCATCCACCCGACCCACACCAACAGGCAGATAGCCATCGTCTTCCGGATATGTGTATTCCCATGTCCGGTCCCCCCGGGGACCGTATGCCCTTAAGAAGGCATTCTGCCCTGCATATCCCTCACCTCCGAGAATAACGATCTCGCCGTCCGGGGTCCCTGCTGCCCCGAAACCTGTGTAAACGTCTTCTGTATTCTCTCCAATTATTTCGGTCCATTCCATTTCATGATCACCGGATATTTTAAAAACAGCAATATCTGAATCAACGCCTGTGGCCCTGGGTTCACTGTAAGAAACGAAGTAGAAGCCGCCGTCTGCCAGGGGAACGAGCCAGCCTCCGCTCTCCAATTCTCTGCCGGGAACTGAGAGCCCGTCCATGGTGGAGATCAGTTCACCGGTGGAGTCAAAGATCAAAACCTGAAGATCTTCCATTACCATTCCGCTGGAAACTGCAGAAGAGCCGTCTGAAAGTTCAGTTACATCATTATAGCTGTATTCCCATGGATATTCATTGGGTATCAGTCTTGAGAATGTATCACCGGTGATTGCCGTTGCAAGTATTGCCATAAGCGCAGCTGTAAACATTGTCTCTCCCTCTTCATTCAGTTGAACCGATACAGTGAGGCACACAATACCAGAGTGATCAAACTCAATCAAGTCTATAATATGCCTGCAACGGCAATAATAGCAGTAGATGTCTGCTAATTACTATTTCTGAAATGACTTGGAATAGCGGAAGATCACCTGGTAAAGTTCCCGCAGAAAGCTCTCGTCAAGCTTGCCGGGTTTAAGGCCCATTAAGATTTCCTCCTCGCGGAGAAGATCTTCCACGGGCAGATCGTTCTTCCGCTTGTACTCTCTGATACTGCGAACCGCTTCCATCCGCCGGTTCAACAGCCCTGCGATCTCAGAATCTATCCGGTCGATTTCTTCCCTTA
>CAZNFQ010000207.1:0-2574 GCA_964571965.1 uncultured bacterium | reverse complement strand
CCCTGTAGGTACCGTCTTTGCAGCGGTATCTGTTCTCGAACCTGGGAACCTTTATACCCTTTGCAAGCTGCTCTGAAACTACTCTTTCCGTTCTTTCCACATCTTCAGGGTGAACGAAGTCAGTAAAGGGTCTGCTGAGAAGCTCTTCTTCAGAATACCCCAGCACCCTTGAAAAAGTGGGGTTTATCCGTAGGAATTTGGCTTCATCCGTGGAAGCAACACAGACAAAGTCAGGAGAAAGGAGGAAGAGATTCTTCAGATCTCTTTCAAGCGTTTTCTCCCTGGAAACATTCTGCACTGTACCGTATACCGTTTCGGTTTCGCTGTCGTACTCGGCTACAGCTCTCACATCCACTATCAGGCCATCTGAGGGACGTTTCACTGCAAACTCTATATCGAAGGCTCCGGTATTCTCAATAAGGTTTTTAAAAGAGTCTTCGATTAGTTCGGTGTATTCGGGAAGGGAAAGCTGAATGGCTTCATCTATGCTCAGGTCACTGTTTGAAAGACCGCTGATATCAAGTGCCTCCCGGGAGAGGTGCAGGCTGCCGCTTCTAACCTTTAGTTTCCAGCTTCCCACTTCCGCTATTTTCTGGGTACGCTGAAGAAGTTTGCGGCTGTTTACCAGTTCAGCTTTTAGTTCTTCACTCAGGGTTATATCAGCAACATTAGCCATGAAGAATTTGTCAGGGATAGCTGTCGCTTCGATTGTCCAGATACACCTTCGACCATCTTTTCTTATTACGGACATTACACCAGAGAAGCAGCCCTCCGCTTTCAACTGCAAGAATTTTCCCCATGTTTCTTCCCTGGCATCATCTGGACACAAATCGGCAACTGTCATCTGGAGAAGATCATCCCTTGTGTAACCTGAAAGTTTCTGTGCCGCGGGGTTGACATCGACGAACCTGCTGTTTTCATCTGCAACGAAGATGCCGTGAGGAGCATTATCCACATATATGCGAAGCAGTGCCTCCTTAGCCTTCAGCTCTTCCCTTGCAAACCGCTGTTCCTTTTGAAGCCTTGCGTGTTTTATGGAATCCATGACCGCAAACGGCAGACGCGCAATGTGTTCCTTTATTACATAATCTGAAGCACCGGCCTTCATACATTCTACGGCAGTTTCTTCATTCATGCTTCCTGTGAGAACCACGAAGGGCAGATCAGGACACAGTTCCTTTGTTATTCTGAGGGCGGTCATACCGTCGAACTCCGGGAGTGCGTAATCTGAAACAATGACATCTGCGAAGCAGTCCTTCAGAATATCCCTGAGAGCAGATTCGGTTTCAACTCTTACCGGGTTTATCAGAAGTCCCGCATCTTCAAGTTCTCTTACAGCCAGGGTGTAATCCGATTCCAGGTCTTCTACGAAAACAACTTTCATGGTCTGCTCTGCCATATTGCTTCTCTGCTCTCAGGGCTGCTGGTTGATAAGAAGCCAGTACATGCCCAGCTGCTTAACCGCCGCAAGGAATTTCTCGAACTCAACTGGTTTGACGATGTAGCTGTTAACTCCCAGCTTATAGCTGTTTACAAGATCGGTTTCGTGCTTCGACGAGGTCAGCACAACCACGGGGATGGTGCAGGTTTTCTCGTTGGACTTGATCTGCTTCAGCACCTCAAGCCCATCTATCTTGGGAAGTTTCAGATCGAGGATGATGAGTTTCGGTGAGCGGCACTCTTCTTCAGATTCGTACCGTCCTCTGCAGAAAATGTAGTCCAGGGCCTCTTCCCCGTCTTCCACCAGAGTGATATCGTTGGCAATGTTGTTATCGCTGAGGGCTCGAAGGGTAAGTTCAGCATCGCTGGGATTATCCTCCACAAGAAGAATCGAAGTTCTTTCCTTAATTGTCATCATGAATCCTCCTGTCCGGAAGGGAAAAATGAAAAACTGCACCGCCGCCTTCCTCACACTCACCGCGTATATTCCCGCCATGACGGTCGATGACCTTCTTGGCAATTGCAAGCCCAACACCGCTTCCGGAAAATTCTCTGGTTCCGTGAAGTCTCTGGAAAAGCCCGAACAGCTTATCTGAATACTTGGGATTAAAGCCTGCCCCGAAGTCTTTTATGCTGTAAAGGCACTCTTCCCCCTCTTTTCTGCCTGTAACGGCAATATGCTTGGTACTGCTTTTCGAGCTGTATTTCAGGGCATTGGATATAAGATTGCCCCACAACTGCTTAACCAGCACGGCATCGGCGAAGACATCTGGAATGTCTGCCACTTCAAACTGAAAATCCTGCAATTCTTCAGGTGAGGCTATCTCATGGTAAACAGACTTGACCAGTCCCTTCATATGCAGCCTGGAAAGCTTCAGGGTCTGCCTGCCGACCCTGGACAGTTCCAGAATATCGGTAATGAGCTCGTTCATTTTAGCTGTGTTTGTGCGGACAACCTCGAGAAGCCTTAAACCTTCTTCGTCGAGAACACTTGAGTAATCGTTCATCACCATTCTGGAAAAGCCGTCGATGGCCCTGAGCGGGGCCCGGAGGTCATGGGAAACGGTGTATGCAAAGTTCTCCAGCTCTTTGTTCGCGGTTTCCAGCTGGCGGGTCCTTCTGTTTACTCTCTGC
>CAZNFQ010000206.1:0-2589 GCA_964571965.1 uncultured bacterium | reverse complement strand
GGTAGGTGGTACAAGGACGAACACGGCAACTGGTATTTAAGCAGACAGACTCCTTTCGAGGGGTCTTTTTTTATGCACTCTCGTGACGACCACGCAGGGTCGGATAACGACTAGGAGGTCGAAAAACCATGGAAGAGAAATACACCAAGGAACAGCTGTTAGAGCAGATGCCCGAGGGCTACGAGGAAGAGGAATGGCTGGAAGCCGCCAAGAACAAGGGAATGCTCGCAGAGGAAGAGGAACCGCAGAAGGATGAGCCAGCACCCCCAGCAGAAGGTGACCCCGGCAACGTCCCGCCGAAAGAGGACGAGGTAACGCCACCTGTTGAGGAAGAGAAGCCGCCAGAAAAGATGGTTCCATTGCCAGCCCTGCAAGAGGAAAGACGCAAGAGGCAGGAACGTGACAGAGAGCTGGAAGAGATCAAGGCTCGCATGGCTCAGATTGAACAGCAGACCGCACCAAAGCAGGAGGACAGAGACCCTTTAGAGGTTCTTGTCGAAGAGAAGTTACAGAAGAAACTACAGCCCTACGAGGAACAGCGTCAGCGGGAGAGCCAGGCACAGGCGTTCCAGGTACACGTAGACCAGATGGAGCGGGCCGCGATGCAGACTCACCCCGACTATGAGGATATAACAAAACCAGTCTATGAGGTGGCAAAGGCCAAGGCAATGCAGGGCGACCAGAGCATGTTATCCATGATATTCGCGTCACCCAATCCCGCAGAAATGGCCTATCACATAGGCAGGTCTTTCAGATATGAGCAGGAACAGCAGAAGGTGGCACAGAAAACCTCACAGGCACAGGCCGAGAAGGTGAAGAACATCAACGCACAGCCACGAGGCCCGGCAGTTGTCGGAGGGGCAGGGGCCGCCGCTGAAACGCTCATAACACGGGAGAACCTACACACACAGCCCCCGGAGGTACAGGAGGCTATAGCTAAGGGGAAAGTACCCGCAGGCTACCGCATAGAATGACCGCTGGCTTCCTTGTAGGAGAACTAAACCTATAAGGAGTGAAACCAATTGACACAGACCGCAAGCATTAGCGCCCTGCAAGCAGAAGTATGGGCATCGAAGTTATACAAAGACATAGAGAAGGAAATGTTCTTCTCCGCTAACGGGTTTATAGGCACTGGCCCCGAGGCTATTATCCAGAAGAACACCGAGCTTTCCAAGAAAGCCGGAGATACTATCCACTTCCCATTGACCACCAAACTGAGCGGGAGCGGGAAGGAAAACGACGATACCCTGGAAGGCTACGAGGAAGCCATCAGTTCCTACGAGATGAGCGTAAGCGTCGCACAGCTTAGGAACGCTGTCAGACTTACCGGCATCGAGGACGAATCGAAGGTCACCTACGACATGAGAGCCGACGCCAAGGACAAGCTGAAGATATGGGGAGCAGAGACCTTACAGGAGAATATGTTTACCACTCTTGCCACCTCTCCCACTACCAACAGGATCGTTTATTGTTCTGCCGACCATAGCACCGTCGAAACTCTTGACACCACAGACCTTGTTATCGCTTCGTATCTTGGAACCGCAAAGAGAAAGGCACAGCTCGCAAGTCCAAAGATACGCCCCATCATGCACAAGGGTAAACCCTACTACGTCGTAGTCCTCCATCCCTACTGCATGAGAGACCTCAAGGCCGAGAGTTCCTCGGTTATCGTGGACGCCTTCACTAACGCATGGTGGAGAGGCGAGGACAACCCGCTCTTCACGGGTGCAAGCCTTGTCTATGACGGACTCATCATTCACGAGCATGAGGACATCTACCGCACCAATGACGGTGCAAGCAGTGTTTATATAGCCCGCAACCTTCTTCTTGGACAGCAGGCCGGTAGTTGGGCCGTGGCCAAGGACTGGTACTGGCGTGAAAAGAAATTTGACTACGACAACCAGTACGGCATAGCGACAGGCATTATACAGGGTTTCGCCAAGACCGCCTTCAACAGCGAGGACTATGGTTGCCTTTGCCTCTACGCCAACGCCAAGGCCGACTAGGAGGTGCTGACATATGGCTACCGCTGATATTACCAATGGAACAGGAGTAGAAGACCTTCGGGAATATCTGCTCCACGGTGGAGGCAACGTAGACACATACACCGCCTTCCTGAAGGGTTTGCAGGGTGACTATGTATTCTCCCTGTCGGCTACCACAGCCGCCCCGACAGTAGCGGAGCTTACTGCCGCCGCCCAGAGTTATACCATCACCATCACCCTCAAGACAAACAACGGGGAGACCCACAGCTGGTACAACGGGCCTATCAAGCTTGCAATCGCAGACAACGACGGCACCGGGGCTGCAACGATAGCCCCGACCTCTACTACTCCCGTCATGACCAACGGCGTTTACACCGTGGTAGTAACCATGTCCAAAGCAGTATGGACGGCAGAAAACACAGCGACACTCACCGTATCCGACCCCGATACTACTGGTATTGGAGGCTGGATAGCGGACGACGCCACATTTGTAGCAACAGTAGCGGCATAATAACCACCACGGGGAGGGCTTCATGCTCTCCCCTTTACTTTGAATATAAGGAGGTGGAGGCATGGCAACCGCAGTAAGCACACTGTTAACCAA
>CAZNFQ010000205.1:0-2599 GCA_964571965.1 uncultured bacterium | reverse complement strand
TTGCCTTCAGATGGGATGAAGTTGAAACCATAACCCTTTCCGGTCTCAGCGGAGCTGAATTCGGAGGCGGGCTCGTGGGTCTTGCGGCGGCTTCAGCTGTCAAGAAACGCAGCGAGGGTCTTAAGGGACCCATTAACGTCAAACTGCACGGCAAGAGAATTGCCAAGGTGATCCCCGCCCACATGATGGAAGATTCCGTGCGTATGGCCCAGGAGATGGAGAGACTTTCCGGAATTTCCTTTCTTCCTGAGGAGATGAGGAACAGCTAGATCCTGAAATTTGCACTTTGAAGCGCGGGTTTGAATATTAAGACTCGACACCCTGCTGCTTTAAGGACAGCATATGAACAGATCTGTTAATGAGGCCAGCCGCTGGCGTATTCAATTAGCCGGCGAACTTGCCGATTTCTATTCAGCTCATCCTGAAGTTATCATGGTTTGCCTGGGCGGATCTTCTTCAAGGGGCATTGCCGATGAATGGTCCGACCTGGACATTGTGGTTTACTGGAGGGAACTTGACCATGACTGGATACGGAACAAACCCCTCCCCTTTCCCAGAACAGACATTGTCTGTCATGCATCGGACACCTTCACCGAGAGTTATCACTTTGACGGTCTGAAGGCGGACTTTGGCCATGTTCGCCTTTCCGACTGGGAGAATTGGATCAAACCGGTTCTGGAGGATCCTGAACCGGACACCGATATGATACCGAGCATAGGCGGTTTCCTCTCATCGGTGGTTTTTCACGGAACCGGGGAATACCACCGGATAAGGGAGTATCTCTCGGTATATCCGGATTCTCTGGCGCTGCATGTGGTAAAGAAGAATCTTTCGTTTTTCGTTAACGGCTATCTGGACGGTCAGTGTTTTCACAGGGGGGACATTCCAGCTTATCATGACGGGATGATGCTGATGCTGAAGAAACTTGTGAACATTACAGCGGCTCTGAACCGGTACTGGTACTACGCCGGGGAGTTCAGGTGGCTTCAGTTTCACCTGAAGAACATGCCCGTTCACCCTGAGGGATTATCCTGGGAAACTGTGATCTGGATCCTGGAAAACCCCGGGGAGGAGGCTGTTTCAATGCTGAACAGGTTTCAGGATTCAGCTCTCTCATTGGTGGCGGAGCAGTTCCCGGAGCTTCGGGAAAGAGTTGAAAAAAGGCGGACAAGGGCCCATGCCCTGACTGTCCGCCCCTGTCATGAAAGACCTTCTCAATCGGGGATCTGATCGGATTCCACGTATTTTGCGAGAAGGTCGCCTGAGGGCACCATTCGGTACTTCTCTCCCTCTGAGGTGATCTCGGTACCGCTGTACTCTCTGTAGATCACCCTGTCGCCTATGGATACCTCCTCTGCTGCATCTGCAGCCTTTGCTACAACTATTCCCTCGGTGGATTTTTTCCTGGCGGAGTCGGGTATCACGATCCCGCCTCTGGTAACTTCTTCAGGTTTCGTGTCCTTCAGCATGACATAGTCATGAAGCGGCTGAATGTTCTTTTCCATTTTGCTTTTTCCTTACTGTTCGAGACCGAGATACCGGTCTATTTTCGGTTTATCAAAACCCACCACATAGCGGCCGCCTATGCTGAGCTGGGGAACCCCTGTCTGGCCTGTTCTCGATCTCAGGGCATCCGCAGCCGACGGGTCGTTTGAGATGTTGACCTCGGTAAAGGATACATGGTTTTGCCTCAGGTAGGTTTTAACCCTGGTGCACCATGGGCAGGAGCTGCTTGTCCAGACGGTTACAGGAGGCGCCTGGGGCTTTCCGTCTTTTCCTCCAGCGGAACTTCCATTTGACTTCAGGAATGCCCGGGCATAGTAATCTGCAGTCTGGAAACCCTTCAGCTGGTTGATCACCCTGTTTCCTTTTACCTGGAGCACCGTAGGCACAGAATCGACACCGTACCTTTTGTGAATGCCCTTCACCTTCCCAACATCGACCCTGAGAACATCCGCTTCTTCCGCGAACCTGGCAAACTCTTCCTCGGCCTTTTTCGAAACACCGGAAAAGTCACCGAAGAACCCGATCACCACAGGGTTCTCCTGTTCATTCAGGATGTTTTCAAGCTGTTCTTCACTGTTAATTTCCCTTACACTCATATCTCATCCTCCGCCAGTCTTTCAATTGCTTCCAGAACAGCCTTAACCGCCTGGGGGTTGCTGAGGCTGTATCTCCTGCACCTCCACTGGGGGTCACAGACCACAAGGCCGCTTTCCCTGAGCACCGAGAGATGCTTCGAAAGCGATGTGGGCTCTGTGCCAAGCTTTGCAGTGAGTTCGTGAACTACCATTGGGCCGCTTCTCAGAAGCAGAAGAACACCCATTCTAACAGGGTGTGCCATGGCCCTTGCAGCGTCGGTCATTTTTGCGGTATCTGTCATTGTCATTCCACCTCGCTGTCAATTGATGAATACGGAAGATAATACACCGCCTGTTGCCGTCAAGTTCCATTTCAGCTGACAGGAAGAGATATGAAGGGGGAGAAATGCCGTTGTTTTCAAAATGCGGAACTTGCCGTTTTATCAGGAGCCGTTATATATTTCTTTCAACTGTTTCACAGTCGTTCACCGCCGGTGCTCTACCGGCTAAAGAGAAGG
>CAZNFQ010000204.1:0-2602 GCA_964571965.1 uncultured bacterium | reverse complement strand
AACTGGTAGGGAATTCTATTTGTCGTCAGGGTCCAGATTGAACTGTCGCTGGACACTTTATAATCTCCCCCATTTCCCGAAGGAACATCTCGACTTCCTCACCTAGGCTGGAAAGTATATCCCTCATCTCAGGCTCACTTATGGTCCTCATGAAAAGCGCGAGTATCCCGGGAGTGTCTTTACCGAGTTTGTACAGATCACCGCTTATCAGTTTCAACTTCTCCCTTACGGTTACGCTCTTGGTACAGTGAGCGTAGATCACGGAGTTTATGTCACCGAGTGTGTTCCCGAGACAATCCCTTATGAGTTCCTTCTTATTCTTGAAGTGATAGTAAATCCCAGCTTTAGTAATCCCGCAGGCATCAGCGATGGTGCTCATGTTCACCTTGGCATAGCTGTTGTTAAGAAGCAGTTCAGTCGCAACCTGCATGATCTCCGCTTTTTTCTCTGATAACTCTCTCATCTCAGCCTCCCAGCTGTATCATGTCATGCGTCATGGCGTGGTATCTCCTCCACTGGCTCTGCCGAAAGGAGTGACGCGTTCAAAGGATTCATGAATATCGATAGGAACATCATGGAACCGCAGAGCTCCATCAGCTCCCATTTGTCAGGACCCGAGATCACTGATACTACCAGTGAGAACATCACTATAGGAACCGTGTGTCTCACCCGGGGCACTGGTATCCCTAGCCTGTTTACCAGGGCATTTACGGATCTCTTTCCATAGAGAAGCGGCAGTCCGACCAGGTAAAAGCCCAGGAAAGCCCCCATTACCGTACCGAAGATCACCTTGTTAACATTGAAAGACCCGAGGTAAAGATTGTGCAAATTGGTCTCTCCCTGCCAGTTGTGAGTCTGGAAGAAGGGTGAACTCTCGACAGCAAAGAGTCTCTGTCCCCATGAAAGCTCCTCCCCTACAGCAAAGAGGAAAACGAGAGCTACTAATGTGTGAAACAAGCGTGCGTTGCCCCTTGAAGTGATCCCACGACTGGCAGCGATGACAGCGCAGGAGAACAGAGCAAGAGTTGTTATCCACTCTGCTGCTCCGTCCTCTGCAACGAAACCCCTGTAAGCCGAAGGTGAGAAGGACATCATGGCAAGGGCGCTCACCATAAGCAGTGCAAGAGAGCAGAACAGCAGTATTTCACTATCTCTGGCAATCCCGAAGGAAATTATAATCACCACCTTTCCTTACCGGTCGTTAACTTACTTAACGGTAGGTAAAATATGAGCTCGAGTTGAAATGTCAACCCCCTTCGATGGAACTGAATCCGAACCAATCGTAAATCCCCACCTTTCCTTAGCTGAAAGGGAAACGGAATGAATGTGCCCTGCCTATATAACAGCCTGTCGCAGAATCTGTCTCTGGTAGCAATTCTTTCTGTCTATGGTTGATGGATCCTAAAGGTCATTGATACGAACAGGTAACCTTTCAAGTCTCTTGATACCCTGAAATACACCATGATAGATCCAGTGTGCAGCGAAGGTGGGATTCGTACGCTCATCGGCTACGAATCCGGTCCCCGCTACCAAGAAGGTCCCGGCTTAACCGCCGGGACATTTCCTTTTGGTGGAACAGGGACCTTTGGTAACCTGTCCCCCCTACCAATCCAATTGACAGCCCTGGCACTTCGTGCCGGGTATTGCTTTTTTCAGGGAAGAAACAGCATAGGTGGATGACTGAAAAGATGCCTCAGTATGTCTCTAGTATCGGGATGAAGAATTATGACCACATCATTATCCCTATAGTTATACCGTCCAATGTGGAGGCAGATAAGGTCCTTGACGACAATGAACGGTACAAGGAAGGGAATCTATATTGTCGCTGGACAATTCCACCTGATTTTTGTTTGGAACCCTTTCCTGGACTGAATTACCGGAGTTGCAGCACTACGAAAAACCATAACAGCATGACATGTGGAAACAATAGCGAGAAATTCGTGGTTGCCCCCTTCCCTTCCTGATAATCTTACCAGATGTTATTGGAACAATGGTCGATGGGATGAGCTGGACTTCAAGGACTGTAGTGACAAACCGAAATGAGTCTAGAAGAATGGAAACTGTACATCGGTGAAATCCCTGACACCGGTCCGGAAGTTGTTGTAAGTCTTCTTGCGTTCCCCTCTTGTCGCAATCGAATTGATAACATTGATAATCCTGTTATCTGAATCCAATATCTTAGCAGGAAGATGAAGCATAAGCCCTCTTGTAACGTTCACGATGTACCTGGCAAGACGTCTGCCCGGCATGTCTTCCGGACTCTTTAGTGTGGGATAATCAAGAGGATCAATTACCATTATTGGAATTCCGATTGACCTGCACATCCTTGCTTCCATCTTCACAGATCCATACACGTCGCTTTCAAAGGGATCCTTGCATCCAACCGGCAGAGGTTCAGGTGCGCAATCCGATACCAGCAGAATGAAGCTTCCTCTAATGTCTCCAGAAGTGTTGTCTTTCTGGAGTGCTCTCCGAGCTGTCGAGATGGTTTCTGCAATGGGGGTATATCCGGAGGATGTGAGTTCCTTCATCCTTCCATAGACGCGGAGTCTGTTCCGGGTTGGTTTGAAGTGTAGAACAGGTGCTCCCTTGTTCATTGAGA
>CAZNFQ010000203.1:0-2627 GCA_964571965.1 uncultured bacterium | reverse complement strand
GAATAAGCCTTTTTCCAGGGTTTCCAGCGGCAGATCGGGACAGTTCTCACCAACGGCTTCCGCCAGGGAATTCAGCGCTATGCGTTCGAGCTCGAAAATGAGGTCGGCGGGAACTTCCGGCTTAAGAAGTACGGACATGTACAGGTTCTTTCCCGGAGGACTTTCCCAGATTCCGCCTTCCTTTGATTTACCCGCGGTCTGGCAGTCTGCGGTTACCACGGTTCCCTCAGGAGCTCCCTGATGCCCCAGGGACATCGCCCTGATATTCGTAGACTCGATAACCTCATGGTACTCAATTGTTTTGCCGAAATTAACGGTGTTAAGAAGAGAATACAGAACCTCCTCAGAGGGAAGGTCAGGGACGGAATCGAGTCTGTAGCCTCTGTTCGTGAATGAAGATATCACGAAACCGCCTTCTCTTAGAGCAGTGATGTGTTTCCATACCGCCGCTCTTGTGATACCCAGACGATCTGCTATCTCCTGACCGGATACGAAACCGCCACTTGCCCTGAGATATCTTACGGTTTCTGCTGCTGTGGAATGCACTTGGCCCCCTTTCGAAGGCGGAAAAATAGAAAGCTCAGGGATGTTTGTCAACCGTTGTGGATATAACGGTTTACAAATCTTTGCCACAGGAATCTCCCTTGCAGGATCATGACAGAAGGAACCTCCGGCATTTTCGCCCCGGGATATCAGTATTTGAGGCACCGATCAGGCAATGAACAGGCGGTCATTATGTAAGTAAATTTGCTGTAACTACATAACAAGCCTTTTCATACCGGGGTACATTTCGCTAGATTCTCGCCCGGTGATCCAGTGTTTTCAATCAAAGGAGAAAAAACCGCAGATGAAAAGGATAACCCAGAACGCCATAATTCCCAGCTCGGCATATTCAGTACCCCACAGGCTGATAAAGGCGTTCACTCAGATCCCCGACAGAGTTCCTGAAAACGGTGATCTTGTTTACGGTGAAATAGTTACCCTGGGTTTTCACACGAGCCTGGAGAGTGTTTCTGCAAGAATACACACCATCCATGACAGGACAAGGGCAGTATTCGTTTTCGGGAACAGGTACGCCCCGGATCACTATGAAGGTCTCGTACCGGAAAAACCGTGCACAATGGTGGATATGCTTGCCAGAAGCGGTATTGTGGGAGAGATGAAGAACCATAACGAACTTATTGCCTCTCCCACCAGGGTCAGGATACTGGGCTATGTCTGTGATCAGGAAGGCAAAGTGGTCAATACCAGGGATCATGTACTTATATCTCCCAGGAGACTTGAGAGAACTGCCCCGGGAGCAAAGATCATTCTCTGCGTTGGTACTGCCATGAACTCCGGCAAGAGCTATGCCGCAGCTGCCTGCTGCTACGCTCTGTCATCCATGGAAAAAAGGGTGAGAGCCGCCAAGGTAACAGGCACCGCAAGTCTGAAGGACGTTCTTCTCATGCAGGACTGCGGAGCCCAGAAGGTGATAGATTTCACCTTCTTCGGTTACCCGTCCACGTACATGCTCGAAGAAGAAGAGCTCCTCAGAATATTCCATTCAGTGGATATGAAGTACGGCAACAACCCCAGGAACTACCTGGTCCTGGAGTTTGCCGACGGCATCTTCCAGAGGGAAACCGCAATGCTCCTCAGGCACCCCATGGTTCAGCAGAGGCTTCACAAACTGATTCTCTGCGCTTCGGATGCCGCAGGTGTTGCAGGGGGCATCGACATTCTCAGGGATAATTTCGATCTGGTTCCCGATGCCATTTCCGGCGTCTGCTCAAGCTCTCCTCTTGCTGTGAGGGAAATTGGCAGCTTCTCCGACCTGCCGGTTTTGAAAAGTATAGAGCGGGATTATAAAGCCATTTACAGCCTGATAAAGTAGGCACCGGATGGGGGGGCAGCCTTAGAGAGTAAGACTGCCGCCCCGGGGTTTCAGAATGTCTCGTATGCGGAAAGGTCCAGGAACCCGTGTCCGCTGAGGTTGAACAGGATAACCTCACTGGAACCCAGCTCCTTTGCACGCAGCGCTGAATCCACAGCTGCCGCTATGGCGTGTGCCGATTCAGGGGCGGGGAGGATTCCCTCCACCCTTGCGAACATCCTTCCCGCTTCCAGAATCTTGTCCTGGGCATAGGCCACGGGGTTGACCAGTCCCAGTTTTACAAGGTGACTCACCATGGGAGCCATTCCGTGGTACCTCAGTCCGCCGGCGTGTATGGGCGGGGGAACGAAACCGGCACCAAGGGAATACATCATGTACTTCGGGGTGAGTCCTGAAGCGTCGCCGTGGTCGTACATCAGCTTTCCCCCGGTCAGGGTTGGGCAGGCCACAGGCTCAACGGCGGTGAAACGGATCTCTTCGCCTCCCGTGAGGGTTTTCTCAAGGAAGGGGAAGGCAATGCCTGCGAAATTGGAGCCACCTCCTACGCATCCGATGATCTCCGTGGGGAAGTCGCCCATTTCCTCCATCTGAAGGATGGCTTCGCCGCCTATCACCGACTGATGAAGGCAGACCGCATCGGAAACGCTACCCAGGCTGTAGCATCTTTCCGGGTTACCCACCACCATCTCCACCGCTTCGCTTATGGCTATTCCCAGGCTGCCGGGGTGTTCTGGGTCACTCTCAAGGAAGC
>CAZNFQ010000202.1:0-2645 GCA_964571965.1 uncultured bacterium | reverse complement strand
AACTCTATCAGGTCGCCCTGGCGGAGAAACCTTGCACCGGAACCCCGCAGAGACAGATCTCCCTCGATTTCCTCTGCGAACCATGGTTTCATATGAAAAATGTATACGGGGATGTGAGGCTGTCCAAGTTTAGAGATCTCAGCAACTGCCAGTGATGGAGAAAGATGATCTGCTGCAAGGGCTATACCCCTGTGCGAGTCAGGAAAAGAGACCTCGATCACCGCAGCGGAAACGTTCCCCTCGGAAGCAGCGGTTGCCCAGAGGCTGTCGGTGGGACCGGTGTCTCCTGAGTAAATCAGAGTAAAATCCCCTGAACGGAAGAGAAAACCCCTGGCGCCGGCAGGGTGGTTCACAGGTACGGCCATGCAGGAAACTCCCCCTGGAAGGTCCGTCCAGCTGTAGTCTTCTATGATCCTGTATTCGAGAACCGGACTGCCGTTTGAAAAAATCTTCGTGAAATCCGGCCATATGAGACCATTCATGTAGTGGGTTTTCACAATGGAGATACAGGCTTCACTGCCCATGACCACAAGGGGGCTCGTGCGCTCTGTAACCATGGAATCCAGAACGAATACAAGATCGAGTATTTGGGCAAGATGAGCATGTGTAAGAAGTATTGCTTCGGTTTGCTTCAGCTGCTCATAGGGTATGTACGAAGCACTACCAGCATCTATGAGAACTTTATTCCCCAGCCTCATGCAGACTATACGGTCAACTGAATTCTTCGATCCGCTGGCTCCTACAACCTCAATGAACATGAGAACCCCCTACCTGACAAACCTGGGCAGAAAAGGGCTGATGCCTGTAACTGCCTCGTAGTTTATGGTATTCATCCACTGTGCAAGCAGTTCTGCCGATATTTCCTCGTCTTCCGACCTTCCCAGCAGAACCGCTTCGCCCTCTAACCTCGCGCCGGGAATGTCCGTTACGTCAACCATGCAGAGGTTCATGCAGACCCTTCCTACCACCGGGGCTCTGCTTCCGTTCACGAGAACCCAGCCTGAGTTGCCCACGGACCTGCGGTAACCGTCGGCATATCCCACGGGAAGAACAGCGATACGGGTATTCCTGGTTACTCGGTAAGTACAGCCGTAACCGACGTAGCTTCCCCGGGGGACCTCTTTGATCTGTACTATCCTCGTTTTCCAGGAGAGAACGGGTTTCAGGTCAGGCATGCTCACGCCCATGGTCTCGGCGGAAAGCCTTGTTTCCCTGGAGGGCCATAATCCGTAGAGACCAATACCGGTTCTCAGCATGGAGAAGTGGGTCTTCGAAAAGAGAATGGCGGCGGCGGTGCAGGCGGTGTGAACCACCGGGGGTTTTATTCCCGCAGTCTCCAGCTCAGAGAGTACCTTCTGGAAAAGCTGCAGCTGCTCATTCGCATATGAATGGTTCAGAGTATCTTCGATGTTTGCAAAATGGGTGTAAATGCCCTCGAGAATAACACCGGGTGTGTTTACTATCTTCCCGGAAAGGGACAAAGCAAGTTCTGGCAGCACACCCTGCCGCCAGGTGCCTGTCTCCACCTTGAGATGAAGGATAAAGGGCTTCTCTGAAGGGGGAAGCTGTGAAATGGCTTCAATGGTCTCGAAGTTGCAAATCATACAGCGCAGGTCTGCTTCTCTGGCCTCTTTCAGCCTTTCAAGGGGCACGTGCCCCAGAAGAAGAACAGGACGGGTTTCGCCAAAGGCCCTGATTTCAAGACCCTCATCCAGCGAATTCACAGCAAGCCAGTGGGCTGACGGCACCAGGGACAGCATCTGTTCCACACCGTGCCCGTAGGCGTTGCTTTTCACCACGGCGCAGTGAATGCCTTTGAAACCGTGGCTTCTTCTTATCTCCGCCAGGTTGTGATCGGGGTTCCCGGCGGCCAGTTCTATCCATACCAGGCTGCTCATTCACTAAGAATACGCCGATAAATGTCATTCCGCAAGGAACCTTTTCATCTGAATTATATTGGGAGAATCATGAATGGAGGAAAAAATGGCTGCTGTTAGATTTCTTTCCGCAGAACACATGAACCCAGAAGGATTCCGGAAGCTCCTCGCTCCCTTCAATCCCGTTACCCGGCCTGAAAGCAGAACCCTGGTTGCGATAAAGCATCACCCGGGGGAGGAAGGAAATTCCTCATACGTTACACCTGAACTGCTCAGAATGGTACTTGACTCACTTGAACTTCCCCCTGGGAAAACCTACCTTACTGACACCACCGTTCTCTACGGTGGCAGAAGAATGGTTGCCCCGGATTACGTGGCACTGGCATATGAACACGGATTCAGAATGCCCCTTCTTCCGCCTTTCATAGTAGCAGACGGACTTACCGGAACAGAGGAATACCAGATAAGCCTGCCCCAATGCTGCACAACCCGAACAGCAAGGCTGGCAGGTGCTTTGGAAAAAACCGGAAAAGCAGTGATGGTAAGTCATTTCAAGGGTCATCTCCTTGCGGGTTTCGGAGGATCCATAAAGCACCTGGGCATGGGCTGGGCCTCCAAGGCCGGGAAACTCTACCAGCACTCATCTGTTGCCCCCTCGGTGAGAACCGAAAAGTGCACAGGCTGCGGAGCGTGCATATCGGTGTGTGGCTCAGATGCCATTGCAATGAATGACAATAAGGCGTTCATCCTTAGAGAAAGCTGTACCGG
>CAZNFQ010000201.1:0-2663 GCA_964571965.1 uncultured bacterium | reverse complement strand
GCCGTGTCAAGTTCACTACTTGCAGGGACATTCCAGACCGACCATTATACTATTTCCGAAGGGAGGAAGCAGTTTGGACGAGAAACAGAAAAACTGTTATGGAGATCTACTCACGGTGGTTTCCGTTTTCCACTACGTGGTGGGCGGTTTACAACTCTTCATGTCACTTCTCGGGGTATTCTATATCGTTATGGGCGTTCTTATGGGCACCGGCGCTCTGGAGTCAGGCAAGAGCACTCATCCTGAGGCCATGGGGTGGGTATTCGGGGGCATGGGAGTCCTGATAGCAGTTTTCTGTCTGATCCTTGGCAGTCTGTCCATAAAAGCCGGGTCGAACATCCGGAAGCGGAGAAAACGTATGTTCTGCATAGTAGTAGATGCTATATTATGCATGTTGGTCCCCTTTGGAACCATTGTTGGTATATTTGGTTTGATAATGTTGACAAGACCTGAAAACATCGAGGAATTTACGGGGTAGGGGTAGGAGAGAGATATCTTGGAACAGGAAAGAATTTCCGAAAAGAGACGGGAACAGAGGTATCAGGGCGCACTTAGTGTGGTTCTTGGAACACAGGGCATGCCCGGAAGACCCGTTACCGCTCTCAATATCAGCGCTTCAGGGCTTTACTGTGTCTGCGACGAACCCCTGGGTGATCTCACCAGGGTTGATGTATCCATCAACATCGATGATCACCAGGTAATGGCAAGAGCGGTCGTTATCCGTGAGGAGGAACTTCCTGACGGAAACTGGGGTATAGGTTTATTCTTTACTCGAATAAGATTCGAAGACAGACAGCTTTTTGCCAGCTATGTGAACGAGGAGTGATTTACATTGAAAAAGTCCATGCCGATTGTTCTGGCGGTTTTGATGATTGCAGTTCCAGCAAGTGCAGACAAGTATGCAGGCGAGTTCATGTATATAGGAGCAGGAGCAAGGGCCCTGGCCATGGGCAGTGCATTTGCAGCTGTATCTGACGACATTACTGCGGCATACTGGAATCCTGCAGGCCTGATATCCGTAAGGAACCGAACCGCTGCATTCATGCATTCTGAGCGTTTCGGAGGGCTTATCTCATATGACTATCTGGCCTATTCGCAGGATTATTCCGGTGATATGTATGCAGCAAGTCTCTTTCGCACCGATGCGGGTAAGATCGCTGATACAAGTGACCTTCAGTGGTACGATGCCGGAAGCGACGGAGTGTTCGGCGAAGATGGAACCGGAGAACCCGGCGATTCAGGCAACGACGATTATGATCCCGATTCCAATCCTTCGGGAACCGAGGGTAATGGGGACTGGGATCCCGGTGAAGAGCTTATTTACGATGAGGGCAGGATTACCTGGGACAGCGCTTCGGACAACGCCCTTTACCTTTCCTGGGGCAGAAGAATCAGCGATAATCTCTCTGTTGGTGCAACTTCGAAAATCATATACAGAAAATTGATGAGTTACAGCGCCTGGGGTGTGGGTCTGGATGCAGGCGTTAAGTGGAATCCCACTGAAGCCTTCGCCGTTGGTCTGAATCTCCAGGATGTTTTCGGAACCTGGATGTTCTGGGACTCAGGGGTAAGTGAAACGGTTACACCCACAGCCAAGATAGGTGCATCCTTCACCTGGCCCGTTTCAAGGTTTCATTCAGTGATAACCTTCGCTGCCGACGGCGATTTCAGGTTCGAAGGCAGAGAATATGCCGCCCAGTACAGCATTCCGGAAACCGATGTGAGTCTTGATACCCATGTGGGGCTCGAACTTATGATAAAAGACACCGTGGGTCTTCGCATAGGTTCCAATGAGGGCAGCATGACCGCCGGCCTCGGGTTTACCATTGGAATAAGCGGTCATCCCGTATCCCTTGACTACGCATGGCTCAGCCATGACGAACTGGAGAGCTCCCACAGGATTTCCGCCGGAGTTGGATTCTGATACCCTAATGGCTTACATTGAAGAAGTTCTTCGCAAGGGTGTACACTTCGGGTCTGTGATAATTCCAATATCAGCCGTTTTCGTTCCAAGGATGCAAATGGTGCTATTTCTTGCAGCACTTGCATTTGCTCTTGTTCTGGTTGATCTGCTCCGGTCAAGGAACAAGGTGTTCAGAAGATTCTTCCTGGGTATTTTCGGCAAGGTTCTCCGGGGCAAGGAACAGGACGGCGCCATGACAGCCTCCACCGTTCTGGTGGCAAGCGCAGCTTTTACCATACTGGTTTTCCGAACGGAAATTGCAGTGGCTTCACTGATCTTCCTCTCTGTCGGGGACTCATTCGCTGCCCTGGTGGGAAGAAGGTTCGGAACCACTCCCCTGGTTTCAGGCAGAACCCTGGAGGGAAGCCTTGCAGCCCTTCTCAGCTGTCTTCTTGTTTCCATTCCTATTCTGCAGATATCCGTATCCATGGGTTTTCGGCTTACTCCCCAGGGACTTGTGGCAGGGGCAATTGCAGCAACACTTGCCGAGCTGTTCGAGGTCCCGCTGGACGACAATCTCCGTATCCCTGTGTTTGCCGGTCTTATCATGGAACTTGTAGTACCGGGATGAACTGCCTGATAGAGGTCTATGGATGCCAGATGAATGCCCACGACGGCGAAATCCTTGCGGGGATCCTGGAATCCGCCGGTCACACCATCGTAAAGGAACCCCGTTCTGCTGACGCTGTATTCGTTGTTA
>CAZNFQ010000200.1:0-2673 GCA_964571965.1 uncultured bacterium | reverse complement strand
ATCGCATCCTGCAAACGCCCTGTGTACATTGCAAAAATGCCCCTTTTCTTCACAGCAATAGCCATCCGGTAATCTGAAGCGGATCCTTCAGCAATGCCTATCATTCTCTCGATTGTAAGCCGCTGCTCTTCCCGGTCACCTGTTACATCCAGTGCCTTCTCCCTGTATGAGAGCATTTTGAAAAGGTTTTCTTCAAGCTCCTCTCCTGTCTGCTGTTCCAAAAGCAGGCTCTCCAGCTTTCCGCACAGTTTCAGAAGCTCCTTGCCCGTGTATTGCACCATGGCAGCAAAGCCATACTCGATGGCCCGGTCTTTCTCCCCTGCCTTCTCACAATGATGCATGAGGATCCCGGAGACACGCTCCCTCTCATCGGGGAACATCTCTTCTATGGATTCAGCGGCAGCTTTGTGCAGTTTTTTCAGATTGTCTTCAAGAATACTGGCATAGGCTGTGTCATGAACCAGGATGTGTCTGAAAAGGTATTTCTTCTCGTATGCATTCATCTCACTTAGAAGCATCTGCTTCTGTTCAAGACCGTCGAAGACATCATGGTGACATCTGCCCAGGTAAAGTTTGTTAACAAGCTTCCAGTACAGTTTCAGCTGGAACTCCATACCAAGTACCGATGAGTTCTGAAGCACGCCCTTCCATGATTCCGGAAGCCTCTCCAGCCTGGACTGTATAAGACCTGTTATGCTGTCGGGAACGAAGATATCACCTGTGGAAGCGTCGAATTTCCATGATCCTTTAACTTCAGCAAGCAAACCGGATTCAACCATGTCGAAAACCAGCTCCTCCAGGAAAAAGGGATTTCCCTTTGAACGGTCCAGCAGGAATTTTTCAGCCTCAGGGTCAATTACGCCTGTACCTTCATCACTGATGCTTTCAAGGAGCAGTCTTACAAGGGTAACTGAGGCTTTCTCATCGACCTCTGCAACAGAAAGTTCACCCGGAACGGCACTGGTAGAAAAGCCCTCGAATGAAACAGCGGTGCCGTCTTCCCTCTCAGGTCTGTGCACAAGCAGGAATACAATGGGATTCTCTGTTACACAGTTTTCCAGAACGAACTTAAGGACCTTGCCATCGCTCTCATCCATCCAGTGCAGGTCTTCAAGCACCACCAGCAGTTTCCCCGTTCCACAAAGCACCTGTAAAAGCTTGCTGAAGGCAATTCCCGTTTCAAGGGCAATACCCCTGTCATTCAGTTCATCCAGACGGCTGTCACCGGATTTGATCGACAAAAGCTCCGCAAGGAACGGTGCCGATCCAGTAAGCTCGCCAGATAAAGCAAAACGGGACAGCCTGGAAAGAAACTCCCCGTAATCAACTGCACTCCCGGCCTCGATCCCCAGTGCATCCCGCAGAACCGTGGTCCACAGCCAGTATGAAGGCTGGGCAAAAGAGAGGGTCTGCCCCCGGAGCACCGTAACATCCGCACAGCAGGTAGTAACGAACTCATGCACCAGACGTGACTTTCCTATTCCAGCTTCACCCTTTATTCCCATAAGCAGGTGCTTTGCCCCGCCACGGCTGTTTTTCCCTGTGCCTGAAGCCTGCTGAGTCAAAAGAGAGTTAAGCCTGGCCAGCTCACTTTCCCTGCCCACGAAGGGCGACTGGAATGAAAACACCCGGGACCCCGGCAGCACCATACCAGAATCAGTAACCCGGTAAACTCCCTCTGAGTGTTCTTCCCAGGAATACTGATCACGCACCGAATGAGGCACGGTTCCAGATAAAAGCAGCGAGCCTGATGTAACCTCTGCAAGTTCCCTGGCTAAAAGCAGTGCTTCACCCCGGTACTGGGAAACTCCCTTCCCGGAATCATCCACCTCTATCATCCCGAGGGCTATACCCAGCCCGAAGTCCAGTTCCAGGTTCTTCTTCTGCAGAACGGAATTCAACTCACCAAAGCCGCTGCACAAACACACACCGCAGCTCAGTGCTCTTCTGCTGTCGTCCTCCTGCACCTGTTCCAGCCCGAACACACACCGGTAACTGCTTAGAGACAGCCGTTCAAGGTACCCCCCGTAGAACCTCACATACCGTTCCACCATGTTAACCACCGTTTGATTAACAGCTATACGCACCGAAGGGGAAGCATCCCCGCGGGACAGGTCTGCAACAACGTGCAGTACTGAAACCTCTCTCCGTTCACCGGGCAGCAGCCGCTCAGACCCACCCCCGGAAGCATCCAGCTCCGCAGAAAGGCTTGCAAGATCATCCGCCAGCAGTGAAGAGAGTTCGGCAAAGTCAGGCCGGGCAGCAGACCGTTGAGCTGAAACAGCAGCAGACAACTCCTCCAGGCGACTGCCCAGAGACACATCTGAAGCATCATTCCACTGATGAGCTGAAATGTAATACTGCATCCACTTCGACAGAACGATGCTCTCCAAAAGCAGAGGATAGATGATTATCCCCTTGTCAACAGCCCTTTCCACCTCACGGCGCACCTGGGGTGATTCATTGGAATGCCGAGACAGCAGCAGCACCATACCAGCCGAAGAATCAATTCCATCAATTATGGATTCAGCCCAGTCCGCCGCAGGAAGTATGTCCCGAAAAGCTATCCAGCACCCATGCCCCCTGGATTCAAGGAACGAAACAACATGAGACGCAACATCCTTATCCTCGGATGAATAGGAAATGAATAGTGGCTTGTGTTTCATAAAAACC
>CAZNFQ010000199.1:0-2675 GCA_964571965.1 uncultured bacterium | reverse complement strand
GTGAGGGCGCCGTCCTGAAGTTCCAGTGATCTGCTTCCCCTTACGAAGGAGAGAAGGGCAATACCGAGGGTTGCAAGAACCACGAGTATAATTACAGAGGCCACTGCAACTTCCGCCAGGGTAAAGCCGCTCCTCATGATTCGTCTCCTCCAAGGCTGTGGAAAACCCTTCGCCCGTCACCCATTTCGAACACGGAGAAAACATGGGTATTCCCGGGCAGAACTTCGCCTTCATAAGTGTTCACAGCTTCAAACACCATTCTGATGCCGTCGCCGCTCACAGGATTGAAAAAGGCCTCGAGACCGTCTTCTCCAAGGGCGAAGAAGTCGATTGGACCTCCATCGGCATTGCCTGTGAACACGTTACCGGAGAGAAGCTCCTGAAGATAGCCGGATGCGGAGGCAACCACGGCTGCTCCTTCGATGAACCCGGCAAAGGTGTTGCCGTAACCGGTGAAACGGCCCTCCCAGCCCATTCTGTATATCATTTCCGGTACGAATTCGCTGAAACCGTCGTAACCCAGCCTGAGCCAGTACTCATCTCCCGAGGGGAGCATCCACATGCCGGAAAGGCCGTTCCTTCCCTGCACGTCTCCCCAGCAGACAAGACTCCCGCCGGGCCCGGCACGGTAAAGTTCGCCTGTGGCACCGGAATAAACCATGAGGGAGAAGGACGTTGCAAAGGCCAGATCTTCGAAGCCGTCGCTGTTGAAATCGCCGCTGAATGCGTCTCTCACCCTTGCCAGGGCAAAGGCGGAACCGCCGGAGAAAGATCCGAATACTGTTCCGTCTGGCATGAACATTGGGCAGGTACCCGGCGGAGAAGTGATTTGGGCAGCCTGGCCTGATGCGATATTATGGAAAGAACCCGTGTTCGTGCCTCCGGTGATGATCAACTGGGGATCTCCCGAACCGGAACAATGAGCCGACAGTATGGATCCTTGTGAAATACTTACAGCGTCCATGATACTGGATGCCACAATGCCGCTTTCCGTAACTGCAACAAGTGTGGTTTCACCGAATCCCTGAAGGACGACCACGGCACCGTTGCCGCCATCTATCTCGATGCCGGTGCCAGCCACTGGACGCATGGACGTGGCCATGGAGAATTCCACGGTGGAATTGAAGGTTTCATTGCTGTAGAAGGTAAATGTTACTGTTTCTCCGTCTGTGGCCGCGGTTATCATACGCTCTCCAGCGGGAATGATCACCGTATGCCCGGGGTCTTCCAGCTGGTAAAAACCGTTCCTTATTCCAGCTGTACCCGTTTCGGTAAGGGTGAGAACCGTTTCCACTCCCGCAAGATCGAAAACCGCCCCCCGGGCTGCGGCACCTGTTCCCTCTACCTGGATGATCTGCGCCATGCCGTCTGCGGCGCTGGCTTCGGAAAGGGCCACCTGAGCGTCTCTTCGCCTTTTCATGTGGGAATTCACCATTTTTTCGGAAAGGCTGATAAGAAGAGTGGCGGCAAGCATCACAACCACCGCTGTGATAAGCGCTATCATAAGAGCGGCGCCTCTTCTGTTCGTTCCGGATATTCTATTTTTCATCATGTCTATCTGTTATGCAAGAAGCTTGCCATGAATATACACATATTTACTTCACTTTATTCTTGCTAATTAACCTTGGTGTATGAAAACCACTGCAACACCATGAAGCTGGCTTCACACCGGGATGAAGATATTCCCGGGACGCCGGACCACAGCGCCGGCCATTTCCAGCTGAAACAGCTTCGACTGAATTTCCCCGAAGGGTATTCCAGTGAGTTCAGCCAGCTGCCCGGCTGTTTTGCCCCCGGTACCCATTGCCTTCAGAAGAGGGTGGGCGGAGGGTATTATTTTCACGGAAGGTTCAATGCCCATTTCTTTGAGGAGTTCTTCCGGAGAGAGAACAATTCCTGCTCCGTCGCGAAGCAGTCTGTTGGTGCCGGTGCTGGTGGACCTGCCTATTTCTCCGGGAACCGCGTAGACGTCGCGGCCCTGATCGAGGGCCGTTCCCACGGTTATCATGGTGCCGCTTCTCTCTCCTGCCTCCACCACAACTATTGCGGAACTGAGACCGCTTATTATTCTGTTACGCTCGGGAAATGTGTATTTGGCAGGTCTGACACCTGGCGGATACTCGGAAACAAGACAGCCGTTTCCCCTGATCCTCTCTGCAAGTTTCCTGTGCTCCGGGGGATATATGATATCGGGTCCGCCTGCGAACACCGCAGCTGTTGGACCGCCTGCCTCAAGGGCTCCCCTGTGCGCCTCGCCGTCGATCCCCCTGGCCAGGCCGCTTATCACCGTGACCCCTGCTGAACACAGTGCCGAGGCTATTTTCCTTGCAGCTGTTCTGCCGTAAAGCGAACATCTTCTTGAACCTATGACTGCGGCGGTATTTTTGCCCTTCAAGCATGAGAGGGAACCGGAATAGAAGAGAATTGCCGGGGGATCGGGTATTTCCCGCAGCAGCGGCGGATAATCCCCTTGGGAAATGCAGACAGCCCTTATGCCCAGCCCCGTGCACAGGGAAATGCTATGGTTCAGATCTTCCGGCTCACGGGTTAGACCGGCCAGCTCTTCAGGGGAATGGTCTTTGAGAAGCCTTACGAGTTCTGAACGGGAGGGCTTTCCGGCGAGGGCGAGGGTGAGGAGAGCTCGGAGTCTTCCCTTCTGATCTGCATGATCAGTT
>CAZNFQ010000198.1:0-2695 GCA_964571965.1 uncultured bacterium | reverse complement strand
GGCACCGGGTTGAATGCTCTTACAATTCTGTTCACCTCTTCAGCGGGAAGGTTCCAGTCTATACGCGCTTCTTCCGGAGTTACCTTCTCGGCATAGTCTGCATTACCCTGCTGGGGTGTGGGGACCAGCTCACCTGCCTGGTAGGATCTGAGGACTCCTGGAAGTCTCTTCGCTGCAAGTTCAGCCAGTTCATTTTCCAGCTCCCCTGCGGTTACGGAAGCTCCTACATGGTGCTCATACACCTGCAGTATATCTCCGGTATCCCAGCCGCTGTCGGTTAACATGAAGCTGACACCGGTTTTTTCATCACCCTGTAGCAGCGCTCTTATCACAGGAGCCGCACCTCGATGCCTGGGAAGAAGCGACGGGTGAATGTTAACGACACCCAAAGGGGCAATATTCAGAAACCACTCGGGAAACCATCCCCCATATGCGGCAGACACCATAACATCAGGCTCAATTTCCTGTATCAAATCCCTTATCTCCGAGAGCTTTTCAGGTTGAAGAAGATCCAGGCCGAGTCTTACCGCTTCTTCCGCCGCAGGCGGCCTCTGGAGTTTTCTTCCCCTTCCGGCAGGTCTGTCCGGTCTTGATACCACCGCAGACGTTACCCCCGAAACAGCCCTGAGCGCAGGAATGGAAAAACAGGCAGTCCCGAGAAAAACAAGCTTCAACTGGAAGACTCCCGCTCCCTGAGGTTCCTCAGCTTTCTCTTCAGCAATTTTTTCTTCATGGGGCTGAGCCTGTCCACATACAGAATGCCGTCGAGGTGATCGGTTTCATGCTGGACGAGCCTGGCTGAAAGCCCTGAAACATCAAGGTTGAACTCAATTCCGTTTTCGTCCAGAGCTTTTACCCGTGCCATGGAAGGTCTTTCCAGGGTTTCGTAAATACCGGGGATACTGAGGCAGCCCTCTTCTCTCTTCTCCATGCTACCATAGGGTTCGATCTCGGGGTTTACGAAAACAGTGTGTCCCTTCAGTTCGTCAAGGTAATCGGGAAGAGCTATGAACACACGCAGGGATTCTCCCACCTGCGGGGCAGCAAGGCCAAGCCCCTCTTCTTCCTGGAGAATCATAAACATCTTCTCCAGGAGTTCTTCCATCCTTTTTCCGTCATCAGGGAAAGATATAAGCCTTCCCTTTTCCCTGAGAACGGGATCTCCGATTATCCTGACCCTTGAGCGTGAGGTCATTCCGGCACTGTTTCCTCAGCAACGGCAGTGAGAGCGTTTCTGTCCACATCTATCTTTACCGCATCGGCTATTCTCACAGTTATCACATCGTTTTTAAGGTTGGTTATCACGCCGTGAATACCTCCGGAGGTAACCACTTTGTCACCCTTCTGCAGTGACGATCTCATCTCTGCAAGTCTCTTTGTCTGCTTCTGCTGTGGTCTGATAATCAGGAAGTAGAATATTGCAACCATGGCAACTATGGGCAGAAGGCCTGTTATTCCCCCTGAGCCCATGCAGCCCGCCGGAGACGCGGAAGCTTCCTCGGCTGCTTCCTGGGCAAGTGCCGCTGCAGCGGCAGCAAGGGGCATCGCTATGAAATTTCTTATTCTCATCTTCGCCTTTCCTTTTCATATGAACCGGCAAGGGCACCGACAGTTCCGGTGACTGCGCCGAGTAGTATTACAACTGTGATCCACGCAAGAGGCATGAATCTGTGTGAGACCGCCGTGGAGAGAATAGATGAGAGAACCGCCGCCAGAGCAAGCCCCCCCGAGGCTCCAGCCGTTCCCATTATTACTCCTTCTACGACGAAGGGTATTCTGATGAACCACCATGGAGCGCCGACGGTTCGCATTATGTCCACCGTGAGCGCCCTGCGCACCACCGACAGTCTTACGGTGTAAAAAACCACCATTGAGATACTGAAGACCAGCACGATCCCCAGAAGAAGAACCAGCCGGCGAATAGTGGAAACCGTTCGTATAAGACCGGGGAGAAAATCCTCTCCATAAACCGTTTCCCTTACTCCTTCAATGGCGGAGACCGCCCTGGAGATCTCATCTATCCCGTTGGCCCTTGTGACATCTTCCCTGAATGTGACCTGGATGGATGCCGGCAGTCTGAATCCGCTTCCCATAACGTCAAGGAGATCGGTGTGTTCCGGAAGCTGTGACCTGAAGAGAGCCTCGGCTTCCCCGGGAGAAACGTAATAAACAGATCTGACTCCGTGCATTCCAGTAATGAGGTCGCCTATTACTCGGCCTTCAGACTCGGTGAGATCATCCTCAAGGAAAACCTCCATGCCTATCATGCTCTGTTCCCTGTCCATAAGGCTCTGAAGATTCCAGGATATTATCAGAAACGTGTCGAAAACCACGAAGGCAAGTGAAACCATGAGCAGTGTTATAAGTCTTGCTCCTGGTCTTGTTCGCAGATTTAGGGCAGTTTCCCTGATGGCTGAACGGAAAAGACTCACTTTTCATCCTCCAGTTCCACCCATCTGTCGGCGCCCCTGAGAACGCCATTGTCCAGAAACAGAAAACGCCCCTTACCCGGTGGAACCTGCCTTGGATCGTGGGTTGCCATTATAACGGTGGTTCCCCCCCTGTTGATTTCAAGCAGTAGTTCTATCACCTGCCGCGAGACCTCGGGGTCGAGGTTGCCTGTGGGCTCATCTGCCAGAAGCAGAACAGGGTGACCGACCATTGCTCTGGCAATTGCGACTCTCTGCTGCTCTCC
>CAZNFQ010000197.1:0-2743 GCA_964571965.1 uncultured bacterium | reverse complement strand
GAGGAAACCGAAGAGGAAAAGTAGCAGGGCAGAGGGGGCCGGAGAATACTTCGGCCCCCCTTCCAGACAATGAAAAAATTCATTAACCCCTCCGTATACGGTTACACCCTCGGGTGCAGGCTGAATTCATACGAAACAGATGCTCTGGTTGAGGAAGTGATCCGGTTGCTCCATGGAACAAGGGCTGAAGAGCCTGAAAATGCCCACTTGATAATTGTGAACACCTGTGCGGTAACCGGAAGAAGCCAGGCCAGATCCAGAAAGGCTGTAAGGAGCTTTCTGTCGCACAATCCGGAGGTGCATATAATTGTTACCGGGTGTGTTGCAGAGGTATCTCCCCAGGACTTTACAGAGCTGAAAAACCCTCGGGTAACCGTGGTTCCCAACACTGAAAAGTCTGGAATAGCATCTATGCTTGCGGGTAAGCCGGAAAACGATTGTTCCGGTCTTTTCCCCAGTCTGGCACCTGTGGAAACCACTCGGACAAGGGCATTTCTGAAGATACAGGATGGCTGCGGAAACAGGTGTTCCTATTGCATCGTTCCCCTGGCCAGGGGGGACTCCAGGAGCCAGTCCAGGGAGCTCGTTCTGAAGCAGGCCCGGGAACTGGTTCAGGCAGGTTACAGAGAGATTTGCCTTACAGGGGTCGATATCGCCGATTACGGAAGAAATCTTTACAAGGACTACGGTCTTCCGGAGCTTATGAAAGACCTTCTTGAAATAGGCGGGTTCAGGCTTAGAACAGGCTCTGTGGAACCTCTTTACCTTACTGTTGGTTCCCTGGAAAAAATGGCTCTTCCCGGGGTATGCAGACACTTTCATATTCCCTTTCAGAGCGGATCCAACCGCATTCTGAAAAAAATGGGCAGAAACTACGGAAGAAATCAGGAAAAAGAGCTTCTAGCCGCCATCGGGGAGCTTTTCCCCGGAGCCTGCATTGGAAGCGACATAATAGCAGGTTTCCCGGGTGAAACCGATAAAGATTTCAAGGACAGTCTCGAACTGGCGGAAGATCCCAGAGTGAATTACCTTCACGTGTTTCCCTTCTCTCCCAGACCGGGAACACCTGCGGCTGAAATGGAGCCGGTGCACACGGAAACCATCACTGAACGCGCAGTTCATTTGAGAAAGGTATCCGCTGAATCACGCAGGGAGTTCAGGAGGGGAATGGTGGGAACGAAGCAGACCATTCTTGTGGAGGGGAGAGAAGTGAAGGGCAGGAACATCGGATTCACCGACAACTACATTCCCGTTTACGCCCCTTCAGGTTCAGCCGAGGGTCAACTGGCTGAAGTTCTGCTTTCCTCAAAGAACATAGTGTGGGGTCAGCGCTGATGATTCTGGGTCTTACAGGATGCAGCGGAAGCGGATCAACAACCGTTGCAGGCGTCTGGCGTGAAATGGGTGCTTCGGTGTGTTCACTGGACAGGGTCGGCCACGGGTTTCTGGGAAAGGGTTCTGTTAAGAAAGAATTGGAAGAGGTCCTTTCAATTCCCGGTCTCTCTTCGATGACGGTGAATGCAATAAGGAGTCAGCTCAGGAACAGAGCTTTTACCGAGCCCCGATTACTTCAGTTGATAAACGGTGTTCTGCATAAAAGGCTTCAGCGCTGGACAGCGGCCTCCGCGGAGTTACTAAGGGGAAAAAGGGGTATATTCGTTCTCGATGCTGCCCTGATTTTCGAGCTGGAACTCGACGCAAAAATGGATTTTACCGTGACGGTGAAGGACCGGAGAAACAGATGCGTGGAAAGGCTTGCTGAACGGGATGGTCTAAGTACTGAAACAGCTTCAGGCAGATGGGACAGCCAGATCGATATGAACGTGAAGTGCCTGAGGTCTAACTTCGTGATAGACAATTCCGGATCGCTTTTACAATTGAAAAATAATGCTAAAAATTTCTATATAAATGTAATACAACAAATGGAGGATGTGTAAAATGGCACACAAGACAAGAAAAAAACTGACAAAAAAAGAGATAAAGCGTGATCCTGTTGGAGAGAAACTGGAGGCTGGCCTGATCTTTATTCAGACCCACCAGAAAGAGGTTATCGGAGCCCTTATCGGGATAATACTTATAATCCTCGTTGGTCAGTTTCTGATATCCAAGAGAAACTCCGCATCAGAGGGAGCCATGGCCGGGTTCGTAACCGCCGGGCAGCTTTTCTCTCAAGCTGAAACAGCTGCATCCATGAATCAGTTTGAACAGGCTTTCCAGGCCATGGACGCCGCCTACAGCATGGCAATGCAGACATGGAACAACAATCCGCAGAACGAGTGGGCAAAAAAATCTGCAATTCTTGCAGCAAAGATCGACATAATCAGGGGAAATTACGACGTTGCCATTTCAACTTTGTCAACTGTTCTCGCATCGAATCCCCAGGACAATGTTAAGATACCCGCACTGCTTCACATGGGAATAGTCCTGGAGAATCGCGGCAGTGAACAGGACCTTGCCAATGCTGCTTCTTCTTATCAGGAAATTCTGGATGCAGCCGATCAGAACTCAATGATCAGGTCTGAAGCCCTTTACGGACTGTCCAGGGTAAGTTTCGCAAGAGGTGAGAATACACAGAGCCTGGATTATCTGGAACAGGCAATGGCAATGGGAACGGATACCACCACCTTCGAGAAATACAGAATAATGCAGCTTACTGGGATTACGGAATAAGGGAGAGGCGGGTCGATTGGCCCGCTTTTTCCTATACAAACAATGTCCGATAAGAGATATTATGTAAAGTAGT
>CAZNFQ010000196.1:0-2750 GCA_964571965.1 uncultured bacterium | reverse complement strand
CCGTAAGGAAATAGAGAAGCTCAGCCTTGCTGAAATCACTTTCACGGGCAAGCTCGCTGCATGTGCTTCTCCACATGGAGAAGGCTTCCTGTTCTTTCCAGGGGGCAAGTTTTCCCCCAGAAAGCAACTGGTCGATGATGGATGGAATTTCAGGCTGGCTTCCGTCCTGTCTTCTGAGAAGAGCCAGTCTTTCATCCTCATCCATATCACGGATCACTGTATTGGGTTCTTCAGGCTCTTCTTTCCTCGGTGTGAATACATTCACCGTTCCGCAGTATCCGCAGGTAACCTCACCCCCTGCAAAACCTGTCTGCAGCGGAGCTCCGCAGTTCAGGCACATAAGCACCCTTACGTCGAAACTGAATTCCTTTTGCATACCCCCTCCAATACAACTAAGGCTCTAATCTATCCACCGCTGTGTTTCCAGTCCATCCACCGGGCGGAACGGTCATGGGTTTGACAATCCCCGATCTATATAACATTATAAGAATATACTTATATGACGGAGGCGCAGTGGTAAATACCGACTTCGATCCTGTGACATTTTTCAAAGCCATGGGCTGCAGGGCACGATACGAGATCTTCTGTCTTCTGCTGAAAAACCAGTTGTGCGTAGGAGCAATAGCTGAGAAACTGGGGTATTCCCAGCCTTCTGTTTCCCAGCACCTGAGGGTTCTTAAGCAGGCAGGCATAGTAGAAGACCGAAGGTGCGGATACCATGTACATTACATCATCAACACAGAGATCATAAAGCAGACATCTGATTATCTGTCAACTCTAAAACCGGAGTACAGCGGAGAAAATCCCTGTAGCAGAGGAGAGGGAAAATGTGCAAATGCGAACACCCTGAAAAACTGAAGGACAAACCCGGCGAATGCAGCACGGAACAGAAACAGGAATGCCACGGACCTGAGAAAAAGCACTCCTGCTGCTGCGAAAAGGAGAATAAATGAAATATCTTATACCTTTCATGCTTGCGGCGATCCTTGCCGGCACGGTGCTTGCGTCAGGGGAAACCCCTGATGAAGAGAACCTGTGCACCTGCGAATGTACCTGCGACGAATCCGCAGAAGACTGTACAGGAGACTGCTGCACCTGCGAAGCAGAGGACTGCGCAGAAACCGGAACCTGCGATGAATCCTGCGGGAACTGTACCTGCAATGAAGAGGAAGCAGTGGAAACGGAACCTGCCCCCTCTCCCTGCGGGGGATGCCCCAATGGCGGATGTCAGTGAAAGACCCTGCCCCCGGTGAGCCGGGGGCTTTTCTTATATTCCCTGCCTGTAACAACACCGAGGGAGCAGCATGAAATACGATTTCGATACCCCTGTGGACAGAAGCGGAACGGACTGCCTGAAGTGGGACTATCTGGAGGCCTTTTTCGGCAGAGGAGACCTTAACGCCCTCTGGGTTGCGGACATGGACTTCAAGGCACCGCCTGAAATACTGGAACCCATAATGAAAAGGGCCGAGCACGGAGTATTCGGCTACACCGCCAAACCCGAAGGATTCTTCACCGCTGTAACTGGCTGGTTCGAAAAAAGATATCACTGGAAGATCGAGAAAGAGTGGATCGTGGCCACTCCCGGTGTGGTCCCGGCTCTGAACTTCGCCATTCAGACCTTCACCGAGCCGGGTGACGGGATCATAATTCAGCCCCCGGTCTATTTCCCCTTCGAAGAATCGATCAGGCTCAACGGCAGAACGACCCTGAACAACGAGCTTGTTTTGAAGGGGAACAGCTATGTAATTGACATGGCAGACCTGGAGGAAAAGGCGAAACAGGCAAAAATGCTGGTTCTCTGCTCCCCCCATAACCCGGTGGCAAGGGTGTGGACCCGGGAAGAGCTTCTGGAAATGGGTCGCATATGCGAGAAGTACGGCCTGATCGTTTTCTCCGATGAGATCCACGCAGACATCGTCTTCAAGCCCAATGTCCACAGACCCACTGCGTCTGTCAGCGACTATCTCATGAAGAACACCATCTCAGCCTACGCCACCAGCAAGACATTCAATCTGGCAGGTCTTCAGCTTTCAGTAAACATAATTCCCGACGAGATCATCAGAGAGAAGTTCAAGGGTTGCCTGGCAAAGCTTCATATGAGCATGTCCAACATCTTCGGAATAACAGGAACCCGGGCGGCATACGCACACGGGGCGGAGTGGCTCGACCAGCTACTTGAATACCTCTGGCAGAACTACCTTACGGTCAACTCATTCATGAAGGAAAACATCCCTGATATCCCTGTGCTGGAACCGGAAGGGACTTTCCTTCTGTGGCTGGACTGCCGGAAACTGAACCTCACCGACGAGAAGCTTGCTTCCCTGTTCGTTAACAAGGCCAGACTTGCATTGTCAAATGGCGAAATGTTCGGCCCCGGGGGAAGCGGCTTCATGCGACTTAACATTGCATGCCCCAGGAAAAATCTCACAGATGCCCTGGAAAACCTGAAAGCAGCCGTGGAAGATGACTCTCCAATACCGGAGAAATGCAGCTGCACCGGGGGGCCGGACGACACCTGATAGCATGGAAGAAAGCCGGAGGCTTTCTTTACCTTAACCCGTACTTTTTCAGGTCTATCCTGCCGGATTCGCTGAATTCTACACCCTCAGCTTCCAGCAGCACCCGCTGAAGACACCTGTCATCATCTCCCTGCATGGTTCTCCGGAGGCTTATCTCCCCTTTGGCGTTCACCACCCGGTGCCACGGTATGTCAGTTCCTGCGGGTATGGCCCTCATTGCGTAGCCCA
>CAZNFQ010000195.1:0-2763 GCA_964571965.1 uncultured bacterium | reverse complement strand
AAAACAAGTAACCCGCCTGAGGTTTCAGCTTCGGCGAACAGGCTTACCCTGGAAGGCAAAACTCCTTCCTGAACCGTAAGGAATTCATCAACGTACTCGGTTACCTTGCAGACTCCCTTTGTTCCGTACTCCTGCTGGAGGGTTTTCATATCGGGAAGAACGGGAACAGCCGATTCCAGTATGAAAGCGGTAAGGCCACTGCTCCGGACAACCGGCAGGGCATGCCCCAGAAGACCGAAACCGGTAACGTCGGTCATGGCTCTTACCCTGTAGTCCTGCAACACCTGAGCGGCGTACATGTTCAGCCTGCTCATGGAGTCGGTAGCAATTTTGTACTGCTCAGGGGTAAGATCCGCCTTCATCATCACATTGCCGTAAACACCGGTTCCAAGGGCTTTCGTTAGAATAATGGCGTCTCCGGCCCGTGCCCTGGTATTTGTTTTTATGCGATCGGGGTGAACCGTTCCAGTTACGCTCATGCCGTAAAGCAGATCTTCCTGCTCCATGGTATGACCTCCCACCAGGGCCACCCTTGCTTCCACCAGCTTGTCGCTTCCACCGGCAAGCATTTCGCCTATGACCTCTGCGGGAATAAGCCCCGGGGGATAAGCCAGCACGTTCATTGCGGTATGTGCATTGGCCCCCATGGCCCAGATGTCTGAGAGAGAATTCGCCGCTGCTATCCTTCCATTCATTCTGGGGTCGTTAACAATGGGGTAGAAGAAATCCACGGTCTGCACCAGGGCAATGTCGTCGGTGATACGGTAGACCCCAGCGTCATCCATGTTCTCCATACCCACAAGAAGATCAGGGGTTGCGTACCTGGGAAGTTTCTGTACTATTCCCGCCAGCCTGGCAGGCTTCAGCTTGCCTGCTCAACCGGCGCAGGGAGCGTAGTCCAGAAGTCTTATCTCCTTCCCTGTACGCTGAGCTCTCTCCGGCTGTTCTGAGGGTTTTTCCCCGTCTATCTTTCCGGCCAGGAACTCGCAGTATGTGGGTTCTTTCTTCCCGTGGTGGAAGTCGATGCACCGGGCACACCTGCCGTGCCTGCTGCAGTCCGCAGGGCATGGGCAATTTTTGCCGTCGTAGAGTTTCTGAGTCATTTCCTGCCTTCAGGCTATTCCATTACATAAAGCTTATGAAAATCTTCGGTAAACATATCAAAAGCGAGGATACCGTGGGAACTCACATCCATATCAATGTAGTAAGCCGAATCCGGAAGTGCCACATGAACCTCCCGCAAAAACTCACCATCAGGTGAAACCACGTCCCATACATCTCCGGGAAGGCCCCCCCTTCGGCACCACAGATTGCCGTCACCGTCAATGCCGAGCCGGCTTATGAAAGGGTGATCCCCGGGCATGTTTACACTGTACTGCTCGTTGCTGCCGTTTTCAGAAAATACGTAATGCACCGGCACCACCCCCGGAACCATGTAATCTTCTTCAGCAGGATCTTTTTCCCTGCCTGCAAAAAGGCTGATGGTATCCGCAGGTTCACAATCGGAATCGAACACTTCTACAGCCCAGTTACAGGAGCCTATCCTTGAGAGATAAAGGGTCCCATTACCATCTGCTGTGATGGTTATGTACCCTGGAATGAAGTCAGTGGAAGGGTTTGCGTCTCCCTGCCAGCGGAAGCAGTTCGCAGCCACTTCTCCGGTAAAAAGATTATGAACGTTAAGCTCATAAACGATCCTGTAACCGTCATCACCGGGTTCCATCTGGAAAGTGGACAGTGCAAGCAGAGAATCATCAAGGGCCGCCATCTCCATGGGAACAGTCAGGGTTTCACCGTCTCCCCAGCTTCCTATGAACTCTCCATTCTCATTGAATACACTGACTTTGCCCATTCTTTCGACTACAGCAATAAATCCTGAATCAAAGGCTTCCATCATTACGGGGGTCTGAAACTCTCCAGGGCCCTCACCGAAACCCCCGAAACTGTAGAGGAATGCACCGGTGCTGTCGAAGACGGAAACGGTTCCCTTTACCCTGTCCAGAATGGCCGGTCTTCCTCCGGGAAGAGTGGTGAAATCCGCTATGGCACCCAGTACGTAATTGCTGTCTCCCATGAGAACACCAATGGAGTCCACCGCCTGCAGAGTTTGAGCACTGTCAGTTGTACCTGATTCTATCACCGATTCACTGGATGGAGCATCTCCGCAGCCCAGGTTGATAACAACAATAATGGCAAGAATAATCACGTATCTCACAACATACCTCCATAAATAATTCCTTGTCTGCAACCAGCAGGTAAGATATAATCGTTTCACAACATTTGAAAGGCGGCAGGCATGAAATCTTATCTGTTTTCTATTTTAATAGCCGGGATTGCCCTGGGGAATGTTGACATTCTTATCCCTGAAACGGGACAGTCAATTCCCATGGTAATGATTCTTAAAACTGGAAACTGAAATGCTGTCAGCGCAGTGAAAGAGTAAGCACCAGGGGCTCAGAGCCCAGCTCGAAGGATGCGTCGTCGAAACTTGGGGGTCCGGCAAAGCCCGTGGCATTGTTGGAAACCCCCACCTTCTCGCTGGGAGGGCCGTACCAGTGCATATCCAGCTCTCCATCTCCATCCTTATCGTGATAGGCATAGATGGCATAGGTCCCCGGACTCAATGAGCTGATCGTAAAAACCAGAGGGTCGGAATCGACGGTCTTGATCTCTTTGTACACGGCTTCTTCTATCTCCATGGGGAAGGAGTCTCCAGGGCCGAATACTGCCAGTCTTGCTTCACCGGATTGCTCCTCGAATCCG
>CAZNFQ010000194.1:0-2818 GCA_964571965.1 uncultured bacterium | reverse complement strand
GCCATAACAGGATTTCGGACCCTTGGTTTACTTGAATATTGCAGCGGGGAATATACAGAAAATGCTCTGAAACATCGCCTTCATAATTTCTCATCCACATCAAGTGATGAGTGCACGGGATTCCGGCGAGATTGACCGATTCCTTGCAGTCATCGTATTTTCCAGGTGAGCAAGACGGGAGGAATAATGATATTTGCAGCCCTGATAGCTTTCCTGTTCGCCTCCTGGGGTGATGAATACGACCAGGCAGTAAGGGAATACGCCTACCTCTACGGTGAGATGTTCAACCGGGGCTTTTACAGTTACACCGAATCCGGAGAGGTGGAAACCCACCCGGACTTCGTGGCCTATGTTGAGAGCTCAGATTACGAAGAGTGCGTGGAGAGGGCTGCTCAAGCCTCAACACAGTTCACCATGTACGCCAACGCCGATGAGATACCGGAATCCCTCATATCGGAATACACCGCCGCCCTTAACGCTATGAACTCTCATCTTGCAGGGTTCATGGGAATAGGAATGGACCAGATGCCCCAGCAGGTTCCCGTTGAACCCGGGGAAACACCGGCGGATAGCGTGATGCAGGCTTCATTCTCGACCGCCAACATAACCGCCGAAGGCGACCAGCCTGCAATCGACCGCATACGGTTCAACCTGCAGAACATACAGGGCTTTTACGACACCATCTCCGGCTTTCTGGACAACGGTGACCATGCAAGGGCCATGACAAACATCGACAACATGAGAAACTCCCTGGCTGCACTTGGTGAAGAGGTGGCCGTCCTGAGAAGGGAACACCGCCTCAGCATAACGTTCCACGGTCTGCCCGGTGATCATGCAATGGAAGCCAGGACCGAAATGGAACTGCAGCTTGAGGACAACCGCAGGCTCTGGGAATACGCCCAGAATACCACGCAGGACCTCGATGACGCCATATACGGGGGAGATCTGGCATACATCCGCCTTATCTGGAGCACATCCTGCCAGAGCATGCTGGACTGGCACAGCCCGCCGGACTGGTACCAGGTGCCATCCACCTTCCTTCAGTGGTATAACGACTCACAGGAACGTGCAGACGCCATACAGGGTGCCATACAGATGATGAATGCTCTACGCGAGACAAGGAATGAGTTCGACCGCATCCGCTTTACCGCAGAGGAAACCCACAGGGAGATAACAGAAGCCCTGGAAGACACCGAACCCCTCATTCAGATCCGCAACGATATGGCAAGTCTTTTTCGGGGGCTTTCCTGGGCAGCGTTTGCAAGTGAATAAGCAGGCAAAGGGCTTCCGACTTGAAGAGGGCGACAAAAAGGAGTTCAACCTCATTTTCAGGCCCGGTGCCCTCTGGTCATTCCTCAGGGAAGACCACGAGGCCCTTCGTTTCTGGAACATACTCAGGGAATCCGGAAGTGAGATCCTGATGCACCACGGCACAGGCGCCGTCGCCCGTATAGAGCTGGAGGACGGAAGGCTCAAAGATGTGGTTCTGCTGCAGAACGGTGACGCCGAAGAGGTAATGCGCAGGGAGGGTTTCAGGGTCTCCGGGCAAAACAGAAAAAAGACAGAGAAGCACATTCGCACAGGCAGGCCTGTTCAGGAAGCCCTCAGGGAAGCCTGGCCCCGCAAAGGTCAGATTAAACCCCTGACCACCGTTGAACTCCCGGAGGGGGGAAGACTGCTCAGATACAGTTTCGCCTGGGGCGCAGTGCTTGAAATTGAGGCGGACAGATCGGGAAGGATAAGAAAGAGGCGCCTCCTGGAGGGGGGAGATGCCCTGGATGCCCACCGGAACAAAACCGGTGTAAAGTAAGTTTACAAAGTCTCACCCATAAGCAGCATGGCCGCCACAAGTTCTTTTACCCCCTCAGAGGTTCTCCGGGTAAGCAGCGGGGCCGTGGTGCTTTCCATTCGTCCGTCTTCAGCAACGGCAATCTCGAACACACGGAAAAATTCCCTCCTGATGCCCAGCAGCTTCTGCTTCAGATCAGGGTCAAGCTCAACTGAGTTCCCCTCAGCTTTAATGGAAAAAGCAGCATGAAAATCATCGATATTCCCGGGCGTCTTGACAGATGTCCCTATGACGAAGGGAGTCAGGTGTCTGCCGGCGAAAACGGTAACAATGCACAGATCCGTTCTGAGAAAACCCGCACCTGAAGCCTTGAGGTAGGTGGATCTCGAGATGCCTGTGCGCACATCCACTAACTGCTTTCCCACAGTACCACGTGCCAGGGGTCTGGCCCGTTTGAACCTGGTCCCGCTGTCCATATCCACCTCCAGCCCGAACCTGCCTGCCACCTCCTGGGTGAACCGCCTCCTGTAGGAGTTCTGCACCATGGTCACAGCGATCACGGGAAGTGAGGCAAAAAGCCCGAAACCCACCACAATTCCCACAGCAGCAAGCACACCGGTAAACTCACCCATTTCACATCACCCTTTCAGGTAATCAGGGAATAACTGTACGAATGCATCAATGTAAAGATGGTGAAACCCCGGGTCAACGCCCGGGAGGCAGTAAAAATATCCCGGAGGAGAGACCGGACAGTTATGGATCAAGTGAAAAACGCTGGTTTCAGCAGTCGGAGCTTTTCCCCGATACAGCTGCAGATTCCCGGCAGTGGCACAAGGATTCCCGGGAAATGAGCTTTCATGGGCCGGATTCACAGAGGATCAATGCACAGGGCCCTTCCATTCAGCACAGGGCATTTCGTTATGATTGCACAGTGAACTCAGAAACAAAGGAGAACCAATGAAACGCTTGATCCTCGCAGCAATGCTCCTGGCAGCCGCATGCGGCAGCAGCCCCTCGGGAAGCGAAACC
>CAZNFQ010000193.1:0-2852 GCA_964571965.1 uncultured bacterium | reverse complement strand
TGAAGTGACCGCCAAGATCTCCATTGTGTGAAACGATACCGGTTCCTATTTCGTCTCCGGCTGTTCTGTACTTGAATACGAAATCTCTGTTGGGAATCTCTTCCTCGCGGCTGAGTTCCACGGAAAGTATTCCGTCGTCGCCTATTTCGGTACTTACTGCATGGTTCTCTGAATCGAAGGATCTTACGGGCATACCCGGATTAACCGTCATGGAAAGCTCTATGTCATAACCGCTGCGTGTTCCCTCGGGAACAATGGCCGGTGTTATTCTGTCCGCATCTTCCACTCCGCCGGGAATGAACCTGGGGCCCACCACCATGGGATAGACAACCTGCCAGGTGCCGTCGTTATAATCCACTGGTGCCGCATATTTTATCTCTATAACTATATCATCTCCGGGAAGGATGTTGCCAACGGTCTGGGTGAAGATGTTGGGCCGTTCCTGCTCCAGAAGAGCAGCTGTCTGCCCATGACTGATAGCCTCCTCGTAGATTCGCACAGCCTCCTGGCGTTCCCGTATGTCTCCTTCAATAAGCCTGTCCCCTACCTCCATGTTCATGCTGTAGACCGCACCGCTTTCCGGCAGGGGGAACACGTAGACGGTCTCGATGGGATCCTCGTAAGGATTACCGTAAACCTGCCTTACTGTAACCAGCTGTATGGAGCCCTCTACTGTTATTTCCGCTTCGGTGTGCTCCAGGGGCAGGTCGCCGATTATGCCGTCCTCGCCCATAACCACCATTCTGGAGTAATCCTGTTCCGGCACTGCCACCAGGGCCGCCGCCGCCATTATCAGAAGTCCGGTCATCACATTCTCCTTTCGATGCAGTTCATGTGTCTTCCTTCGTGATACACCGCGGGGATTTGTATATTCCACCCACTGAAAACGAAGGGATTTTCAATGATCACCGTTAACGGCCACAAACTTGACTGGCACAGTGGAATGACCGTAAGGGACGTTCTTGAAGCAAAGAACTACAAATTCAGAATGCTCATCACCAAAATAAACGGAGATCTGGTGAAACGCACTGATTACGATACCACTACCATCCCGGATGATGCTGACGTACAGGTCATTCACCTGATCTCAGGCGGATAGGAATTGCCCAAGAAGGGAACTGCACGGTTTCTTCTCCTGATCACGGCTGTGATATGGGGATTTGCGTTCACCGCCCAGAGAGCCGGCATGGAACACCTGGGGCCAATGACCTTCAATGGAATAAGGTTCGCTCTTGGTACTCTGGTTCTCATACCATTATTTGCTGGAAAGATATCCCGCTACTTTGTCCTCAGGGCTCTCCTGGCGGGCTCCGTGCTCTTCGCAGGCGCAGCGCTGCAGCAGTGGGGAATCGTTTACACCACAGCGGGAAAAGCCGGTTTCATAACAGGTCTGTACATGGTATTCGTTCCTCTTCTGGGTTTCATTACAGGACAGAACGAGAACAGGTATGTATGGACCGGAGTTGTGCTTTCCCTTGCCGGTCTATGGCTTTTAAGCTTCTACAGGGGTTTTGCCGAAGTAAACCCCGGTGATCTCCTGGTACTTGCAGGAGCATTCATGTGGGCCGTTCATGTGAGACTCATAGGTAAATATGCATCCACCTGTCATCCGGGGGGTTTCGCAGTTGTGCAGTTCGGTACCGTTGCGATCCTCAGTTTCCTGGCAGCTCTGATACTCGGCGAGAAAACTAACGGTGTAGCTGCGGCATGGCTTCCCCTGGCGTACAGCGGTATTCTTTCCGTGGGAGCAGCCTTCACCATTCAGATCTTCGCCCAGAGGGACGTAAAACCAGCACCTGCGGCTCTGATCATGAGTCTGGAGGCAGCCTTCGCCGCCATTGGCGGCTGGCTTCTGCTGGGTGAGGGGATGATCCCAAGGGAGCTTCTGGGAGCCCTGCTCATGTTTTCCGGAATGGCAGTGTCACAGATACGCCCGCAGGGTTGACATTTCTATCTGTCGTATTAATTTAGACTAGTCTAAAAACTGGAGGTTTTCATTGTTCGGCATGAGAAGGGGCAGAAGATGTTCCCGTGGTATTGCTTCCACACTCAGTGATATTCCTGAAGGATGCGTTGCAAGAATATCCTCGTTCTCAGGAGGCAGGGGCTGTCGTGAAAAAATGACCTCCATGGGTCTGTTTCCGGGCACTGAGATAAAAGTCGTGCATTCCCACGGAGAAAACGGAATGATGCTTGTTTCAGTGGGTTCAGCCAGACTGATGGTGGACAGACACATGGCGGCCAGGGTAATTGTGGAAAAAGTGAGCTGATTTTTTTTACAACAATATTTAGACAAGTCTAAATTTTGGGAGCAGAGAAATGAAGATAGCAGACCTGAACTGCGGAGACTCAGGAATAGTCACTGGATATGAAAAGGGAGAGCGTATCTACAGGCAGAAACTCCTCAGAATGGGCCTTGTGAAGGGCTGCAGTTTCACCGTGGTCAGAAAAGCCCCCCTGGGTGACCCTGTGGAAATACAGATCGGCTCCCACCGGTTGACACTTAGAAAACAGGAAGCCGAGGTCCTTACAGTGGAGAAGCCCAATGGCTGACCAGAGACTCCACATAGCCGTTGCCGGAAATCCTAACGTTGGAAAAACCACCCTGCTCAATGCCCTCACCGGTTCCAGACAGAGGGTGGGAAACTGGCCGGGTGTTACAGTTGAAAAGCTGGAAGGCTCTTACATCTTTGACTCCACTGAAGTCCTTGTTACGGACCTTCCGGGGATATATTCATTCACCGCATTTTCCATAGACGAATCGATTGCCAGGAAGTTCATCCTGGAGGAAAAACCCGACCTCATCGTAAACATCGTGGATGCAACCAACCTGGAGAGAAACCTTTTCCTCA
>CAZNFQ010000192.1:0-2854 GCA_964571965.1 uncultured bacterium | reverse complement strand
GGAAGGATGTGGCTGAAGAATACCTCTTCAAGGGTATTTCCCGATCCCTTACCGATGATTTCGCCAAGGGTTCCCTCCTCCTTGAACTCTCCTTTCACAAGAATGCCGAACCGGTGGCACAGTTTCTCAGCTATGGTCATGATGTGGGTGGAGACTATTACCGTCTTGCCTTCTTTGGCACAGGCTGAAAGAAAGTCCGTAACAGACTTGGAAGTAATAACATCGAGACCATTGGTGGGTTCGTCGAAGATGATGACCTCGGGGTCATGCACCAGGCTTATGGCCACTGCTGTTTTCTGCTTCATGCCTGTGGACAGGTCATCAATGCGGCGATGGATGAAATCCTCCATTTGAAGATCCCTGAAAAGTTTCATCTTCCTGCTTCGAATTTCGCTTTCCTCCATTTTATTCAGCTGCCCGAACCAGTTCAGCATGTAATCGGGGGTAAAATAACCGTCAAGTTTCATGTCCGAGGTGAGAAAACCGATCTTGGACCGAAAGGCCTGTCCATGCTGGAGTACATTGCAGTCATCGATCCATACGTTTCCCGAGGTGGGTTTTATAAGAGTTGAAAGACACCTGAGTGTGGTGGTTTTCCCTGCTCCGTTCGGCCCCAGCAGACCATAGACCTCTCCTGGCGAGCAGTGGAAGGAGAGATCGTTCACCGCAACGGTCTTCTTTTCAGAATGCCCCCTGCCTCTGCTGAACACCTTCGTAAGATTCTCAACTCTCAGCACGGCCACCTCCTGTGAGTTCTATGAACGAAGAGATTTTATCCGGCGTATCCAGATCCGTATCCTGAACAAGTGGAATATCAGGGTACTTTCTTCCAAGGGCTTCAGCGAAAATTCCAGTACCGTTGGTGGACAGTACCCCATCCCGGTGGATTCTGGCACTGCATATCCCGCAGGAGGGAGAGCCTGACTTCAAGATGAAGCCTCTGAGACCGGATCCCCGGAATTCTGAAAGCCGTTTCTCCAGCCATTTTTCCAGAATGCCTGTGAGGTCCATGCGGGTATTCACGGTGATCAGCCTGACTTTGCCAGACACTTCGTAAAGGTCCATAGGCTCCCTTGGCACAGGCAGTCCGCTATCATGTTCCGGGCATACGGGCAGCAGTTCAGCAGATTTTTTCAGACCCTGAACAGTTTCCGGATGATATTTGGATTTGCCATCGTATCTAACGCAGTATCCAAGTAAACAACTGCTTACACCAATGACTGGTCTGGCCATGTGTCAGAGAACGGGCTCTAGACCGGAAAGAATGGTGTTTCCGTTGGGCTCGTCAATCCTCACTGATCTGTGATCTGAATAATCGCAGCAGTGAATTCTGTATTTTACCAGTTTGCTGTTCTCTATTCTGTATCTTGTAAGGATAAAGCAGTCTTCCATGGTGGATGACCGTTCATACCTTGGGGTGTATTCTCTCTTTTCGCCTGTCTGAGCAATAGTAAGGACGTAACAGTGGGAATCGGGAAGACCCGGTATCGGGAAACCACGGAACTCCACGGAGCCGGGCTCTCCCTGCACCAGGACCGAGCCGTCGGCAAGCTGCCACTTCTTTTCCTGTACCGAAGGTGTTTCACCCCGAATGACCACCATCGGGAAGTCATCGGGATACCCTGAAATGTCCTCCAGAGGTTCGTTCAGCTGCTCTATTTCCCGGTCTGTCTCTCCACAGCTCTGGCAGAACCAGAAGGCAAGGGATCCGCTTCTGAAGAATCTGGCCGTCCAGAGATGTTCACCGCCTTCACAACCCATCTGTTTTATCCTCCCCCTGATTACATATTCACTTGAGAGGTAATATATAAAATCTTGCACGAACACCCCCTGAACGGAACCTTCATCCATGTTCACTGCAATCCTTGAATTATCATTGCGTATGGCAGTATGTTACTCCCGAGAAAACGAAGGGAGGCCGATGATAACAAGTACAGACTGGATACAGGCCCTGGGACTGGTTCCCCATCCCGAGGGAGGGTACTATCGCGAGTTCCACCGGTCGGACCATGTAGTACCCCGCACTGCCCTTCCTGCGGCTTACCCGGGAGAAAGATCACTGGGAACGGTGATCTATTACATGCTCACAGGAAATGATATCTCAGCCTTTCACCGTCTGAAAGCCGATGAGATATGGCACTTTCATGCGGGTTCTGCTTTTCTGCTTCATGTTATCGATCCCAGTGGCAACTGCAGAAGAATACGCCTGGGTCTTGATGTGCATGTGGGAGAGGTTCCATGTTTCGTGGTTCCGGCAGGCCACTGGTTCGGAGCCGAAGTGGCAGAGGAGAAATCCTACGCCCTTGCTTCCTGCACGGTGATGCCGGGTTTCAGCTTCGAAGACTTTTACATGCCTGAAAGAAGAGAGCTTCTGTCATTGTTCCCGGCCCTTTCACAGGAGATCATGCACCTGACAAGGAAGGACTGATCCCCATGGCCGACCTCTCCAGCATCATTGTTGACGACGACAGCTGCTTCGCGTGCGGGTTGACCAATCCCATTGGTCTCAAGCTCAAGTTCAGTATTCAACCGGGTTCAGGCAGAGCTGTATGCGAAACGGTTATCGCCAGCCAGTTCAACGGGTGGAAGGGTGCAGCCCACGGAGGAATAATTACCACTCTTCTGGATGAGACCATGGTTTACGCATGTACATCCACAGGCTGGCACACGGTTACCGGAACCATAACCGTGAAATTTCACAAACCGGTTCCCACCGGGGTTACAGTTACAGTTACCGGCGAAGTGGTGGAGAACCGGGGAAGATCCATTACAGCCAGGGGAACGATCATACTGGAGGGTTCTCTTCTGGCTTCCGCTGAAGCCGTTCTGATCCCGGTGAAAAAGGCTGAAAACC
>CAZNFQ010000191.1:0-2882 GCA_964571965.1 uncultured bacterium | reverse complement strand
GCCTGGACCTTTGCGGCAGCGTCGTTTCTGTGGCTGATAAGAACCACCATTACATTCTTTTTCATAAAGCTACTCCTCTGAGAACTGGTCTTTGCCAACGCCGCATACCGGGCACACCCAGTCTTCGGGAATGTCCTCGAAGGCAGTCCCCGGAGCTATCCCGCCATCGGGGTCGCCCACTTCAGGGTCGTACACATATCCGCACACATTGCAGACATACTTCTTCATCTCAGTTTCCTCCTTTGGTAGTTCCTCGGTATCACATGTTGTCTGGGCAGCCTTGAAAGAAGGTGCCGTAGGGGGGGTCTTCCCCCTGAGAACCTCCTGGTAGTAACTGTAAGTCATTGGTGTGCCTTCACCCAGCAGCATGCAGTGGGTGAGTTCCCCTATGAAGAGGGTATGGGTATCCACTTCAACGGAGCTTTCCACTTTCAGTTCGATACAAGCCAGGGTGTTTTCTTTGGGGCAGGGGCAGCCTGACGGTGTGGTGATGTACGCCTTGGAGGCGAACTTGTCTATGTCCCTGCCGCTCTTGAAACCGAAATGACCGATGAAGGGCATGTCTGCGGTCTGGCTGAGAACCCCTATTGCAAGATAACCCGAATCCTTTATGAACTGGTTGGTGAGCTCTTCCCGGTTTATTGCCACGGCTATTCGGGCAGGGCTCGAGGTTATCTGAAACACCGCATTGGCGATCTGGGCATTCACCCTGTCGCCTGAGAAAGAACCGATCGTATACAGCCCGTAGCTCAGGGTGAAAAGAGCTGTCGTATCCATTGTTTTCATTCAGGACACCTTTCGCATAATTCCGTACCGATGATCAAACCCAGTTCTCTGGCTTTCTCCAGGTCTTTGTCTCTGGGAACATAGTTAATGTTAAGGCTATCCCCTGCAAGTGTTATCTTCATGTCAGCGAAGTACTGCTCTATGTGCTTCACAGCTTCGCCGCTCCAGCCATAGGAACCGAATACTCCTCCGACCAGGTTCTTCGGCTTGAGCCCCTTGAGGTATGTAAGTATGTCTGCCATTCGGGGAAACATCTGACCGTTGATGGTTGGACTTCCGGCGATCAAAGCCCCTGCATCCAGCACTGCCGTGGCTACATCGCTTCTGTGACTGGATGCCAGTGGCATGACCTTCACCGATATTCCCTTCTCCACCAGACCATCGCAGATTGCTTCTGCCATCTTTGCCGTGCTGCCCCACATGGTGTCATATATTATTACGGCTTTACGGGAACATTTCTGCAGAGCCCATTCTTTCCAGCTCTTAAGGATTCCAGCAATATCACTGCGCCAAACAGGTCCGTGATCGGGGCATAGCAGTTCAATATCCAGATCCAGTTCATCAAGCTTATTCATGAGGCCTGTTACCATTGGTGAAAACGGAAGAAGAATGTTTGCGAAGTACTTTTCTGCCTCCTGTTTCAGAACATATGGATCGATCTGATCGTCATATCTTTCCGTGGAAGCCAGATGCATTCCGAAACCGTCCTGTGAGAACAGTACTTTCTCAGTGTCCAGATATGAAACCATGCTGTCAGGCCAGTGTAGCATCCGGGTTTCCACGAAGGAAAGAGTGGATTTCCCCAGTGAGATGGATTCTCCGGTTTTTACCGGGGTAACAAGCTGCTCTTCAAAGTGAAAATGAGCCTCCAGCGCTTTCTTACCCATGGCAGACGCAAATACTTTTTCGGGTTTGACCGTATCTATGACCTGGGGAAGACATCCTGTATGGTCCATTTCAGAATGATTGCTTACGATGTAGTCTATTTTACCGGGATCGATCACAGAGGCAACACGGGCAAGCATTTCGCCCATGAAAGGTTTCTTCACCGTATCTATCAGGGTTACCTTGTCGTCGATTACCAGAAAGGCATTGTAGGTGCTGCCCCGACTTGTGGAGTATCCGTGAAAATCACGGACACTCCAGTCGATGGCTCCGACCCAATAGACCTTATCTGTGAGTTTTTCTGCGGTGCAGGGGCCCATTGTGTCTCCGAATTCTATTTTTCAGCTGCCGGGGGGGTGAACACCCTGGCGCCCAGTTCTCTGTCTATCATAAGAAGCCCCCCTCCGCCTTTGCCGGCTATGGAGAACATTCTGATAACCTCGCTGACGGAAGCTTCCTCTTCAACCTGTTCTGCAACGTACCACTGCAGGAAGTTGTCCGACATGTAGTCGCTTTCCTCCCTGGCCAGCTTCACCAGGTCATTGATGGAAGCGGAAATGAACCTTTCATGCTCAAGAGCAGCCTTGAAGGCATCCAGGGGTGTCTCCCATTTTACCTGGGGCTTTTCCAGAACTTCAAGTTCCACCATTCCACCGCGTTCATTCACGTAGTTCATGAACTTCTCTGCGTGGGTGAGCTCTTCAAGGGCCTGAACCCTCATCCATGAAGCCGCTCCCGAAAGATCTTCCTGCTCGAAATACATGGACATGGCCATGTACAGGTATGAAGAGAATAGCTCCTTGTTTATCTGGCCGTTAATGGCCTTCTGCATTCCTTCAGAGATCATTTCTATCCCTTCCAGAGCTTGTGTACGTTGCAGTATTCCCTTGCACTTACATCCTCTGCATCCACACAGAACTCGGCAACAGGTTCGTCGCCGGGTTTGAGATAAGCCCTGTGGATAACTCCATCTGCAATAAGCTCTATCCACTCTATGTAATGTGCATCCACCATGGGGTGAATCGTGCTTCCAACGGTTACCTTATAGCCATTATCGGTTTTTTCAATGACCGGAACGTGCTTTTCCGTGGTTTTGTCGGCGGTCTGTTCATCGAGAAGGTCCATGGGCTCTCCGCAGCACACAAGCTCTCCGGGACCTCCGTGAAGCACCTCCACTATGTTCCCGCACATTTCGCATTTGTAAACCTGCA
>CAZNFQ010000190.1:0-2885 GCA_964571965.1 uncultured bacterium | reverse complement strand
ATTCCTCCCACTGCTGCAAGTACGAACAAAGTACCCACAACGTCAGAACCTGAGAAAGACATCGGACTTCCTCCCTCGGAACCATCAACTGCATCTTTCTGCATCTCGTAGCCTTCCACATAAGGATCGGATTCGGCAGATGAAGAGCTTTCCGGAGCATCGGGAGTTTCGGTTCCGTATCCGGCATCGGTTTCTTGAGCAGTTGTCTGGTTCGCACTCTTTACCACCGGGGTAGAACTGCCCCTGTTACCACTGCTGCTACTAGTACTGGGTGAGGGAATAGGAGTAGTCTCCGGGAAATCGGTTGCTTCGGTGATCTTATTATTGTATGCGTCCTGAAGCTCCTGGCTGACTCCCGCAACGGACATCATGCCCTTCACATACTCATGAAGCGAGGGGTTTCCGCAGGTGTGGTGACAGCAGGTGACCCCGTCCTCTACAACTGACTTTACGTACTCGGAAATCAGCTGGTCTCTTATCTCGGTATTCTCCCAGTAGCCTTTACGCATTGTTTCCAGCATCCTGGATTCTATTGACTGCATGGCGTAAGGGTTGTTTTCCTTGAACCATTCCTGCATGTCCGGGTCATTGATGTACGTTTCATAGACCAGTTCCCAGTCGCTGTCATCCACAAGGTCCGGGTCACAAACTTCCCAGCCCCAGAGGTTGTTTACAAACTCGGACATTATCCTGCCTCCGGCGTACCCGGATTCCATCATGCCCTTGATCCACTGGTCATTGAGGTACCTGGACCGCAGGTTCTTTTTCAGGTATTCGTCCATCGGGACCATCCCGCAGTTTTCCGCGTCCTGGCTCCGGGTATCGGAGACGTACATCTCAGGAGTTTCCCCTGAAAGATACCTGCTCACCAGGTTCATGCCTCCGAAATACTGGAAGAAGTCGTCGTTGTCCAGGGTATCATAGAGGTTAGAGGAATCCGAGTGAACAGACGCATCCGCTGCTTTCAGGTTTTCTGCCAGGAGCTCGGAACACTTTTCGCCCCATATATCGGTCCCGTAGGCATAACCCATCTTGTCGAGGTAAAGCTCGGCAATCGTTTCCTCATTGTCCCAGGTTCCGCTTGCACCGATGGCATTGGCAACCCCGATCTCGTAAGTTCCGTCCTGAACCGCAAAACAGCGCATTTCGGACAATTGCTTTGCGGTATCACTGTCATACCCTGCAGCGACAAGGGCAGCAAAGATCTGCTGGCTGCTTTCATTAACATAGTTCGTGTAGTTGGTATCCGGGACTGTGGATTGGTTGGCTGCAAGCCTGACAGCCTCATCTATCATTTTTATCTTGTCCGGGAAAGCGTCCCTCATCCCGGCGGTCGTATATACAATGTCGATCCTCGGCCTGCCGATAAGGGATTCGTTTCTCAGGGGCGAGTCTTCAGGCAGAAGCGCATACATTTCGGACTCGTTCATGACCGCAAGCCCGTCGACCTGCCTGGTTTCATCGTCCCAGGTCGGCCTTATCCCGAGCAGGTAAAGCACTTCGGCTTCAAGGGTCCCGTGGTCTCTTATGAACTCCACACCGAACCTGGAGAACGAGACTTTTTGCGGGTATTCCCCGTGTTTTTCGTAATAGTCCTCAAGCAGGGAATTTGCCATTGCAATTCCCAGTTCCCAGGCAGCTTCCGAGGGGTAAAGCCTCGAGTCCACACCGTAGAAGTTGCACCCTGTAGGAACCGAATCCGGGTTCTGTATCGGGTCCCTGCCTGACCTCGGAGGAATGTAGCCACCTTCAAGGGCTGAGAGCAAATGGTCCATTTCCTGGGAACACTGCCTGAGCCTGTCCCTGTATTCGATCCCGACCTCAAGGGCGGAACTTAGCGAATTCTCATTGCTCCCGTAGACCAGGTCCTGGGCTGCTTCAGGGGTGATGTTACTGTTGCTGCTAACCACTTCCCAGACAAGCCGGTCCACCCTGCTGTCATCCGAAGGAATCCCGAGCGGGTATTCCGTTGTATTGGAATAGAAGGCAGCTTCCACAGCTTTTTCAAAGCTGTTTCCCATCATTGCCCTCACCATCAGGCTCATCTCGTCCCTGTGCAGGTCCAGGATATCGGCTTTGTACTCAAGGCCCTGTTTCAGGTCGATGTTTACCGAACTGTTGTTGAAGCCGTAGAGCGTGTCCTGGGCGTCCCGGTACTTCGTACCGTTGTAGATAACATCCCAGACCAGGGCATCTACCTTCGTATCGTTTTCAGGAATGCCTGAGGGGTAGAGAGTTGCATTGGAATAGAAAGCAGCGGTCACATTCCCTTCAAAGGAAGTGCCCAGCATTGTCCTGATAACTGAGGGCAGGTCGTCCAGTACAGGTGCGACAACTCTGTCTTTGTAGCTCAAACCGAACTCCATATCCCGGGTTACGGATGCGTTGCTGGACTCATAAACATTGTTCTGAGCCGTTGCGGGATCCGTCCCGTTGATTACAACTTCCCTTATCATCCGGTCTACATTCGTATCCCCTTCGGGAATTCCTTCCGGGGAACCGGGATAGAAAACAGCGGTCACATTCCCTTCAAAGGATGTACCCATGATTACCCGAATAATGGATACGAGTTCGTCCTGCTTTTGCTCCAGGCTCTTTTCGGGAGGTACCTCCCCGAACACATGCATGCCGTAGGGGATGTTTTCTTCGGAAATTTCCTCGAGATACTCGTGGAGGACGTTTTTCACGAAATCGTTGAAGAAGGTTTCATTGGTCCTGAGCTCTTCAACCATGCTTTCGTTTACGTCAAGGTCGACATCGAGCTTGAGTTCGAGCATCTCATCGATTATGAGCTTCCGGTATTTTTCCTGCACATCGGTCCCGCTCATGGCAGGGTCGTAGTAGGACTGGATGTTTCCGGCAAGCCCTGCCATTTCCCCGTGCAG
>CAZNFQ010000189.1:0-2904 GCA_964571965.1 uncultured bacterium | reverse complement strand
ATACCGGGCAGCATTACGATTACTCCATGTCCGGCAGTTTTTTCGACCAGCTCGGTCTTCCCAAGCCCCATATCAATCTCGGAGTGGGAAGTTCCACCGTTACCGGCCAGACAGCGGATATAATGAAAGCCTATGAACCGGTTTTTCTTGCGGGAAAACCAGAAGCAGTTGTTGTGGTTGGTGATGTGAATTCCACCCTGGCCTGTGTTTTGACAGCGGTGAGATACGGAACGCCGACGGTTCATGTGGAAGCCGGTCTTCGCAGTTTCGACAGAACCATGCCCGAGGAGATAAACAGGCTTCTTACGGACCAGATCAGTGATCTTCTTCTCATTACAAGTTCGGAGGCCAGGGAAAACCTCCTCAGGGAGGGGAGGCCGGGAGAGGCTGTGAAAATGGTGGGCAATCCCATGATCGACACACTGCTAAGGCTTCTGCCTGAAGCAGAGCTGCTTCCTGTTCCCGGAAATGGATATGGTCTTGTAACCCTTCACCGACCGGGGAATGTTGATAACGGTGAAAAGCTGGGCAGGATACTGGATGCCCTTGCGAAGCTTTCTCCGATGCCGCTTGTTTTTCCGGCCCACCCCAGAACTGTGAAGAACATTGAAAAATGGGAACTTGACAGCAGGGTTCCGGATAATCTTACCATAGTGGAGCCCATGGATTACCTTACTTTCATAAGACATCAGCAAAAGGCCGATGTGGTGATAACGGATTCCGGAGGGGTTCAGGAGGAAACTTCGGTGATGGGGGTTCCCTGTGTTACCGTAAGGCCCAACACGGAAAGACCTGTTACCTGTACCCTGGGAACCAATGTTCTCTGCCCTGAACCCGAGGGCATTTGTGAAGCAGTTAAGTCACAGGTGGATAAAAGACCGGAAGTGCCGCCATTGATACCTATGTGGGACGGCAATGCCGGTTCAAGGATAGCTGAAGAGATGGAGAGGTTACTGAGATGAAGAAATATGGTCTGATAATTCCCGTTCTGATAGTCCTTTTCACCGCATGCGGAGAGAATGGGAGCAGGGTGCCGGCAGAAACCTACGCCACAGCCGATTTCCAGAAATTTGCCGTTGCTCTCCAGGGTGAGGATGTGGGCTACATGACCATGGAGACAGAGCATATAGGAGATTCTCTGATTATCCGTCAGTCCATGGAATGGCATCTTCTTCTCATGGGAACCACCCGCACCGTTACCATGGACGTTGAATCCAGAACAGGTTCCGATATGGACCTGGGGTACATGGAGATGACCATGTCCGACGGTACTTCGCTGGTGGAGGCAAGAGCAGTAAGAACTGGCAATACAGTAGAAACCACACTGAACACGTCAGGCAGGGAGATCTCGTATTCCCGGGAGTTCGAGGGAGATTATCTTCCAGCTTTCGTGGACCTTGCCGCCGCAACCATGGAGTGGGCCCCGGGTGATCAGCGGGTTTTCCCCACCTTCGACCCGTCCACGGGAATGCTTTTTGAAGCCACGATCACCTGCGAAGCAATTGAAAATACTTCACTCATGGGAGACACAGTGGAAGCCGCCAGACTTCTCATCAGCCAGCAGGGCATGAGAAACACAGTGTGGGTCCACCGTGGTCAGATCGTGCGGGAAGAGGAAACTGGAATGGGCATGGTACTTACCCGTGTTTCCCCTTCAACGGATAATAACATCATTCCATCAAGTGACCTTTATCAGGTTTACGCCGTGACTTCCAACGATGTTTCCAGTCCCAGGCAGACAGGGGAAAGAACCTGGCGGATGGTGGGGGATATCGACTGGAGCGATTTCAATCTGGATTATCCGGGTCTTCAGACTCTTATGGACAGCGTTGTCATCAGGGTTGAAGCCCTTCCCCCGGTTCAGCCCCTGGACTATCCATTCGATACAACCGATGAAGCCCTTTATCCTTTCCTTCAGGCGGAATCCATGATCCAGTGCGATGATCCTGCAGTTAAGGCACTTGCTGACAGTCTCACACTTGGTATAACGAATTCCTGGGATGCGGTCATGAGCATTTCCGATTACGTTGACAGAGCAGTTGCAAACGTACCCACGGTTTCACTGCCCTCTGCGGTTGATGTGCTGGACAATCTCAGGGGGGACTGCAACGAGCACACCATACTCACAGTTGCCCTTTGCCGGGCCGCAGGCATTCCTGCCGTTACCTGTGCCGGGGTTGTTTACGTGGATAACGGGATATTCGGTTATCATGCGTGGCCTGCTGTATGGGTGGGAGAGTGGGTTGCCATCGATCCCACATTCAGTCAGCCTGTTGCCGATGCCACTCACATCATCCTTGCCCAGGGAAGTCTTGAAACTCAGTATGTGGTCAATGCCGTTCTTGGAAGACTGACCATAGAGGAAGTCGAGTAGCTTATTGTTCACCGAGGCTGAAACCAGGGGAATGGAGCTTGCGGTACAGGAAGCCCTGAAGGGTGGAAAACTGGTCTTTCCCAATCCCCGGGTGGGAGCCGTGATAATCGACAGAGCCGGCAAAATAGTGGCTGCAGGTCACCATTCCTGCTGCGGCGCTCCCCATGCTGAGAGAGACGTTCTGGCCAAAGCCGGTGATGTTTCCGGTATGACCATGGTGGTTACCCTGGAGCCCTGCTGTCACCACGGCAGAACCCCTCCCTGTGTGGATGCCATAGAAGCAGCGGGTATATCAAGGGTCGTGGTTGCCATGGTAGACCCTGATCCCCAGGTGAGCGGAAAGGGAATAGAGTTCCTTCTGTCACGTGGGCTTGAGGTTGAAACAGGTCTACTGGAGGACAAGGCAAGGGAATTGAACACCGTTTACCTTCACCACAGATCAACCGGAAGGAGCTTCCTTCATCTGAAAATGGCCGGAACCCTGGACGGCAGAAGCGCGGCGGCAGACGGATCAAGCAGGTGGATAACAG
>CAZNFQ010000188.1:0-2941 GCA_964571965.1 uncultured bacterium | reverse complement strand
TTCGGCGGATACATCGGCGCCGGTCTCATCACCCCCATCGTTGGAACAGGTGATGTTGACATCAGCGCCAGGCTCCACTTCGTGGATTTCGACGACATGTGGGTAGGCATTCAGGGCGGAATCAACTTCTAGAACGACCGGTTACTTTGGGGCAGCTTCGGCTGCCCCTTTTTTATTCACAGGTTTCTATGAGACCCAGTCTGCACCTTTTCCGGTAGTGGACCAGAAACAGGGTACCGGCGGAGGCGAAGAAAAGAAAAGACATTAAGAAGTTTGCCGTGTATCCGAGCTGAGTCATTATTACGCTTCCCAGAACAGGTGCAAGGAAACCTCTCAGGGCGGTGGCAGTCACATGAAGACCCTGGTAGGTTGCGGTCCTTCCCTCGGGAGCAAAAAACATGCTGGACATGTTCCAGGAAAGGTTGACCCCTGCTATTCCTATAGCGAAGAACAGCCATGAGATGTAAAAGAGAGGAATATCGATCACGGGCAGAAGACTGCTGGACACAAGAACCAGCGGGAAACCCGCCAGGATCAGGCAGACGATCCCGGTAAAACGGAAGGGATGCAGCCTGTCCATTCTGGCTCCCAGGAAAGGCCCCAGAACAAGAAGCCCCATCTGCCCAAGCACACCCTTGGCCATGGCGTACTGACCGTATGAAAGACCGAGAATTTCCTGGGAATAGAATGGGATGGCAGGCTGTATGCACATGAAACCAAAACCGTATGTCATGAAAAAGGCCTCGAAAAGCATGAATTCTCTGTCAGTCTTCAAAACATTTCCAAGACTCTTGAGAAAGTCGCTTACAGTGGATTTGGCAACCACCAGAGGATCTTTCATTCCCCTGGCCATGAAGCCTACCACCACTGCCTGGGCAGAACCCATCACAGCCTCGACTACGAATATCGTTCTGTAGAAGGAGAAATCAGCGTCAAGAAGTGCGCCCACAAGCATTGCAGCTGGAAGGGCAAAAAGATTCAGAACGCTCATGGACCAGCCGAATAATAGCCCCCTGTGACCCTTCCTGTACCTGCTGCGCATCACTGCGTTCTGCCCCGGAAGCACCAGACTGTTGCTGCCGAAGTAGAGAAAAAGCAGCGCAAGCATCAGGTTGACGCTGGATGAGAAGAACATCAGCGCCACTGGAAGCCTCATTGCCGCTCCTATGAATATGGCTGTGGAATGTCTGTTGGTACTGTCGATGAAATGGCTGGTGAAAACGCTGAACAGGTTGCTCACGGGCCAGATCATGGTGAGCAGTGTTATCTGAACCACAGAGGCACCAAGGCCGTTCGTTGCTATGTAGTCATGGTTCATCACCACACCCACCGCAACAGCTCCCAGCACCTGGCTTAAAAGGTGGAGCTTGAAAGCACTCTTCTCATCGGAAGAAAGCGGTACCCTGAAAAGAGAGCGGTCCGCCATTCCCGGCGGCACCGCTCTTCGCTGAAAGAACAATGTTTATTCCTCCGGCACTATTCCCAGTTTTTCCAGGGCCTTCACAACCTCAGCGGCGGATTCCTGCGGTGTCCGGCCGTGGGTTTTCAGGTGGATCTCCGGGTTCTCCGGGGCTTCGTAGGGGGCGCTTATTCCAGTGAAATTGGGGATAATGCCTGCTCTGGCCTTCTTGTAGAGCCCCTTGGGGTCTCTTTCTTCGGCAACTTCCAGTGGTACGTCAACGTAGACTTCTATGAAGTCGCCTTCGTTCTGTATTTCCCTGGCTTTGTTTCTGTCTTCCCTGTAGGGACTTATGAAGGCGAGAAGGTTGATGATTCCGAAGCTGGTGAAGAGTTTTGCCACCTCGGATATCCTTCTGATATTCTCTGTTCTGTCCTCCGGGGAGAATCCCAGATCACTGTTAAGGCCGTGCCTTACATTGTCTCCATCGAGGATAGCCGTTCTTGCTCCCCTGGCGTGGAGCATTCTGCAAACGTAATCGGCAACGGTGGATTTGCCGCTTCCTGAGAGGCCTGTGAACCAGATTGTAGCGCCTCTGTGGGCGTTCAGTTCTTCAATGTCTTCTCTGCCTATGGCATGGTCGTGCCAGGTCAGGTTCCTGTCCTTGGCTGTAGTCATGAATTCTCCTTCTTTGTTCAGGGTCAGGGGCAAATATATCACTCTGGCGGAAACGGTGTCTTATTTCCTATCTTACCGGCATGGAATTCAGCCCTTTTTAAAACCCGGAGGAATCATGAAAAACAAGAATGCCGTAATTAAAGCAAATCTCAGCAACTGCCTTACCGAGACAAAGGATCTGGGCATAGGAGCGTGCAAAAGAGGCAAAGTTCGTGACATTTACGACCTGGGGGACAAACTTCTTCTGGTGACCACAGACCGCCAGAGCGCATTCGACCGGGTTCTCGCGTCGGTTCCCTTCAAGGGGCAGGTTCTCAACCGGGTGAGCGCCTGGTGGTTCAGAAATACAGAGCACATAGTGCCAAACCATGTAATTGACCTGCCACATCCCAACGCTACTCTGGGCAGGAAAATGGAAGTCTTCCCGGTGGAATTCGTTATGAGGGGCTACCTCACCGGAAGCAGCAGCACAAGCGCCTGGACCCTCTATAACAGGGGCGAGAGGAACATCTGCGGCAATGTTCTGCCCGACGGGATGGTGAAAAACCAGAAGTTCGATGAACCCTTGATAACGCCTACCACAAAGAGTGAAGTCCACGACGAGTCCATAACACCCGAGGAGATCGTATCAAGCGGTCTTATGACCAGTTCTGACTGGGATCAGGCTTCCAGGATCGCAAAGGAGCTCTTCAGCTTCGGGGTAAAGACTGCAGCAGAGCATGGATTGATCCTGGTGGACACAAAATACGAGATGGGCAAGGACGAGAACGGCAACATCGTGCTCATCGATGAGATCCACACACCGGACAGTTCCAGATACTGGCTTCGTGAAAGCTATGAGGAGCGTCTTGCCCAGGGTCTGGA
>CAZNFQ010000187.1:0-2976 GCA_964571965.1 uncultured bacterium | reverse complement strand
TGTCGAGTCCCGGATCGAAGATAAGGTCAACCTGGTGACCGGCTTGTTTCAGTACCGCTGAGAGATATTCTATACCAAGGCTTTCTCTGCCTCTATAATAAAAAAGAACTTTCATCATTCTCCTGTTCACTAGCGGGGGTTAGCTGGCAGAAGCAAAACTTAACAGTCTAACTCTAAGTTTACTCAGCTGTACCATATTGGATTGTTTATTGGGGAAACAGCCCGGAAGAAATTGAGAAATTCCAGTGGTAGGGTAACATGGACACTGAATTCTGACATGAGTACTAACGCCGCCATGGCAGTAGAATCGCACCATTCAGGTACTGAGTGATTGCGTGAGGGTCTGATACAAAGTATTTTACTGTCAGGGCGGTAAATATATGTGTTTAGGACTTGCTAAACCTTGCATCGGTGTCTGAATGGGCATATGTTACTGTTAAGGCAGTAAATATACAGGGGGTTCAACATATCGTGTTCAATAAGATAATGAGTCAGATGGGAAAACTCGTGAAATATCACCGGAAACGGGCAGGTTTGACCCAGCTGGCACTTGCGGATCTGGCCGGAGTGGGAAAGACCACTGTATTCGATATCGAGCACGGCAAGCCCACAGTGCAGTTGGAGAGCCTGCTTTCCGTTCTTGAGGTGCTTAACATCAGCATCGATCTGTCTGGACCATTTTCCCATGAGTTCGCAGAAAAGCAGGAAGATTACAGTGGTGAATAGCACTGACCATTCCGGGGAAGTGCTGGAACGTCGGGCTATGGTGCTGGTTCAGGGTATTCCCGCCGGTTTTCTGCGGGAATCTGCACAGGGGTCCTACAGGTTCGAGTACCTTCCTGAATACCATGGTTCATCTGTTTCTCTGACAATGCCCACCCACCGTCGTGTCTGGGAATTCCGTGGTTTTCCCCCGTTCTTCGAGGGTTTGCTTCCGGAGGGCGAGATGCTGGAGGCTCTTCTCAGACAGCACAAGATAGACAGGAACGATCTGTTTTCTCAGCTTATCGCAGTGGGGAGTGACCTTGTGGGAGCCGTGACGGTGGAGGGTTCGGTTTGAACCGCTGTCCCATTACCTACCGGGATTGTGGTGACGACGATTACTCACCGGAAGGTCTCCGTTTACTGAATAACAGGCTTACACGGCTGTCTCCCCTGCCTCTGTCAGCTGCTGAGCAGCGCCGGGAGGCTCTTCGACTGGCGGGAAAACTGTCCATACAGGGTATGCAGCCGAAGCTGACCGCAGTGTTGAGCGTTGAGAGAGAGACCTTTGAGCCTGTGGACAGGTATGGCCTCTATATTTTGAAACCTCAGCACGCAGACTACCCCCAGCTGCCTGAGAACGAGGGTCTTACCATGCACCTGGCCCGGGTTGCCTCTCTGGATGTACCTGTAAGTGGTTTGATCTACTCGTCGGACAGCTCGATGACATACTTCATCCGCAGGTTCGACAGAGTGGGAAGAACAGGAAAGCTCGCCACAGAAGATTTCGCCCAGCTGGCAGGCAGGGAAAGGGGCACCAAGTACCGATACAGTCTGGAGAAATTGGCAACACTCATAGACAGGCACTGTTCCTTTCCGGTTGTGGAGAGGGCCAGGCTGTTTCAGCGTACCGTGTTCTGCTGGCTGACAGGCAACGAGGATATGCACTTGAAAAACTCTTCCATGATAAGGCGCAGCGGCAAAGCAGAGCTGTCCCCGCTCTATGACTGTTTGAATACAACCGTGGTGTACATGGCTATGGGAAGACCCCGAAGCGAGATCGACGAGCTGGCTCTTCCCCTTAACGGCAAGAAGAGGAACATCACCCGGCGTGACCTGCTTGAGTATCTCGGTAAAAACCACCTGAATCTCACAGGCAGGGTAGTAGAGAAAACTCTGGAACACTTTTCCAGCGTGCTTCCCGAATGGTTTCGACTGATTGAGATAAGTTTCCTCGATGACGGGTTGAAGAATCTCTACGGAGAGCTTCTTCGGCAGAGACGGGAGATCCTTGAGATATGAGGTGGCCCGGGCACGGTTCTTTTATCCGATGCCTGTTCCCAGTTCAGAATCGAGCCTTGATCCCGGCCCAGCTGTTTCGTTCCAGGGGAGTTTGATCGATCACCATTTCGAATTGGCAGATATAGGCGGAGCCGCCGCTGGTGTAAGACCAGTAGAAGGTGTCCGGAAATTCGCTGCAGGTGAGACCCAGTGATGTGCAGACCGTTTCCGGGAGGCTTGCTGTTCGTGCTACCTGAACATTGCCTTGATGGAACCTATGGTGGTGGGGATGAGGCTCTGTTCATTGATCATTACCTGGAAGTTGTCTGCAAGTATGGCCGGCGGCTGGTCTTCGTAGAACAAAACGAAGCCTGAGAGACCATTGCCCAGAAGATGGGTGGTGTCGTAGACCTTCGCTGCCTGCTCACCGTCGATGTAAAGGGTGAGTGCCACAGGGTCCGTTCCCTCTATGTGAAGCCTGACGTTTGCCCAGGAGCCGGGGGTAATGATGGGCCCCAGGTCGGAGTAGAGAAGTTCGTAGTCTCCTGCAGCATTTACATAGGCAATGTAGGCGTAGGTAAACGAGCCGAAGAATACGGTAAGACCAGCTGCGTAGGAACCGCCGGCAATAATGTCAAGCCTTGCGTATACGTTGGAAAAGCTGCCTGTGCCTTCCGGGGCGAAGTCCATTTCAACTGAGCCGTCGGTCCAGAAGCCTGCCGCGGTGCAGATGTAACCTGTGAAGGCCGAGTAGGGGAATACAGCTTCCCCGTACTTGTTATCCCCCTGTTCCGTGATTTGAACATAGCCCCCTGTGGGTTCTTTATCCCAGCTCGGGGAAGACTCGAGATGGTCCCCGGGGGTGTATGACTCGAAGTCGTCCGTAAAATCGCCCATTGCAGAGAAAGCTGCTGCTGCAGTTATCATTAGGGTTATTGTCATTCTGTTCCTCTTTTGAAAAAAGGCCGGAGCTTTCGCCCCGGCCTTTGGAGT
>CAZNFQ010000186.1:0-2979 GCA_964571965.1 uncultured bacterium | reverse complement strand
GCCACAAGCGAATACCCGGAGCCTCCATAATCCCTGAGAACGATTCCACCATTCTTTTTACTCCTGCGGGCATGCAGCCGCTGGTGCCGTTCCTTCTGGGCGAGAAACACCCATCCGGACAGAGACTTGTGGATGTGCAGAAATGCATCCGCACCGGCGACATCGAAGAGGTGGGTGACGACACCCATCTCACATTCTTCAGAATGCTGGGCAACTGGTCACTGGGCGACTATTTCAAAAGAGAAGCCATCATGTGGAGCTGGGAGTTCCTCACCGGAAAAGACTGGCTGGGTTTCGACCCGGAGAGGATCAGTGTAACAGTTTTCGCAGGAGAGAACGGAATACCCGCAGACCAGGAAGCGGCAGAGATATGGAAAGAAGCCGGCGTTCCCGAAGAGAGGATACACCGGTTCGGAATGAAGGACAACTGGTGGGGCCCCACAGGGGCTACAGGGCCCTGCGGTCCAGATACGGAAATGTTCTACGACACAGGCAGAAAACCCTGCGGGGAAAACTGCAGACCCGGTTGTTCCTGCGGGAAATACTTCGAGGTCTGGAACGACGTTTTCATGGAGTACAGGAAAACCCCCGAGGGCACCTACGTGCCCCTGAATCAGAAAAACGTTGACACGGGTATGGGCGTGGAACGCACCGTTGCCATGCTTCAGGGCTGCGGAACGGTTTATGAGACAGGAACCCTTAAACTTCTCATAGAAAAGATCAGAGAGCTTTCGGGAACGGACACCGAAACAAGGTCCGAAAGGGTGATAGCCGACCACATCCGTTCGGCAACCCACATAATGGGCGATGACCTTGGCGTGGTTCCATCGAACCTGGATCAGGGTTACGTTGTGCGCAGGCTCATCAGGCTGGCAGTCCGGCACTGTCTGAAACTGAATATCCACAGGGGTGCCCTCTCTGAACTGGCCTCAATTGTCATAGACGAAGAGGGCGGCGAGTACCCGGAACTCGGCAGGAACAGGAGCAGGGTTTTCGAGGAACTCCAGAGGGAAGAGGAACTCTTCAGCCAGACTCTCGATTCGGGTATGAAGCAGTTCAACAAGATGCTGCCGAACCTTATGAAAAACCCCAGGAAAACAGTGGCAGGAAGGCTTGCGTTCAAACTTTACGATACCTACGGATTCCCGGTTGAACTAACGGAAGACCTTGCGGCAGAACACGGCATGACCGTGGACATGGACGGTTACAACGAAGCCTTCGAGAAACACCGGGCCCTGTCCAAGCAGGGCGCTGATCAGAAATTCAAGGGCGGTCTCGCCGACAACAGCGAAATGGTAACGAAGCTTCACACGGCAACGCACCTTCTTCATGCCGCTCTAAGACGTGTACTGGGCCAGCACGTGCAGCAGAAGGGCAGCAACATCACCGAGAAAAGGCTCCGCTTCGATTTTCAGCACCCGGAGAAAATGACCGAAGAAGAGCTCACCGAAGTGGAAAAACTGGTTAACGAGGCAATTGAAAAGGGCATAAAGATCCATGTCTGCGAGATGGCTCCGGAAGAGGCAGACGATCAGGGTGCCCTTGGTTTCTTCAAGGATAAATACGGGGATGTTGTTAAGGTCTACACCATAGAGGGTTATTCCATGGAAATCTGCGGAGGCCCCCATGTGGAGAATACCTCGGATCTCGGCAGGTTCAGAATCGTATCTGAAAAAAGCTCCTCGAGGGGTATACGAAGGATCAAGGCGGTGCTTGAGTGATTTTTCTAATTCTATCCCTGGTCTCGGTTCCGGATTTTTCCGGGGTCTGGCAGACCACCTACGGCGACATGTTCCTCGAACAGGACGGTACCGATGTTTCAGGGTGGTACAGCTACGGAGGAATGTCCGCTATCGAAGGAACGGTCAACCAGCAGGGAAGAATGACCTTTACCTACGACGAGGGCACTGCCACCGGCGAGGGCTGGTTCCAGCTCTCAGAAAGCGGGAACTCCTTCGAAGGTGAATGGCGCGCCACAGGTGACAGACGGTGGAGTTCCTGGGAGGGACACAGATCAACGGGAGAAGCATCCACCTGGCTTGTGATACTTGAAACCCAGTGGCAGGAATCCCTCACCGAGAACGAGTACTCCTTCGGTGAAATGCTTGCCGAATGGCTTGGAAGGCTCCCTGACCTACAGATACGCCACCGGTTCGTTTACGATGCGGAAGACGTATCCAACATGTGTGCAGAGGCTGCCATGCTGCCGGGAGATGTTTATCTGGTGTTTGCCAGCCACGGCACTGAAGCGGGAATTTCTCTGGACGGAGGCACTGTGACGCCGCAGCAGGTTGCACAGGCCGTGTCCGTAATGCCCAACCTGAAGCTTATTCACTTCAGCTGCTGCCTTATCATGGCAGGCGGCACCGACGAGGCCATCCTCAGGGCGAGGAACGACTGGGATGAAGACTTCGCCGTTTCAGGTTACACAACTTCGGTGGACTGGGGCGGAAGCGCCATAATCGAGTTTTACTATTTGAATCAGATACTGGAGAACGGCATGACCCCGGCTGAGGCCGCGGAAGCCCTTCTCACTGACATCAGATTTGCCGGCAGCCGGGGCACCGGCTACATGGACGGCGCAGGATTTCAGATAAGAACACCCTGAGACAATTACGGAAAGAGGATTTATGGAACTCCTTAAAAAACTCTGTGAGACCGACGGTATTTCAGGCAGGGAAGACGCCGTCGTGCAGCTTCTCGAGAACGAGCTGAAAGACCATGCCCACGAGATCAGGGTAGACGCAATGAAGAACATCATAGCCCTTAAGAAGGGCAGCGCCCCCGGGGACAGACCCAGAGTGATGCTTGCAGGGCACATAGATGAAATAGGCTTTCTCATCTACAACATCGATGACAACGGTTTTGCGTCCATTTCCCCGGTTGGCGGATGGATGCCCGGTTCCATAGCAGGTCATACGGTGAAGGTCTACACCAGGAAGGGTGAAGTTCTCAAGGGCGTGGTATCCACCCACCCTT
>CAZNFQ010000185.1:0-3001 GCA_964571965.1 uncultured bacterium | reverse complement strand
TTGCTGTCCGCTTCGCAGGCATTGCATCCTCCTGCGCAGACCTGACGCAGTTTCAGTGATCTTCTGAACAGTTTAGCCGATACAGGAGGCTGCGTTTCCTTTTGAGATCCTGCACCGGGTGTTACCAGGAGATCTTCTCTTTTCAACGCCGCAAGACGATGGTCACCTGTGAAGCTGATAAGCTCTTCCGGACAGGCTTTTTCGCATGCTCTGCAGAAAAGACACCTGCCTGTATCGATACTGGCGATCCCCCGATGAGTAACTGTTACTGCGCCGGTGGGGCAGACCTCGCCGCAGGCCGAGCAGCCATGGGGACAAGTATCGCCCTTGATCCGCGGCAGTCCGGGAAATCTTTCAGGAAGCTGCGGTGTTTCCTTTTCCGGGTAACTCATCGTGCGGTACTTCTGACGCAGTCTTTCCTTCAGAACTGTAAGCATTTGTTTTGAGCCTTCCTAGAGGTCATGGCCGCAGTAAGATAGATTGAAACTCTTGTTGCACAGAGGAAAATCCGAGATCTCCTGGTTTCTCATTGCCACAGCCAGTCCCATCCAGTTATGCAGCGAGGGATCGAAAATTCTGTACCAGGCAAGCTTTCCATGGCTATCCGTTCCCGCAAGGTGACAGATCTCGCCCCGCCAGCCCTCTGTCATTGTCACGGATATCATGTTCGGTTCAACAGGGCCGATTTCCGTGCGCACCGGTCCGCCGGGAAGAGATCTCAGCTGATCGTTCACGAAGGTGAAAGACTGTCTGATCTCCAGCCATCTGACGCATGCCCTGGCAAAACAGTCACATGATGCCCACGTGCAAACGGGAACATGGGAGAACTGATACATACCCCATGGGAATTCACTGCGAACATCGGTCGGTATACCGCAGCTTCTGGCGGCCACCCCGACAATGCCGGTCAATTCGGCGGTTTTCCGGTCTATGATCCCTGTGCCCTCGAGCCTTGCAAGCACGGAAGGGGTATTCAGCATTAGCTCAACTGCACCTGTGGTATCCTTTTCAATCGACTTGAGCCGGTTCAATATCTCGTCGATCATTTCGCCTGTGAGATCGAATGCAGTACCTCCCGGTATCACGAGGTCTCTTCCGAAACGATTGCCGCAGAGCATGGCTGTTAAATTCAGCACATCTCCTCTTATTCTGCCCAGGTAATTCATCGAGGGCAGAAAGCCGGTGTCCCCCGCCATTGCCCCCAGATCGCCGATGTGGTTGGCAAGTCTCTCAAGTTCCAGTGCCATGGCCCGCAGGGCTTCGGCTCTGGCTGGAGCACATGTCTTCGTAAGTGATTCCAGAAGGCGGCAGTATGCCGAAGTATGCCCGACCGTCGTATCACCCGCCGCAGTCTGCATGTAATGAATGGTTCGGGGCAAAGGACCGCCTGGAAGAACGTTTTCCACTCCGCGATGCTGGTAGCCAAGAGAAATTTCCAGATGCCTCACCGTTTCACCGTGGCACAGAAAACGGAAATGCCCCGGTTCTATCACTCCTGCATGTACCGGGCCCACAGCAACCTCATGAATGTCACCTCCGGGTATGCTGAAGTATTCCATTTCCCCGGCATTTCCATGGGGGAACCTCACGGGTTTCAGCCATGGGTGTCCTTCAGGCAGTATTTTCCATTGTTCATGGATAAGCCTCTCATACAGGTGGGCGGAGGGGCATTCAGGTGTGATCGACCGGTATGAATCTCCAACGTCTGCTGACAGCAGTTCAACCGTGCCCTCCGCCGAGTTGGCAATCACCCCTGTAAGACGGTGAGTTTTGTTTCCCGGGATGGCTGTCAGTGCTGAAAGCCGTGCTCCCTGTGATGTTCTCTGTATCACAGCTTCCCTGAATTCATCGGGGCTGATCAGCGGACAGTGTTCCAGGCTGACGGACTGACCGTTTCTGAGATGAACCGAACCTTTCCTTTTCACCTGGGTCCTCCGAAGAACGCAGCCGCGCCGGAGAGCGCGTGCCACAAACGTTCAGGCATGGTGAGTCCCAGGACGACAAGTATCAATGCCAGGGCCACGGGACCGATGACCGACCACGGCTTTTCTCTCCGGGACCCGGGAGATTTGATGTATCCCCGGGAAGTTCCGAAAACCATTGGTATTACCAGGCGGGTCATGGAGGTGAATACCACCGCCAGGGTTAGAAGGTACAGGACAGCAGAAACCGTTCCCCCGGATTCGAGAAGCCCTTTCAGAATGATAAACTCACTTATGAAAACACCCGAGGGGGGAGTGCCGGCTATTGCGAATATCCCCCCAAGCCAAAGGATGGCGGTGACGGGCATCACTTCAAAGGCTCCTCTCACAGAAGCTATGTTTTTCGTTTTGTACCTGGTTGCGATGTTTCCCGCTGCGAGGAAGAGCATTGCTTTGGCAGAGGCATGTGTAATTGTATGGAAGAGAGCACCGGTTGCGGCCAGACCGCCGGTTCCTATTCCCAGGGCAAGAATACCCATGTGCTCTATGCTGGAGTAGGCCAGCATTCTTTTGTAGTCGGTTTGTCTTATTATGAAAATGCCTGCGGTTACCATTGACAGAAGCCCGAACTGAACGAGAAGGTCTCCGCTGAAATCACCCAGACCTGCTGCGATGCATATGGCATGGCACCTGAGAATTCCAAGAAATGCACAGTTGAGAAGGGCACCTGACAGCAGTGCAGATGCCATCGACGGGGCTTCGCTATGGGCATCCGGAAGCCATGTGTGCATGGGAGCAAGGCCCATTTTGGTACCGAAACCCACAAGCAGAAGAATGAAAGCGGCCTTGATCCAAATTTTGTCCATGGAGCCTGCTGAACCTATCAGGTTGCTCATGGTCATGTCCTCTGCTGCATCACCTGCTGCGGTGGCCAGGAAAAATATTCCGAGAAGTGCAATTGCAATGCCCACGGAACAGATCAGAAGATACTTCCAGGCGGCTTCCAGGCTTCTTTGATCACGGTGAAGGGTGATAAGCGGAGCACTGACCAGCGTGGTGGTTTCAATGGCTACCCAGTA
>CAZNFQ010000184.1:0-3034 GCA_964571965.1 uncultured bacterium | reverse complement strand
AGGGGCCTCTCACAGGGCATTCAGGAAGATTCCGTCCATCAAGCAGAAGCTGGAGATCATCAACCCAGATGGTACCCGACCCTGATATCCACACACCGAATTCCACGGAATCGGCGAAGGCGCTCTTTGGAGCGGTAATGGAAAAGGATTCCCACAATGATCCGGGAGAAACGGGGAAAGTGAACTCGTTGTAACCCAGCAGGTTTCCCTGGGTGTCCGTTACAGCGATCCAGGCACCCACCGTGGGAGATGAAGATCCGTCGCCTGAAACCCAGCCGGAAAACCTCAGTTCCTCCCCCTGGTAACCCATGTACTGGGTTCTCTGCAGGTAACCCTCGGCACCGGACGGGTCTCCGGTGACCCTGGCGGAAAAAGAACCGCCCCTGCGGAAAGTGGAATCAGTTACACAGACAATATCCAAACAATCCCAGTTGAAAGGAACGGAATCCGGAACTGCAAGGGTCTCGAAGCCCATGTTGTCCGGTACGTGAAGAGGAACCGGCTCATCAGCATCGGCAAAAACAATAAAGGGAAACACCAGAATGAAACAAAGACAGCGGAACATCTTTACCCTCCCCCTCTTGAAATCCGTTAAAGGGGAAGGGGAGAAAACCTCGGCGCCCCCTTCACGGACATGAAAACCTTCCTGCCCTTATGATACGAAGTAAAAACCGGGTAAACAACCTACATTGAAGGCAGATCAACCATCCAGATCTTCTGATAGTCCACAGGATTTTCAGAATAAAGAAGCATCCGGCTGCCCTGAACCCTGAAAGCCAGCTGTTCCTGTGCCGATATGCCCTGGAGCAGGTAATCGGCGGAGAGTTCTCCGTCAACTGAGAAAACCAGGAAACGCACATCATCGGTATCACCCCTGAGTACCCACAGAAAGCCCTTTTCATCAACATCCATGGCCCTTACCGGGTGGCGGAAGGGAAAGGGATCACAATAGACATTGTATGATGGTTCCCCGGACTCCATAACGGTGAATAGGGCGGCGTAGTATTCCCGCTCCTCCCGTATCTCCGCTTCGGTTTTTTCCACCACGGGAAGATCCATGGTGATCTCTCCGGGAGGAAGTGAATCGTAGAGATGAAGAACCTCTATCCGGAACTCACCGGAGTGGTACGGCGCAGCATACACGGTTCCGTTGGAGGGGTCTACGGTCCATGGGCACTGAAGCATGGTCTCCATGAGAAATCCGCTTATCCTCTCCATGTCCAGGGGAGCCGTGGAGGAAAGGTACTTGTAATCAGGCTCCCAGCTCATGGGAAAATGGCCTATGAAGGTTTCAAGGCTGGATGACCCGCCGTCCTGGAGGATACTGGTTCTGCTGCCGGCGTAGGCTGAATCTCCAACCATCACCATTCCCAGAGGAATGTTCCGGTGTATCTCGAATTCAAGTCCAAGATAGTCGCCGGAGGGACTGAAACGCATGAGACCCCCCTGATTCGGGTCCATTATCCCGAAATCGCCGCATGGGAAAACAAGCATGCCATAAGCCTGGATCACCTCGCCGGGGCCGCTGCCCGGGGAGGATATGGAACGGAGGAACTCACCGGAGGGGGAAAACACCCGGATGTTGCCCATTGCCCTGTCCAGAACCGCAAAACCGCCGTCGGGCAGAAACTCCAGTCCCATGATGGCTCCGAAGGTGTATAGGGAGTCACCGAATTCAACACCCACGGAATCGAAAACCGCAAGGGTGTCCACTCCTGATGAAGGAATGTCAGCGGAACCTCCGCCGCAACCGCAGGCCATAAGTACAAAAACAGATAAAATAGAAAGAGTTTTCAAAACTACCCCCCCCCATGTATAAATGAAGAAACCGTATGATAATCAAGGAAACGTTGGAAATAAACTCAGGAATCCAGCACCCTTCGAACCGCCCGGAGAAGGTCGTCGGAAGAGTAGGGCTTCTGTATAAGGGTAAGCCCATCGTGCAGAACGAAATTGGTGTGTATCGCATTCTCGGAGTATCCGCTGGTAAACAGCACAGGGACATCAGGATCCGTCTTCCTTACCTCTTCCATTACCCTGTGTCCGTCGATGCCGGGCATCATAACGTCCAGCAGAAGCATGTCCACAGAAGGATTGGCCCGGAAAAGAGTGACTGCCTGGATCCCATCCTCAGCGGGAAGCACCGTGTAACCTGCCTTTTCGAGCATTTCTGTGGCCAGCTTGCGAACCAGAGGGTCATCTTCCGCAAGAAGAATCGTTTCGCTGCCCCCCAGCGCAGGGCCTTCAATGCTGCTGCCCACCTGCTCGGCCTGAAGCTCGCTGAGGGGAATGTAAACCTTGAAGATGGAACCCTTACCCGGTTCGCTGTAAGCGCTGATCATCCCCATGTGCTGTTTCACTATACCGTAAACCGTTGCAAGACCGATCCCCGTTCCCTTGCCGGGTTCCTTCGTTGTGTAGAAGGGCTCGAAAATCCTCTCCAGTGTCTTCCTGTCCATTCCCTTGCCTGTATCGGTAACCGAGAGAAGCACGAACCTTCCGGGAGACGCCCATGAGTGGGTGGCACAGTATTCCGAGTCGATAAGCACGTTCATGGTCTCGATGGTAAGTACCCCTCCCCCGGGCATGGCGTCACGGGCATTCACACAGAGGTTCAATATGACCTGCTCCATCATGCCCCTGTCCGCCTGAACGGAGCCTGTCGCCGTACCGGGAAGCCACTCAAGCCTGATGTGCTCTCCTATTATCCTGCGAATCATCCGCAGCATGTTCTCTACGAGCTTGTTGAAGTCAAGGGTCTGCAGTGTCATCACCTGTCTGCGGCTGAACAGAAGAAGCTGTTTTGTAAGGTCTGCGGCCCTCCCTGCCCCTTCGAGAATGCCAGATACTCCTGCAGCTCCATCATCCGTACAGGTTTCCTGAAGCATCTGGGCATGGCCTATGATAACCTGCAGCATGTTGTTGAAGTCATGGGCAATTCCACCTGCCAGCTGCCCCACAGCCTCCATCTTCTGGCTCTGCTGAAGCTGTTTCTGCATCTCTTCCCGTTCTTCTTCAGCCTTCAGCCTGTTCT
>CAZNFQ010000183.1:0-3061 GCA_964571965.1 uncultured bacterium | reverse complement strand
CCGGGAATCCCTTCGGTATTGAAGTGTCTGAAGAAGGCGAGGTTTATGTTCTCACCTATTCATAGAATCACAGCGCTCCTTCTTCTGGTCTGCACAGGGCTTTCCTGCACCGACATTACAGAGCTTGACATGATCTGGGATTCATCGCTTCTCATGTTTTCAGCTGAAGACTTTTCTCTGATCGCTGCATTCCCTGAATTGAGTAATCCAAGGTGCCTGATGGTCTATCCGGGAATGATCTTCGTTGCTTCAACCGATGGTAAGGTTATTGCGCTGGATGCTGAAAGTCATGAGATAAATGGTGAATACACGGTGGGCCCGGCCTCTTCATCAGGCTACAGCAGTATGGTTTTCAGCCCCTCTGAAGGAACGGCATATCTCATCGGAGCCATGGGAAGTATCCTCGAACTCAGTATGCCGGATTGTGAAGTACTGGATGAATTCCAGGTATGTCCAACGCCCTTTGCGCTGGAGGTGGGCGATGGTGCAACGCAATGTCTGTGGGTGGCAGACGCACAGTCAAATACTGTCTATCAGTTAAAATTATCAAACAATCAGAAGATTGGAAGTATAAGGTACCCCGAAGAAGCCGTGGTTCAGTGCATGGAGGCAAGCCCCGGCCGTGACACTCTTCTTGTGGGGACGTCTTTTCTTCTTTACAGGGTTGAGATACTGAATGGGGTGACACTTCGCAACACGTATATTCCAAATCTTACTTATTCCATAATCAGTATTTCCGCCATACCGAACACTGATTCCTACGTTGCAGTTTCCAGCGGAAGCATTGGTCAGCTCAATCCCTTCGGTTACTCGCAGGTGCCGCCCCTTGATCCCTATGTTTTCAGAGATGACCTGCCCGGTGCTCTTCACATGACCGATGCAGCCAATGATGACCATCACATGATAGCTCTGAGCTATCTGGGAGACGGGGTCAGCAGATTCAGCTCATACAATTTCATCGGGCCAATGGGCATTGACAATACCGCAGACTTCGAAGGTTATCCCCTTGACTTTCAGGTATCCGGCGAAGGGAACATCTATGTGCTCACCTACTGAAAACACAACTGAAACCCGCATTTTCCCTGTTGGGATCACTCTGGCGGTGATCGCAATGATCTCAGCCATTGCAGGGTGCACTGACATCACCGAGTACAGCCAGTCTTATCAGGCAGGGCTTATCATGCTTTCCCCGGACGACTTTTCCCAGGTGGGTTCGGTTTCCGGGCTGGTCTCACCCAGGTGCATGCTGGTCTATCCGGGCAATCTGTTAGTTCTGTCCACAGAGGGGATACTGTACAGAATAGATACTGAAACCCTGGAGATAACATCAGAGCTTGAGCTTGGTATCCAGTCGGCTGCCGGTTACTGCGAAATCGTATTCAGCGAGAACCAGAGCGCTGCCTATCTCATTGGAGCACAAGGTAATATCATGGAAGTGAGCCTTCCTGACTGCGAAATCATTGACCAATTCACAGTGGGAACCAGCCCGGTGGCCCTTGCGGTGACATCCGGCCATCCCGGTTATCTGTGGGTAGCCGATGCGGCGGAGAACTCCATACATCAGATCAAACTGGGTGACAATGAAGATTACTACACACTGAACTACCCTCCTGAGACCGCTATCCGGTGCATGGAAGCAAGCTGCTATCCAGATTCGCTGCTTGTGGGAACTTCAATTCTGGTTGCCAGGGTGGAGGCCCTTGGTCCCGGCAGTGTAAGAAGCGAATTCGTTCTGAATACAAATATCAATGATGGCATGCGGGAGATGGTTCGTATACCCAATGACTCGAACTTCGTTGCAGTGACTGCCCAGGAAAACCTGATAGGAGAGCTGTGCGTCTACGACAGGAATGTTTATCCTCATACACCAGCCAGGTATTACAACAATGATAGTGTAGAAGGTTCGGGCTTCATCCTCGCCGCTGCAAATGACAATCGTCATGTGTATGCGCTGGCAAGCCTTGGGGACGGCACTTCACGCCTTTACAGATACAGCTACATATATCCATTTGGTATCAACAGGTATACTGATCTTCCGGGTTACCCCCTGGACATGGAAGTATCCGGAACAGGCATGATTTACATTCTTACATTTATGTAACGGAAAGGAATCAAGTTGATCAATAAATTCATTGCAGTTTTGCTGGGGTGTTTCGCGGCTGTATTCACAGGATGTCTTCATGACCCGCAGGCCCCGCCGGTACCCTGTTGTGACATGTCAGTATTTATTAACGGCTGGGAAGTACTTGAAGCCCGGTATCCCATCTTCGAGCACAAAGAGTTGAACTGGACTGAAATGGCTGAACGGTACTATGACCAGGCGGTCCAGTGCTCAACCCAGGAAGAACTGGTTCAGGTTCTTGTTGCCATGATGGGGGAGATAGAAGATCCGGCGCTCTTTGTTTATTCCGATGAAGATACGCTTTTTTCTTTCACAAGGACTTATGAAAGCAACGTAGACATGGATGTTCTTGTGAATAACTACCTGCAGCCCAGGGGGTATCAAGGTACGGTCCAGGGCTTCGGACGCTGTGACCCCGAAGTGTTTCCCTATGCTTACTTTGAATATTTGCCAAACCAGGGCAGCGATACTCTGGCAACAGAAGCATATGATCAGTTCATTGCACAGTGTGATACTCTGGGATTGCCTGCCATCATTCTGGACCTCAGGATGAACCCTTCCTACCCCTCCGGTGGAGAACTGGGTTACGATAAGTTCGTTATGAGCAGACTGCTCACAAGGGCAATGGTTTCTGCGGTGTACAGATTCCGCTGCGGTCCCGGATATGGCATGCTTTCAGATTATCACCCATGGATCCAACCGGGCGGAGAGCATCAGTACGGAGGTACGGTATATCTGCTAACAGGCGGCGCATGTAATCACGCTGCTGAAGACATTGCCGTTAATCTCAGCCGTTTCGATAATTTTGTTCTTCTGGGAGACACCACCGCCGGAGACATTACCATTACCAGTAAAATTTTCCTAGACCCAGAATATCAGTGGCTGATCAGATACGGGTTTGTATCTGTTCTCACGCATGATTACCAGTGGGTGCAGGAT
>CAZNFQ010000182.1:0-3066 GCA_964571965.1 uncultured bacterium | reverse complement strand
CAGCAGGACCAGGAAGACCAGCAGGATCAGGAGGACCAGAGCACCGATGAAGAAAACCAGCCGCCCCCTCCCGCCAATCCTGAGATGACTCCCGAGGTGGCCCAGGCCATTCTTGACATGGTGGATGAAGCCCAGGCGGATACCGCTTCCGTAACTCCCGGGGGAGCAATAGGAGCTCCGGTTTGGTAGCCCTTATTCTGGCTTTTCTCACAGCTGCAGGCGAACCTTTCACATGGGAGGTTCCCCGTGAGGTTCAATACGGTGAAACATTCACACTTTCAATTACCTGTTCCGAGCCCGGCTGTGCAGGGATCTCCACGGACAATTTCAACTTTTCAAGGGGACTTCAGTTCAGAGGATCATCCACATCCACCAGCATATCAACGGTTTCCACGCCTTCAGGACGGCAACTCAGCCAGGTACTCGTTTACCAGATGCGTTTCACTGCAGGGGATACAGGAAACCAGACCATAGGCCCTGTCACCGTGAATCTGGGAGGTATAGGATCTTACACCATCGATGAAATATCCATTTCCGTTACCGGAACAGGTTCATCTTCCACCTCATCCTCGTCGGTCCCCGAGGAAGATGAAGCCGGTTCCAGCGATCTCGTCTGGCTTCAGGGAGAACTCAGGGATCCCGGAGGAAGGATTTATCCCGGCACGAGACTCACTCTTGACTACTATATATACGCAAGGGTTGGAGTTGAGAATGTATCCTACTGGTGGACAGCTCCGGAGCTGGGTGTAATAAGACACGTTGAGACCATACCCGACAGCAACTGGGAGGGACTTGGAAAGCAGGACAACAGCAGCAGGAGCAAGCTGGCAATAGTAGAAATGACCCCTGCAGCCGCGGGAAGCCTCCAGGCTCCGGTTTTCAGTGCCGATATAACAGGAACCGGATTTGATGTGTGGGGAAAGACCTACGCCTGGTCGATCAATACCGACCCCTTGATCCTGCCGGTTTATCCATTTCCGCCGAATCCCCCTGACAACTGGGACGGAACCCTTCTGGACAGCGTTTCAGTCACCGTGGAACAGCTGCCGGTTCCGCCGGGCCAGGGGGGAGAGCTCTCATACAGGGTTACCTGCATGGGACCCGGACAGGTCTATATGGAAGAACCGCCTGAACTCACCCTTTGCGGTGATTCCCGGCTGATCCCTTCGGACAGCGGAGAAGCGTCCAACAAAAGATGGTGGGATTTCATTCTTGAGCCCGAGGAAACCGGATGTCATGTTCTCGGACCAGATACACTGGTCTGGCTGGATAGAACCCGGGGTGAATACAGGCTGGAGGTGATAGAACCCTGCTCGCTTCAGGTAAATGTAATACCCAGGACCGACAGAGCAATAGAGCTTGCAGACCTCGAGAAGGGAATATCGTCCAGGGTCTGGATATTTGCAGTGGGAGGCTCTCTGGTGCTCCTTACCGTTTTATTGGGAATCGCAGCAAGAAGAAAGGATAGAAGACTGGCATCGGTGACCAGTGCGGAAGACCTTGATGAACTCCTTTCCGGTCTGGAGAACGAGCTTTCCGTCATGCTCTCAGGCAGGAAGGAATACATGGGATTCGAGGAACTGGACGAGTTTCTTAACAGGTGCGATACCGACAGCCTTCTCGCCAGAAGAATACTCCGTTTCTGGAAGGACCTCGAGAGTTCCATCAGCGAGAGGGAGATAACTGAACAGTCATTCGAGAAGCTGAAGCGGAAAGCCGGAGAACTTCTTCTCGAACTTAAAACCGACCTTGATGAAAGGGATATTGATAAATGAGCGGAATATTCAATTGGTACGTTAGTACAGTTGGCAACTACCCCTTTCAGGCGGCATTCATTCAGTTCGCCCTGCTTGGTATGGGCGGTGACTGGATCGCTTCAGCGGTAACCGGTAAAAAGATCAGATACACCGTGTTTCAATTCGCAAAGAAAATGCTCGGGTGGGGTATACTGGGATTGATCATCAAGATAGGTTTCACCGGCATGCACGGTTTTACACTGGCTGTGTACCAGAAGCTGCACATCACCTCCACCAGTGTCCTTCTGTTCGCATTCGTTAAAAGCGCCTTCACCAACACCTTTTTCGGACCTCAGATGATGCTGTTCCACAGGTGGGAAGACAACCTCCTTCAGGGAACAAGAGGCTACAAAGGCATGGATACCGCCATAAAGACCCTGTTCTGGTTCTGGATACCGGCACACACCCTTACATTCAGCATCCCGAATCATGACGTGCAGATCGGACTTGCAGCCGCATGGTCTCTTGTACTGGGACTGATACTGGGAATAGCCAGCAGGAAGGGCTGACTGAACAACTGATCCCAGGGGTATTGCGCCTTTGACACTTTCCTGTTAGTAAATTTATTGTGCTATTAGGAGGTTCCATGTTTACCCATATTCTGGTTCCTCTGGATGGCTCTGAACTGGCAGAATGCGTACTTCCGCATGTGATACTTCAGGCAACTGTCATGGGGTAGAGGTAAACCTTTTTCTTTCAATAAAGCTAAGGCTTCCATCCCCGGGTTAGAACTGCCAAGTGCTTAAGAGGAGTGAGCTATACTTCTCTGAATTCAGATCAAGATGATGTCAGAGAGTTCCTTCCGCCGTTGCAGCAGAGGAATCAGTGCTTGTATCCTCATCCAGAAGAGAACCGTCCTTGTAAATCTTTACGGTGACAGTACCGGTTTCACCTGTTCTCTTTGCCGAAAGGTATACCTGATCACCTTTGTTGGCGGAAAACGTTATCTCCCATGGAATGTTCTGACCATTGATAATTGCAAGGTCGCCGCTGGAATCCAGGTAGTCTATGTTCACCGTTTCAGCGGAACCTGTTACTTCGTATCGCACCGTTATGGATGCTGACAGAGGATCCTCGCCGCATCCGGCAAGAAGAACTGCAATGAGTGCAACTGTAATGTATCTGAGAACTCGCATTTTCCCTCCATTTTTCATTCGACAAGCAGCTTGGAATATAGAAAAGGCCGACTGGGAATGACAGGGGCAGTAATCAATTCTGCTGACTCTATTTATGAGTCTTAACTCCTTTGAGTGAATATCCCTTTTCCATT
>CAZNFQ010000181.1:0-3092 GCA_964571965.1 uncultured bacterium | reverse complement strand
CCTTCGCAACCGCCAAGGATAGAAGGGTTCCCCTCTGGAACGGCGGTTACGACAGAGAACTCTACTGCCTGATGGACTGGCACGGTTTTCATGATCCCGCTTTGATCCCTGCGGGCTGTGGCTCTGGTATCTCGCGGTCAGATTGGGATCTGGTGGAGACCCCTGAAGTCATCTTAAGCAGGCCGTCTCCCAACCCTGTTCAATCAGGATCTTCAGCCTGTTTTACTGTCCAGATAGCAAGCAGTTCTGAGCTGTCTATCTACGATCTGTCCGGCAGGAGGGTCTGGAACACGGTGCTGGAAAACTCAGGAATCGCCGTCTGGAACACAGGAAATGAATCCAGGGTACCTCCGGGTGTGTATTTCGCAAGACTTTCATCGGGGGAAGCAGTCTCTGTTCAGAAGGTGGTCGTAACGAGATAGCACTATTCAGAAGCGGGTTTGCCGTTCACTTCAGGGTAGTTCTTTTCCATGCAGTCAGGGCAGACTCCGTGGCTGAGCTTAACCTGTGTGTTCTCACGGATGTATTTCTCCAGGGCGATCCAGTTCTCGCCTGAGCCGCTTTCGCCGTCTCTTATCTTTCCACACACCGAGCAGACAGGAAGCAGCCCTTCCAGCTTCTGGACCCTGGCAAGGGTTAACCGCAGGTTCTCAATGAGCAGGGCATTCTCTTTTTCAACTCTCTGCCGCCTGACAATTTCACCGTTGGCGAGGTCAAGCTCCTTCCTTATTGCCGCCACCTGGGTGAGAATCGCAAGAAGCGGCCGGTTTTCCATTTCATCCGGGGATCGTTTGTTTTGAATGTGAATGTAGATGTAGAGCAGTGGAAACACGAAAGCAGTTATCAGCAGTCTGCTGATGAGAGTACCCTTCATTATTGTGAAGTAATTGCTGCTTCCGGCAAATGCACCAGTGTTAAATATGAGAACATCCAGCAGCATCACTCCCATGAAGGTGATCAGCGTTCTTGTCCAAAGTGGAAGCCTGAAAAGCTTTCTTCCCAGAAACTCCCACATCACGCCAAGGAAGATCATGTCAAGGATGGTGGTGAGCACAGACGCGGTGTTAATTCTCAAATCAGGAAGGGGTATGGCCAATGCCATTGTAACGTCAGAGGAACCCATTTGGCTGTGCAGCACAAACGAAGTAACGGGGGTAATTATCGAGAGCGCTGCAATGATGGCAATTGATATACGGGCAGCCCCCGGACCATTGAAAACATATGCAAGGAAAACGGCAACGAGGAGTGAAGTGTAGAATGCAGTGGAACCTATCATGAATGTAATTCCATGAAACTGTATTGACAGTCCTGCATCGGTGATCCAGGACATAAGCACGGTAAGTCCTCCTATAAGACCGTAATAAGGAAGAAGCCCGTACTTTCTTCTTAAAGAATGAATGAAAAATATGAGAAATAGAACTGTCAGAGCTTCTGCAGACAACATCCCCATTTGTGTGTCCATTTTGATATTCCTTTGAGCAAAGCCCGGTGAACTGAAGATAAACCCCAGAACCATATCACCTGGGAGAAGTTACCCTGTAAAACAATATAATGCTTCAAGGAGGTGTCCGAACTCATCTCGAAGATGATCGTCCATCAGCTGTCCTTGCCGCACTTTTTTTTCGATGTGTGATGCATAGCTCCGGTTTCAGCAATCAAACGGTTAAAGAAACAGGGCTGAAAGTGCTTCTGGAGCCCCCTGCCTTTTCCCCGGCAGAATCACCGTTGTGATTCATGCTGGAGAATGATAAGTTACAGGAGTGAACTCAAGCTTAAACGGAAAGGTGGACAGAGATCATGGACAAATCCAGAGAAGAGCGGAAAAAAGCTGCGGTCGAGGTCCTCAACCAGGCCAGGCGGATGGAACTTCATGCCATAGTACAATACATGAATCAGCACTACGGGCTGGACGATATGGACTATGGGGAACTTGCAGGGAACATCAAACTCATCGCCATAGATGAGATGAAGCATGCGGAAGCATTCGCTGAAAGGATCAAGGAGCTGGGCGGCGAACCTGTTACAGAAAGAGCCGCCGAAGTTGATCCGGGTCAGGCAGTTGAAAAAATATTCCCCTTCGACAGCAACCTGGAAGATGACACCATAGACAAGTACAATCAGTTCCAGAAGGTGTGCATGGACAACGGCGACAGCATCAGCGCAAAACTTTTCGAGAGAATCATCGATGAAGAGCAGATACACATGAACTACTTTGACGACATTGCTGACCACATAGAAAATCTGGGCTCCGCGTTCCTGGCCACCAAGGCAGGCACGCCTTCCGATACCGGTATTACCATTATGGGGTTCGTGGCGCAGAAGGGCGGAGAGTAACATGCGTTTCGGTATTGTATGGACCTTGGCGGTCTGTACAGCGGTTCTGGCCATGGGTGCAACGGTCAGTCTGGGCGGATTGGCAACCTCCGGCAACAGTGACGTTAAACAGCTTGATGCCGGTTTTGACCTCACCGGCAACCCATCTTCAAGTTTAGAAACGGGGTTCAATGCCGTTGCGTCCTACGGCAGCCAGGAGGGAGAAACCTACCTGGAGAAGTATCTTACCCAGGGCACACTGAAGTACAGCTTCACGGCAAGCGATTACACTGCTTCCAGGGCTTACTGGACCAGAGACGAGTTCTCCGGGGTGAACAGGGAGTACGGAGCCACGGCCGGTTACGGAAGAAACCTGTTTACCGAGGGAGAATTCACCGCTTCCCTCGAGGTTGGTGCAGGTTACCTTTCCAGGGAGAACACACTTGAAGAAGAACTTTCAACCTCCACGTGGTATGGCGGTACCCAGATGCTCTGGAGTATTTCCGATTCCTGGCAGCTCACTGAAGCCGCCAGATTTACCGGTGATCTTCAGGATTCAGGTAACTATTCAATGGAAAGCATGACCGAGGCCAGTTCTTCCATTACAGGTAACCTGTCATTTGTTCTGGGCTTTGATGTAAATTACTACAACCTGCCCCCTGTTGAGGGAAACAATAAAACGGATACAGCTCTGAGGATTCAACTCAGGCTTGATGTATGACCGTGAAGGGGGCTTTTCAGGGCCCCCTTTTAAATGGTTCGGTATGGTATCTCAGCTA
>CAZNFQ010000180.1:0-3136 GCA_964571965.1 uncultured bacterium | reverse complement strand
CATGTTCATTGAAAAAGTGACCAACAAACTCAGCAGTTTTTAGTTGGCGGAGCAGTAGGGAGCTACGATGATTGTTTTCGTCATTTTGATCACTCTCGGGGGTTCCGAGCCCGTGGATTACTGGATGATAAGACCTGGTATTGTTAACAGTAATGACATTGACGGGGCAAATGAATGGCTGGGGCTTTATGATATGGCCTGCAGCTATATGCTGCGGCCTGTTGATCTTCGTTTTACACCGGAAGATAGAGCTGTTTCTGAGGGCGACAGGTTGGAGGGGCTTCAAGTTGAGCTGCCCGGTGGAAGCTATTCCAACCCACTGATTCTTTTATCTACTTCCAGTCCGGTTTTCAGCACTGGACCGGTGCTGACCGTCGTACCGGATTACATGCACCTCTTCCCGAATCTTTCAGTTGTTTTTAACGAAGAAGAACTTGAGGAAGTCAGGTTGTTTACCGACTGGGACGGACTTTATCTCTCCAGCGGACAGATTACACAGCATGTCACGGAAACCTATCCCGGTGAAGAACATAGCGAAAACTTCATGGGAATACTGTGGGCAGGTGACCTTGACAGGGATGGAAAACTGGATCTGCTGCTTAATGATGTCAGGAATGAGTACGGTAGATTCAACTGGGACCTCTATCTCTCAACTGAGGCTTCTTCAGATCAGCTCGTGAGGAAAGTGGCAACATTTCACGATACCTATGAGTGACAAATGTTTATGGGTAAGTCAGATACAGATCCTCGACCCACTGAAAAACCTGGACTCCATCTCTGTTTGCTGAGTCCCAGTGGTCTGGTTGGTTCAGTATCCAGTTATCCGCAATATCCAGGCCGATAGTGCCCCCGTCCAGGGCACCGGCAGAAGCAGCTGCAGCCATGGTTCCTGAAAGCAGAATGAGAAGAACTTTGATAACTTCCCCTTATTTACAAGAATAGTCTGCCTGATCCTGGAATATATCCACAAATACCTTTCTTGAATGTGGAGCCCACCGGCACATCAGATGATTTGCCATCCGGATACGCACCTACCTGTTGCCTACCAGGAATTCAGGTCTGACTTCCAGTGGGTTGCGCCAGGTTTCAACGGCCTCCATCATCACAGGATCATCAGACACTCTTTCAACGAAGGTTTCCCATTGATCCTCGCGCAGCAGGCCGTAATCTCCTCCTAATCTCACAAAGAAGTGGTCGGCTGTTTCCGGGCTCAGGTAATAGGAAACCTCGTCCCGGAGGATACCCGCAGTGATCCGCCATACCCTGTCTCTCTTGAAATACTCTTCCGGGGCCCAGGGAAGTGCATCCACCTGATACGTGTAGGTAATGAATTCAGCAAGAGCTCTGTGGGCAATTACAAGATCGAACTCCACGCCATCAAGTGCAATCCTGGCATTCTCAGCGATCTCCTCGTAAAGTGCATAGGGAGGATCGTGTATCTCAGGGCTGTAGGACCTGCCGGTGTAAAAAGACAGGGCTGTAACAGAAAGGAGTACAAAGACAGGCAAACCCTTTCGAGTGGGTTTCCCGGAGCTGAAAGATGGTACAAGCCACTTTTCAGAAGCCAGCTGCAGATAGGGAATGCCTATGATCGGCAGCATCAGCAGAGTACCGAAGAAAAGTCTGTAAGAAAGGCCAATAAGAGAGAATTCCAGGAATGGGAACAACCCGATAAGGGAGATGAGCACAAGGATACGGTAACCCCTGCCCAGGACCAGGAAACTGAATCTTTTTCCCCATGGCAAAAGAAGCAGGGTGACCATGGGCAGCACAGCCGCAGTAACAATCTCAATAATCCATTCAGTGTTCAGCCTGTGAATACCGAATATCTCTATGAAAGCAGCCGGTACGAATACCGGAACAGGCGCAAGATCACCGGTTATCCTTTCCATGTCACGGAAAGACGGAGCCAGCGGAACGGTGTTTGAAACAAGCAGAACGACAACCAGAAATATGATCGCAGATAACGTGATCCATAGGGCTTTACCACCGGATGACAGGCGGACGAAAAGATCCCTCGAGTACGACACAAGGAACAAAACAAGAAAGATAAGGGAGAGAACCGCGGTGAACCGGTGTGTGAAGAATGCAGCGAGGAATAAAAGCACTGAACCGGCAATTCCATAATGAACCCCTCTCCCCCCGTTCTCCAGTCGACCTGTGGTTCTGAGCACACAGGCTGCGAAAAAGAAGAAAAAGGAAAAACCCATGAGGTTCTTGGGAAACTGAAGGAAGAAGTAATTAAGAGAAGGGCTTGCGGAAGAAACAGCTGCAATGAGCAGAGCCGTAAAGAAAGCGCCCTCCCGTTTCTCCTGGTGTGCAGACCTCAGAATAGTCAAAGAAAGGATGAACACCGACAGAACGAACATCAGCTTGATGATGACCGCACTGATCTTGCTTGCGGCCATGGAATCACCTGTTATATAGTGCACTATGAGCATGGGCACGTATACAAGGGAATACTCCGGGGAATGCATTACTCCGGTTTCAGTGAATGACTGTATCTGAACAAGGTAATAGTATCCGTCCCACCCGTTGGCATACTCGGTTCTGTACGCCGAGATAAGGCCGGAGGCCAATACCGCCAGGGCAAGAACAACGAGAAGACCTGCTGATAACAGCCTGTTCCTCAAAGGTGATTCACCCACGGCGCTGCCTTAGAAATCGAAATCCTCGAACATTCCCCTGCTGCTGGATATCCTGCTGTCGCTGAAGCTCAGCGTATCGCTGAAGATCGTCATCCGGTCAAGTCTTTCATTCTGGTCGGACCATGTTCCCGCATAGGGGTCATAGCCGTCCTGGGCATAACTGGCCAGCCGATGAAGTCTGCCGAAGATCCTCATGTGGCTGTCATCCAGGATCTGCCAGTTACCGTCGGCATACATTCTTTCCTCGGATTCATTCCGCTCATCCACTTTCCAGATAACGAAACTTCCATTGGAACGTATAACGACGGATTGCATTTTGTAGTAGTAATCCCGGGATTCGTTCGCAAAGATCTGCCTGTCCATGAAAGCGCTTGCATCACAGGTACCAGCCCACTGGAGATTTGCCTGCTTCCTTGCTTCGTCTCCACCGGTAGCGATAATGAACCATTCATCGCCGTCGAAGAAGCGCAGCTCACTGATAACAAGGT
>CAZNFQ010000179.1:0-3150 GCA_964571965.1 uncultured bacterium | reverse complement strand
CATGGATAGACGGGGCGAAGATCGGACATTCCCTTGCATATCTGCTTGATTCGGTTCTTCAGGGAAGACACCAGGGAGAGAGTTACTATGTTCGTGATGGTTTCCTCCCAGTGTTCTTTGAGGAAGACTACTCACTTCCGGTATACCCCGATGACGGGTACCGCCTTCTTTCCCTCTATCGGTTCTGGGGACTTGTGGAGTACTGGTTCCCATACAGATACGCCACGGATACCCCATGGTCGGAGCAGCTTGCCCTGAACCTGCCCTTCTTCGTCAACGCAGGCAGTGCACTTGAATACCAGCTTGCAGTGAAGCGTCTGATGGCTTCTGTGGATGACTCTCACTGCGTTATGTACAACGAGCCCGATGGGATCTCTTCTTTTTACGGAAGGATGCATATACCTGCCCGGCTTGTATACATTGAAGGGCAGTGGGTCATTGACGGCTTCAGCCATGCATCCATGTCACAGACGCCCCTCCGCAGGGGTGATGTGGTCATTTCCGTTGACGGGGAGCCGATCTCGTCCATTGCGGAAAGACTTATGCCCTATACCGGAGGATCGAATCTTCAGGCTGCCAGATGGATACTGGGTCGCTATCTGCTCAGGGGTGATTTTGGAACCGCCGACATTGTTATTACCCGTGGCGGTCAGGAATTCGAGCTTGAAGTGGCAAGGATTCCCGGTGATTCTCTGGACTGGTCACTGCTTTCATCACCTGCCTTCGGTGAAGATGCCTTTTCCATAATGGATTCCGGCTTTGGATTTATTGACATGGCTTCCCTTTCAGCTGCTGATGTGGAAGTTATCAGGGAAACATTCACTGACCTTCCTGGAATAGTCATCGACCTTCGCGGCTATCCTTCAGACGATGTCCTTTATGAAATGGCTGAATATTTGATTCCGGAATCAACTGCTTTCTGCGTCATTTCAATAAGTGATATAGAGAATCCAGGAACCTTTTTCATGGCTGAATCTCTCTATGCAGGCGGTGGTGGAGATGAATCCTACCAGGGTCCGGTGGCCCTTCTTGCGGACGAGGGCTCTATCAGCAGTTCAGAGTTCCATGCCATGGCCTGGCGGAATGCTCCGGACTGCATGGTTTTCGGCAGTGCCACCAACGGGGCAGACGGCAATTTAAATGTGTTCAAACTACCAGGCGGGATCATAACCGGCTTTTCTGGTATCGGCATATACAACCCCGACGGGTCTGAAACCCAGAGGGTGGGTATTCAGCCTGACGTAACTGTTCTTCCCACGGTTTCCGGCCTGCAGGAAGGCCGGGACGAGGTTCTTGAGGCAGCGGTGACATGGTTGGAGAGTGTACGTTAGTCCCGTTGGTATTCTCGAGCAAATCCATATAGCCAGGGCGCTATTGGCTTTAACCGTTTCGTGTTTCATGAAGGGAATTTGATAAGTGCTGTTTTTCAACTTAATGGTATTGATGTCATGGTTCGACCTTACAGGTTTCTGGCATTCCCAACCCGATCTATCTCAGGGATACCAGAGTTGTTACTTCTTCTGGGATACAGGTGAGTATGCTTTTCTGGAGTCAATGAAGCAGGGTACCGTGTATACGGGAAGCTGGGTCCTGAATGGTGATGAATTGATCCTCAGCCTGTCTGATGCTGTTTTGCTTGATGGCATAAGTGTAAACATCAGGCTTTCTGAAACAGTGGTTTCTTTTTCAACATCAGGCAGTAAAATTTACCTTGATGGGGAATGCTTCTTCCTGCTGGACAGGGATCCCCAGTCAGCCATCCTGTCCCTTGTTCCAACCTGGGGTATGACAGGCAGCGAAAGAGATGCATTTAACACCTACGATTAAGTGCACAGGAGGTTCGCCGGGTTTTACAGGCATTAATGCCGGAAGCGTAACCGGCTTGACCATACCCGCCCGGTATTCGGTGAACGATGTCAGCACCGATTCCACAGGAAAGACCGCAGCTGCCTGTACATATTCCCCGGCCGGTGGCCGTTCCACAGGGATGATTTTCACCATGACCGGTCCAATTGAGCCTTGTTATTTTCGCTGTGATCCCATTACCGTTCAATTTTAGGGGTAATAGGGTCAAATTGTTGCATCGTGTATTATTGACTTGATTCTGTCCGCTCTTTTATACTCCCTTTGCAAAGGTGCGGCCAGAAGGTGTCTTAAACCCTTCGTTCCAGGCAATGCCCCAGCAGGATTCAGCGCCTGCTGACTGCGCCCGGGAGGAGGGTTCAGTGTTATCACTCTTTTCGGTCAGGTTCTCCCGCCCTTCAGCTTCATCGGATCATTCAATCCTGTTTTTCACTCCTTTCGGTTGTATCAGCATGCAGATCATGAATCTGAACGATCACGTAAATTCTGAAAGGAGGTTTGCATGAAGCGATTCGCTGGCAAGGCGAAGACCTTCTTCGCCTGAATGTGAACCCCGTTAAACGGGCTAGAGAGAAATGGAGAAAATCATGTTCAGGTTGGTTGCGGCACTGGTGTTCCTTGCGGGCATCTCTACTGCGGATACTCTTTTCGAGGACGACTTCGAGGATGGCAACGCAGATGGCTGGGTGGAGTTTTCCTCTGTACCGGATTCCGCTTTGTACTACGTGGATCAGGGGTGGTATCACTTCCATAATTATCCGGCGGATGCAATAACATGTGCATTCTGCGGAGATGTTGCCGATCCCGATACTCCACACATGTCCATTGCTGACTATTCTTTCTACTGCAGGGCAATGAGTTATACAGGCACCCCCCATTTGGGATTCGCGGTGAGGATGCAGGCTCCCTTCGCGAGTCTGCAGGGATATGGGCTATGGCTGAGATATTCAATGAATGACGTCGTTATCTGGAGACAGGACGGCGGTATTCACACCGAACTGGCACAGTATGGCTTTCCCCTTGCCTACGGCGAGACATACTGGATCAGGTTCGAAGCAGTTTCGGATTATTTTCGCGCCAAGGTGTGGCAGGGAGATCTGGCTGACGAGCCGGCTGAGTGGCAGCTCTCGGTGAGTGACGCCACGTATTCGGAACCGGGTTCCATAGGAATGGTCTGTCACAGTTATGAATCAACTGAAAAGCATGCTGCTTTCGACCACGTGCTGGTTACAGGAGTACCCTACAGTTTCAACCCCTGCACCTGGGCGGGAATAAAGAACAGCTTCT
>CAZNFQ010000178.1:0-3163 GCA_964571965.1 uncultured bacterium | reverse complement strand
AGAACTGGCTGTAGGGGTTCGTGGAATCTGAAGCCGCCTCCAGTGCCTCTGCCATGAGAGTGGCGGTGGCGGGTTCGCAATAGGGCTGTTTCAGGTCTCCCGGGTTTCTCCGCACCAGCTCATTGTATGCAAGGCACGACTGCACTATTTCCCCGGGGGTGCCGGTGCCGGTTTCCCAGAGCAGGTAGGTGTATTCGTACCTTACATCCAGGCTGTCCGGGTTCTTTTCAAGGCCTTCCTTTATGAAGCTTAGTCCATCCTCCACATGCCCCAGGTTAACGGCAAGATGGTAGGCGGCATCTGTGTAGACATCGGTGAAATGGGGGTCCAGCCTTGCGATGAGCCACATCTGAGGCAGATAATCCGTTACCTGGGTCCAGGGAATTCCCTGGTACATTTCTATGTGATGATAGTCGTCCAGCTGAAGGTAAAGAGCGCTTGCAACGAAGTGCTTAAGTCTCTGGAAGCCCGATTCCACCGCCTGGACGTGCTGGAAGGTGTCTACTCTGATCTTGCCTGAAACGGCTTCCCCTGAAAGGATCGCCCCTGCAAGAAGCAGCAGAGAAACAGCGGGCAGAAGAAGCCTGGAAGCCATCAGCGCCTCTTTCTTCCGGTGATCAGGAAGATCACGGCGGCAAGCAGCAGGAAGATCACCCCGTCGCGGGCAAGCTTGCTCCAGATGAACGGCGCCGCCCAGGGCTGATTGAAGAACCACTGTGTGCCGTGGTTCCTGACCCCGGCTCCATGATTGTGGCCGGAGGGGGTGGAATCTCCCTCATGATGAATATCTTCCAGGGATTCACCGCCATCTTCGCCGCACTCTTCACAGGCTTCATCGTGGTGGTGATGCTCCTGGTCCAGGTAATCATCCGGTGCCACCTCTGCTATGTCGTAGTCTTTGAAACACCCGGCAAAGCAGAGCAGAGTGAAGATGGCGAAAACAAAAATCAGTTTCATTTCAGGTCACGCCCCCTGAATACGGCCAGGGCCAGAGAGAGCATGAATGCACTGTAGCAAAGTCCGTAGAAAACGGCAATAAGGAAGTAAACCGGTTCGATCTGGAAACCGTGGGCGATGGGGTCTTTTATGTGAAAGACATCGGCGTGGGGAAGAACCAGTCGAAGGGTGCGCATCACGCCGGGGGCAGAGGGCATCAGCCCCACAAACTCGGAGACGCTCATCTGGCTCACTATGAAGAGCATCGTGGTTAGCGGCCAGTTCAGGGGAGGAGAGGCGAAGAAACTGAAGAAGAACACGCTGGAGAGAAGGAACCAGCCTTCCACGAGGATCAGAAGGGTTGCAGGAAGGAGATTCCCCGGAATGGGAAGCCCGTTGAAAAGGAGGATCAGCATTAGTCCAAGACAGCTTACCACCAGTGCCGCAGCCTGAACCAGAGCCGCTCCGAAGAACCGTCCAAGAAGGTACTGCCACCTGGAAAGGGGTACCGCAAGCAGAGGCATCACCGTTCTTGTCTCTTTGTCCCTGGGGTAGAGGTTTGCCGCAAGACCCAGGGCCAGGATAAGCGCACCCACTTCAATGCCGAAAAGGCCGAAATCCAGTATGAACCTTCCCTGATTCGATACGTCGAAGGTGGGTACCGATGCTATTCCCGCAAGGCCAAGAAGTATCACAAGCAGAATTCCCCAGAGAGTACGTCTTCTGAAAAGCATTCGAAGTGTCATCAGCGAGAAAGTAAAAACCGCTTTCACTGCTTTTCACCTCCGCTCACGGAAATGTAGACTTCTTCAAGGGTTTTAAGTTTCAGCTCCACCCTGGTTACGGAAAGCCCCTTTTCTCTGGCTCTGTCTATTTTGCTCTGAAGGTTGCCTTCGGATACTTCCAGTTCGATTGAATCACCTGAGGAATTTTCAGCCACCAGTCTGTAAACCTTCTCGCCGCCCAGAAGAGTTTCCATGGAGCCCTCGGTTATGAGTTTGCCCCGGGAGAGCATAACGGCACGGTTGCAGACGGTTTCCACCTCTGACAGAATGTGGGATGAGAGGAATACTGAAGCACCCCGCTGGTTCTCTTCCATGATGATGTCCCGGAACTCTTTCCTGGCAACAGGATCAAGACCGCCTGTGGGCTCGTCCATTATGAGCAGATCAGGTTCCGACTGCAGGGCCAGCGCAAGGCTCATCCGCTGCCGCATTCCCTTGGAGAACTGTTTTATGGTGGTATTTTCCCAGCCGCCCAGGCCCACCCTTGAAAGGAGGGCATTCCAGTCTTTTATACTTCCGTTTATTCCCCGCATGGAGGCGAACATGGAAAGGTATTCCATGGGGGAGAAGTCCTGGTCGTAATCGGGATTTTCAGGAACGTACCCGATTCTTTTCCTCACCGCAGGATCCGCCGGTTTTCCATTCCAGAGGCTTATTTTGCCGCCGGAGGGGTTGAGAAGACCAAGTATGCATTTGATGGTGGTGGTTTTACCTGCTCCGTTATGGCCTATGAAACCTACTATCTCTCCCTGTCTTACCTCGAAGGATACACCGGAAACGGCGTGAACGGTTCCAATTCCCTTTCTGCCCGGGAAATTCTTGCTGAGTTCATTTACCAGAAGAGGATGCATATCACTCATGGACGCTCCTGCCCTTCAGTTCGTTCATGGCAAGATATTTCAACGGTGATTCACGTGCAAGGGCATGGATCAGCCCAGGTAGCCCAGCCCCTCCAGCTTCTTGCGTATGCTTTCCTCTGATTCCCCTGAACCGGGGTCGAGTTTGTTCAGTTCTCTTTCCAGAATGTGAAGGATGAACTCTTCAGGTGAGGCATAGCCTCCTGCATCCGCCACCTTTTCCAGCCTGTTTTTTAATGCGTCATCGATCTTGAGTTTAATTTTAGCCATGATTTGGAACTCCTATACCTTTACTTTGAAAACAACGGCACCTGCAATGGCCCATAGGCTTGAGAAAACCAGGAAAACGCCGAACCAGCTCCACCTGCCTCCCAGAACCCCGTAGTCCGCAGGCTGAAGGAATGAGCTGACCGAATGGATGCCCTCCGGCGCAGAGGCGTTCCAGGGTCGAAGAAGGGCCTGGATCAGGCCCGGCTTCTCAGCTCCCCGGATCACTACTGAACCCGCTCCTCCGGAGGTGCCGATACGCAGGTTTTCCATAGCGAAAACTCCGTTCTCTCCTGTGAATGAAAAACTCTTTTCCAG
>CAZNFQ010000177.1:0-3233 GCA_964571965.1 uncultured bacterium | reverse complement strand
AAAATCACCGCTCAAAGGAAGCGAATCTATGAAAACCACTTCCTGAAGGCTTCCCTGTTCATAGTTTTGACTGAAGGTCTCTGAGAGCTCATCGATGGTTACATGTGCCATTTTAATGGAAAAATCCCCCGCCCATCCATATGCACCTGCTACCCTTGTGTATGTAATGCTGTTGATAGTGAATGCGCAACCGATATCCTCCTGCAAGACCACCTCCTGGCAGTGCTGAACACAGTCTCAAGAATCAAAGGGAGAAGAGAATGCTTCCTCCATGACTCCTATGTTCAGAGATGCTGCGAACATCACAGAAAATGGCATAAACAACAAAAGTTTCATCTTAACTCCTCCAGGTTTCAGGAAACCAACAGTATTATACACACATCTGCTTAAAAAAAGACCCCCGGTGTATTCCGGGGGTCAATTTCTCTCAGTTGCATTTATATAATAAAGTCTTTCTCAGACTTTATTGCGGCAATGGTCTTTGCCAGGAGTTTCGCGGTGTTTTCCACGTCGTCCAGTGAAACCACTTCCACCGGTGTGTGCATGTACCTGTTGGGAATGCTTACAAGGGCCGTGGCAACGCCTCCGCGGGCAAGCTGAATGGCGTTTGCATCCGTTCCGGTTCCCCTTGATTCAGCAATGATTTTGTAGGGGATCTTGTTGTCTTCTGCGGTTTTCACCAGCAGTTCGAACAACCTCGGGTTGATGTTCGGACCTCTGGCGATCACGGGACCGTCTCCCAGTTTGATGTCTCCGAACAGGTCCTTATCGATACCGGGCATGTCCGAGGTGTGGGTAACGTCAACGGCGAATCCGATCTGCGGGCTAACATTATAGCTGCTTGTGATGGCACCGCGAACACCGATCTCCTCCTGAACTGTGGCAACCGAGGTAACCTTGTGCTTGAAGTTCTTCTCCTCAGAAAGAATTCTGAGGGCTTCCAGAACAGCAAAGGCTCCTATTCTGTCGTCGAATCCACGGGCAACGTAAACGGAGCCCCGTAGCTTCTCGAAACCAACTGCAATTGTTGCAACGTCCCCTATTTCAACAAGCTTTTCCGCTTCTTTCCTGTCCTTTACGCCGATATCTATCCACATGTCCTTTATCTGGGTAACCTTCTTGCGCTCTTCCGCTTCCAGAAGGTGTATGGCTTTCCGACCCAGAACGCCGTAGATGGGGCCTTTCTTCGTGTAAACGTATACCCGCTGACCGGCAACCACATGGGGGTCGATTCCTCCAACCGGAGAGATCTTGAGAAAACCGGATTCTGTTATGGACTTCACCATGAAGCCTATCTCATCGATATGGCCGGACATGTAAACGGATACCTTGCCCTGAGGGTTCAAGGTGGCATAGGAATTACCGTGGAAATCGCCCTTTACCTCGTGGCTGAACTTCTCGGCGTAACCGCGCCAGACTGCTGCAGCAGAATTCTCATAGCCGGATGGGCTCGATTCCTTGAGTAATTTTCCAAGAAAATCCTTTGATGTCTTGTTCACGATTTCTCCTTCGTTGATTATGCGTTCAGGGCGCAGGAACATATACTATCACAAGATTCACCGAGGTCAAGCTTTGTGAGGCCTGTATTGAATAACATACATTCATTTCTTCTATATTCAGTCAATTGTGTAATCCGAATCAGATCTTATGATTTGCAGGATATTATGATGTCTTTAATACCGTTTTCTCTCTTTTGAGTTTTCCTGTGTGTGTTTTGCAGATGCCCCGGTTTATGAGACATGTTTTCAGGAACCTCCTGATGACCTCTTTGCGCCACCACCTTCCAGTCTGGCCCAACCGGCGCGGTTATCGACTACTAAGGAACTATGTTCTTCGATGCAAATCTCCTGACTGGAACCAGCCTGCCCATGACATGCAATATCTTCATACCCGACGGCACCGACCCGGTTCGTATAGGTGTTAACCAAAGCCTCATTGTATCCGGCGGAGAGTTCCCGCACATGGACTTCCGGATCTACCTTGCAACAATCGAACACGGTTCTGAACTTGTCTGGCAGGTAGAGCTGAATTATCAGAATCCCCAGACAAGTCAGTCAGGTGTTGAGTACTTCTCACCGGACTGGGTAGGGGCTGGCGACTATCTCGGGTTTTACTTCAGAGCGAATGTCATACCTGACGATTGGGGTTCATCGGTGTACTGGGGAATAAGTCACATTACGGTCCTGGCGTATGGTGCCGATCTGCAGCTGCAGCAGAACACCTGGGGGAGCATAAAAGCAACTCTCCAGGATATCAATCGATAGCAGTGAGAGCAAACACGTTGTTACTGGAAGTCACTTCCAGATCAAGGGGAAAACCCTGAAGTTCAACCTGGTTCAGAATACTGCCGTTGGTGTAGTCATACTGGTAGAGAACACTGGTTTCATTTCCTGTATAGCTTAACAGGTAAGCAGAGAATGTAGTGTTGCAAGTTATATGGGAAGTAGCACCTTCAACGGCTATTTTCTGATCGAAGGTCCAGATGAATTCAGTGGAATCCTCATTCAGATGATAACTTAATATGCCTATATCTCCTCCGAAAACCGCCGCGGTATAGTCTCGGTTCGGAATATACCCAATGCAGCTTGCCTCTTCCATGAAGGCTGTAGTGAAGTACAGCGTTCCTCCCGGTCCAGCCGAACCCACATAGGTTCTGCCACCGGAGACAACCATAACCGAGTCTGGGGCATGAAGAGCTGCAGTTCTGATAGCCTCGTCGAACTGATAAACTCCAGCTGAAGAATTAGTTGAAATATTTACTCTGTTCAGAGTCTTATTGATCCCGTCGGAAACGTAAAAGAATGAAGAGCCGGCTCCCCCGTAAGCGAGATAGAGGGGAAGCTGGCAAACCGAGAACATGTCTTCAACGGTACATTCCGGAAGGTTTACATCAAGAATGTTGCCGTAGGCTCCTATTAGATAGGCGGAGTTCCTGCCTGGTATGTGAATTATATCTGAATAGCCCTCCGGGGCAGCCGGGCCTATTTTATGCACTCCGAGCAGTTCGAACGTTTCAGCATCAAAGAGGTCAAGATTACCCTCTTTAGTTGCCACAATAATGTGCCCTGGAAAAGTCATCAGGCATCCCGGTGATTCATCCACAGGGATGGATCCAATTTCCACCAGCTCTCCGGAGAAAATGGTAACCTGCCCTCTGTATGCACTGTCCGCTTCGGTTATGTCCTTACAGCCGCCTGAAGCAAACATGAATAATCCCGCAATAAGAACCTGAA
>CAZNFQ010000176.1:0-3250 GCA_964571965.1 uncultured bacterium | reverse complement strand
AAGGGAGATGGCGGTTTCAGAGCGAACCACGGTAACCGAGGTTCGTGAACACTCAGCCAGCCACTTCGGGTCTGCGGTCTTTTCAGCCACCACCGCCGTTCTCACAAGAGAAGCAACATTGTATATGGAAGCCTTTTCCCTGTCGTAGCACCGTGGTTCGGGTATTGCCTCAATATGGTCCAGAAGGTCCAGGGGAAACTCTTTTTCTGTTTCAATGATCACCTCAAGGGGACAGAAGGGATCCATTTCCCTGCGCTGAAGGATCCTTCTCATCACTGATTCTCTGTGAGCCCAGGGATCCCGGGAAATGATCCTGAGGACTCCGTGGCGTACAGACACGGGAGTTGTCTGCCCGGAGCTCTCCGGACAGAAAATCTCCGTGCCCGGGAAGTTGTCACAAAGAACAGGCCTGTAGGGGGGATCGGCATCGTATCCCAGTATGTCCGATATCCTTTCCCGGGCCTCAAGAAGATCCTCCAGGGTGTAACTGCCGGAGCGGGTTGCAATGTAGGGAGGTCTTTTCATGTAGCTGATCCCCAGGTCATCTGCCTGCCGTCGCAGGGAAGTACCGGGAAGAACCGAGAGGCAGAAAGTCTGCACCTGTTCGTTAAGATTTTTCGAGAGAAGAGTTTCAGCTGCATTCTCCACATTCTCGGGTCGATCATCTGGAAGACCCAGTATAAGGTCGATCACCGGTGTAATTCCCGCCTGCTTCAGCAGATCTGCGCCGCGAACGATCTTGTGCGGGCTTCCCCCCCTGCCCACTGATCTCAACACCTCTTCACTCATTGTCTGCAGGCCAACCTCCAGGCTTCCGAAACCGGCATTTTTCAAGGCCGATGCGTCAGACCCCCTGATAAGATCACCCCTTACCTCCGCAAAGCATTCAGCGTCCATCCCTGCCATTCCCTCTAGAAGAACATGAAGGTCGTTCCTTGCATTGAAAGTGGGGTCCAGGAACACGAATTCGGTAGCACCTTTCTCCAGGAGACCTCTTATCTTCTTCAATGACGTTTCCGCAGGCGTTATCCTGGGTACCGGTGAAGTTCGCCGGTACGCACAGTATGAGCAGAGGCAGCTGCATCCCCGCTGGGTTTCCATGTGAACGGAACCGCCGGGTGACGGGTAAATGTGCCCGGTCTCATAGGGGTCTGGCCATCTGTCCGGAGGAGACGTGTCCACTATGGGAGGTATGAAGCGCTCTCCGGAATCAAGAAGCTTTCTGAGGGATTCAGGATTGAGTACCTCACCGGCCCGGGATTCACCCTCACCTGCAACGAAAAGATCTATGGACCTCTCGTCCAGGAGAATGTGATTGTCTGCTGTAACTTCGGGACCCCCTGCAACCACCAGAACACTGTTGTCAAGCTTTCTGTATTCCCTGAGAAGATGAACCGTTCTGTCTCTGTTCCAGAGGTACAGGGTTACTCCTATTACCTCCGGCTGCCGTCTGTGAAGCTCTTCCAGAAGCGCCCTGTCCCCAAGAGAGGAAAGCAGATCACCGGGAAACACCGTATCGGGAGGAAGACCGGCTGCTGCGGCAAGCCGGGCAGGAGCCAGCGGGATGTTGCCCGTTGGTTCCCAGACAGTTGTGGGGTGCAGTGGAAGTTGAAGAAGCTGTACTCTGGTCATGTCAGGAGCCTGTGAAATTTGTTACTCCGAAGGCAACCATAGTGAAAACAAGAAGAAAAGAAGCATCCCAGAACACGTGGGATATGGGATGGTGGCCGGAGAAATTGCTTTTTCCCGCAAGGAAAAGACCCGTTCCATTCAGAACCACAGAAAGGGCAAACAGAAGCGAAAGAAGAGAAAAACCGGAAATGAGGAAAAGCCCGGCTGCTCCCAGAATGCCTGCATAAACAGCCTTCTGTACGAATTTCACAGACCAGTTCTCAGAGTCTGCCAGGGGAGGGAAATTATCGTAAACCCTGGAGTTCTCTCTGGAGAAGAGCTTGACCCAGTATGAGATAGAGAAAGCCGCAGAGATCGATATCAGAATTCCATAGACCAGTGCTCCAGCAAGTGCTGCAACAGAGGCAGGAGTCAGGGGCGGTTTGTCCGCGGCAGAGGGGCTGAATGGCAGCAGTACGATCACGAACAGAAGAACGACTTCCAGGGCCTGCAGAACACCCAGAACAGACCATCGACTAAGTATTTTGCGTCCGAAAAGCCTGGCGATCTGAAGTCCGGTGAGTATTATGGAAGTCTGTCCGTGGGGTAATGCGGGATTTCCCGCGGGAGTAGACATTATGAGCGCCAGGAAAAGCAGCTGGAGAAGACGAAGGTAGTCGAACACGTCAAGGTTATGCTTTCCTTCGTCTGTGGGATCCTGGGACAGATTACCCCTGAGCCTTTCCTTCTGGTGGAATACCTCCTCCACCGCGAAGGCAACTAGGGCAAGAATCCCGAACAATCTATGCAACTTTTTCTTCCTTTACTGTAAGCAGTATTATCCCGCCTGAGACAAACAGAATGGAGATGGCGAGAATGGAGTTTCTGGTGCTGCCCGTGATGTCTCCTATCAGGGCAAACATAAGGGGACCGAATATACTTGCGAACCTTGAGGAGATGGAGAAGAAGCCAAAGTATTCCGATGCCTGATCCTTCGGGATCAGTCTGGAATAGAATGACCGGCTTATGGCCTGAATTCCTCCCTGAAGCAGACCTACCGCCCCTGCAAGAACCCAGAACTGCCATGATTCGGTCATTTTCCAGGCGTAGACCACAATTGCCGTGTATCCTGCAATACCGTAGAGGAGCAGCTTCTTCGTCCCGAAAGCCACTGCCAGCCTTCCGTAAAGAATGGATCCGGGAACCCCGATGAACTGGGTGAGCAGAAGGGCACCAATGAGATCAGATGTCTCAAGACCCAGTTCTGCCTTTCCGAAAACAGTTGCCATGAGGATCACCGTCTGCACCCCATCGTTATACAGCAGGAAAGAAACAAGGAATTTCATGGCATTTCTGTGTTGCTGCAGGTTCCTGAATGTGGTTCCCAGCGCGGAAACACCCTTTCTGAGAGACTGGGAAAAACTGACTCCGGGTTTTGGTTCACCCTGGGGAACCCTGCGGAAGAGGGGAACGGAAAAAGCGGCCCACCAGACAGAAACGGTGAGGAAGCTTAACCTGACAGCCATGTTCCCCTCGGGGATACCGAATAAGGACGGCTTTCTGATCATCAGAAGGTTCAGTGCCAGAAGTAATCCTCCGCCGAGGTAGCCCATGGCAAAACCCCTTGAACTGACCAGAT
>CAZNFQ010000175.1:0-3264 GCA_964571965.1 uncultured bacterium | reverse complement strand
AGGAAATGATCAGCGCATTCGCCGATGCCACAGATGACCATCAGTGGATACATATCGACGCGGAAAGGGCGGCCAGAGAGACTCCCTATGGTTCTACCATTGCCCATGGCTTCCTTACGGTTTCCCTGCTGCCTTCACTCCTCGACGAGATAATTGAGATACGAAATTCCAGTATGACCGTTAACTACGCCGTGGAGAATCTCAGATTCGGAACAGCGGTGAAGGTGGACAGTCAGGTAAGACTGATACTGACCGTGGAAGAGATAAGGAATCTTCGGGGAACCACACGGGTGGGTTTCGGTGTTACACTGGAGATAAAAAACGAGGCTAAACCCGCCTACAAAGGCAAAGTCATTCTTCTGTATCATTTCAGTTAGCCCAGGCTTATCTTATTGGTAGGGAACAAATAAGAAAGTTATTTGACAAAGTTACGGATGGCCTCGGCAAGGGTTTCTTCAGGGGTTAACCCGGGTTTCCAACCGGTTACAGCTTCAACCTCATGCTGCATGAGCACCCAGGATGGGGCGGAGAGCTCACGGGCTTTCTCACGTGTCACCATTGGGCACGAGCCTGTGAAGGTGGCTGCTATCTCTGCAAGGAAGCCTGCCGTGTGCACCATGAAACCGGGAACCCTGATCCTGAGTATTTTCCGACTGCAGGCCTTTTCAAGGGCTCTGTGGAACCTCTTCCATGTGATCAGTTCCGGATAAGAAGGCTGAAGGATTTTTCCCACAGCTTTATCACCGTTAGCCAGCAAAGCCATGAAGTCTGCAAGGTCCTGAACTGAGATCATGCAGAAAGCTCCGGGCTCTCTGCCCGTAGATACTGTGAGTCCACGCCCCGCCCATTTAAAAAGAGATTCCGTTGCTTTGTCTCCCGGTCCGAATACCGCTGGAGGTCTTACTATGATGTACCTTTTCATTCCCGTTACTGCCTGCTCCGCCAGAACCTTGCTTCTGCCGTAGGGTGTAACCGGGCCCGTGCCGCAGGGTCCCGCCGCCGCCTGGCTCGATGTCAGCACGAAAAGGGCGTCGGGGCATATCTCATTTGCCGCTTTCACCATGGCTGCCGTTGTACCGGCGTTGATCCTGTCGAAGTCTTCTGACGTTCTGGCCTTTACCGCTCCCGCCACATGGTAGATCACGTCTACACCCTGAAAGTGTTTTTTCAGGTCATCCACCCGGTCAAGGTCTACCACTGTGATAAGACACTCAGAGGGAATCTGTGACCTGTCAGAGCTGCCCCTGACAGAAGCAATGACACTGTGTCCGGAATCAATCAGTCTGTCTGCCAGATGCCGGCCCACGAACCCTGAAGCCCCTGTTAGAAATACCTTCATCAATTCTCCTGTCTGAAGGGTTGAATATGCTGCATCAGGTTTGTTTTCGTAAGGTTTGCTATTAGATTCATAGGTCATTTTTCAATTTTATACACTGTCAGCGGCGGGGTTTCAATGGACATCTTTCAGAAGTGTTTTGATTACGACAGGGCCGACAAGGTCAAGGCAATGGGTCTTTATCCCTATTTCGTTCCCCTTCAGGGCCATGTCGGTGCCGAGATGGAAATCGCCGGCCATGGTCTTATCATGCTGGGTTCGAATAACTATCTGGGTCTCACGGACAATCCCTATGTGATGGAAAAAGCCAGAGAAGCCATTCTGAAGTACGGCACCGGATGCACGGGGAGCAGATTCCTCAACGGTACCCTGGATCTGCACCTTGAGCTGGAAGCCAGGCTGGCTGAATTTCTTCAGAAAGAGGCGTGCCTCACCTACAGTACCGGATTTCAGGCCAACCTGGGAACCATCGGTACATTGGCCAGCAGGGAAGACACCATCTATCTGGACAGGAAAAACCACGCATCAATAATCGACGGCGCCAGGATGGGCTATGCCAATGTGGTCAAGTACCGTCATAACGATCTCGAGCAGCTCAGACACATCCTTGAGAAAAACGTTGGTAAACCCGGCATGATAATCACCGACGGCGTATTCAGCATGGAGGGTGACCTTGCGGACATCTGCGGTCTGGCAGACCTGGCAGAGGAATTCAAGGTCCGTCTCATGGTTGACGATGCCCACGGAGTAGGTGCCATGGGAAAAACCGGCATGGGCACCGCCGAGCATCAGGGCTGCCATGACAGGGTGGATCTCATGGTGGGTACCTTCAGCAAGTCCTTCGCCTGCATCGGGGGCTTCGCCGCAGGTCATAAAGATGTGATCAGCTACCTCCAGCACAACGCAAGAACCAATATCTTCAGCGCAAGTCTTCCTCCTGCGGCGGTGGCAACGGTCATCGCGGCTCTGGACATCCTGCAGGAACATCCTGAACTCCTCGAGAAGGTTCACCACGCCACGGAAAGGTGCCGGAACGGACTTGCCGCAATGGGATACAACGTTGGCCGCAGCGCTGCTCCCATCGTTCCCATAGTCATAGGCGATGACCTTGACTGTTTCAGATTCTGGAAGGACATGTTCGACAACGGAGTGTTCACCAATCCGGTGGTTTCTCCTGCGGTGGAACCTGGCGGGGCCATGCTGCGCACAAGCTACATGGCAAGCCATACCGATGACATGATAGATAGAGCCCTTGAGATCTTCGGAAAAATAGGTCGCCGTCACGGTCTGATCGGGGGTTAGGGTGAACTTCAGAATCGAGAAGGTGGAAACCGGGAAACAGCGAAAAGAATTCGTGATGCTTCCCTACAGGATTAACGAAGACGACCCTCACTGGGTGCCGCCCCTTCTCATGAACGTGAGAGCTCTTATGAGCAGGAAGCACCCTTTCCATGAGCACGCCGACGTTGAGTTTTTCATTGCAAAGAATGATGAGGGAAAAACCGTGGGCAGAATAAGTGCCGCGGTAAACCATGCCCACAACGAATACCACAAAGAGAAGACCGGTTTCTTCGGATTTCTCGAGTGCGAAAATAACCCGGAGCTGGCAGCCCTTCTGCTGAAAACAGCTGAAGACTGGGTGAAAAGCAGAGGAATGGAAAGTATCAGAGGACCTTTCAACCTCTCCACCAACGAAGAGTGCGGGCTTCTTGTGGATGGTTTCGATACCGATCCCAGGCTGATGATGCCCCACAACCCTCCCTGGCTGGGCGAACTGGTGGAAAAGGCAGGCTACTCCAAACTCATGGACCTTCTCGCCTACTGGGCCGACAGCGACAAGCACGATTTCGAAAAGCTCTTCAGGATTTCCGGCATGGTAAGAAGAAGGGGCAACTGGACCATTCGCGGAATAAACATGAAAGACCTGG
>CAZNFQ010000174.1:0-3269 GCA_964571965.1 uncultured bacterium | reverse complement strand
TGGCGCACTTGCCGCATGAGGTGCACTTTTCTTCATCTATAACGGGAACCTGGACATAAACGGTTTCACTTCCTGTTTGCTCAGGCTTCAGGAATATCCAGCCGTTGGGCTCCTCCACGTCACAGTCTATGTACTGCACCGCTCCGCTTGCGGAAACCGACAATGCAACTGCAACGGTGGTCTTTCCGGTTCCACCCTTGCCGGATGCAACTGCTATTTTCATTACCAGTGACTCCTGACATTTGCCCCTTTGGCCTCCTCAAGCTTGCCATCGGCGAATTCCTTGAGGGCATCTCCCACAGTTCCAGCTGAGCAAATGTACATTTTGATACCCGCTGCCTGAAGAACCTGCACTGCCTTGGGGCCGAAATTCGCTCCTATTACAGCGGAAGCGCCAGTGGCAGCCACGTTCTGAGCTGTCTGAATGCCTGCACCCTGTGCTGCGTTCAGATTCATTCTGTTGTCAACCGCCTGAACTTCTTCGGTTTCAGTATCGTACACAAGAAAAGCCGCCGCTCTTCCGAACCTGGTGTCAAGAGCGGAATTCATGTCTTTTCCCGTTGAAGCAACTGCAATTTTCATTATTCTCCTTCTATTCCAGCCGGCGCCCGGAAGGGCGCCGGCTGCACTGTGGATTGACCGTATCTACTCGCCGTCTTCCCCGGCAAGCTGACTCTTAAGGGCTGCCAGCTCCTGTTCCAGAAGAGCAGCACGGTTCTTAAGTATCTGCTGCTGGCTCTGGGCATCGGCGGGATAGATTCCTGCAAATCCCCTTCCAAAACCCATTCCGGCACCACGGCCCATACCGCGACCGCGTCTGAAACCGGCTCCTATACAGACTCCCCGTGCGGGTCCTGTTCCGAAGGGTCCTGTTCCGTCTCCACCCGGCATGTTACACCTCTTTTCCCTGCAGGGCAGGAATCTCTGTTCCTTCCCCGCCTGTTCTGTCCTGCGCCTCTGCCTTCTCCCCTGCATCTACCCATGCCGCATCCCGGCATTCTGTAGACATCGTTTTCCAGGGAACCTTCCAGAAACGCTTGAAGTACTTCCAGGGCATCCCCTGAAACAAAGGAATGAACCTTTATTCCGGCGAATGCCAGCATCCGGTGAACCTGCCTTGAAACTGCTCCGCAGATAAGAACATCCACTCCGTTCATGGTGAGGAAAGATACGCGCTGCATCATTCCCGCACCTGAAGGGATGGACAGTTCCTTCCTGCCTGTCTCCTTCCCCTGTTCAGTGTCCAGGAGCACCAGTGTGCCTGCCACATCGAAAACCGGGGCTATCCTGCCGTTCCATACCGTAACCGCTGTTCGCATGGTTCACCTCCAGCACCTATGTATGCAAGAATGGTGCCATAGCATCAAAATAGCATTAAATGGTTTATTAACAACGCCTTGAGAAATTCGGCGACAATGATTACTGTAGCAAATTTGCTACGATATCCAGGGGTTATGTTGCGTTAGTGCTACGCCCGTCGTTTTCAGGCAGGGGAATCCCCAGGGACTTCATCCTTCGGTAAAGTGTGGTCTTGTGCACACCAAGTTCAGCTGCGGCGGCTGTGCGGTTGTTCCCGTTCCCGGCAAGGGCCATGAGTATCATCTGCCTTTCAGCCTCCTCCTTTGCGGAACGCATGGTACCGGAGGGCAGAGACCTGGTCCCATTCCGGGGAGCCATGCTTTCGGGAAGGGCGGCCTTATTTATTCTATTGCCGGGAGAGAGCAATATTGCCCTTTCCACCAGATTCTCCAGTTCACGGATGTTCCCCGGCCACTGGTAACTCATGAGGACGGGAAGGATCTCAGGGTCGAATCCGCAGTAGTCCTTTCCCTGGGCCGTACAGTGCTTTTCCAGAAGGTTTTCCAGCAGCTCGGGAATATCCATAGGTCTGTCCCTCAGTGGAGGAATCACAAGCTTCACCACATTGACTCTGTAGTAGAGATCACTTCTGAACTCTCCAGACTCCACCATTTCCGAAAGATCCCTGTTGCTGGCGCAGATCACCCTGGCTTTAACAGGAACGGAAGTGTCGGACCCCAGTGGTGTGAATGTTCTCTCCTGAAGCACCCGGAGCAGCTTAACCTGCATGGCGGTGCTAACCTCGCCTATCTCGTCCAGGAAAAGGGTACCCTCACCTGCTGCGGCAAACCTGCCCTGCCTGTCTGAGTTGGCCCCTGTAAAGGCTCCCCTGCGGTAACCGAACAGCTCGGACTCAAGAAGTGTATCGGGAAGAGCGCCGCAGTTAACTGCAACAAAAGGCTCCGAAGCCCTTGGACCCTCAGAGTGGATGGCCCTTGCCAGCATCTCTTTTCCCGTGCCGGTCTCACCCTGTATGAGAACCGTGGAAGGCGATGCGGCAATTGCAGGAATCAGCTGAAACAGCTTCTGCATTGCAGGGCTTCTGCTCACCATGTGGCCTATGCTTGATCTGTTATGAAGCTGGTCTTTCAGTTTCTCCACTTCACTCAGGTCCCTGAAGGTCTCGGCTCCGCCAAGTACTTTCCCGTTCTCATCCCTGAGAACGGCAGTGGAAACACTGACAGGAATTCTCTCACCCATGGAATCGACGATGTAACCTGATCTGCATTGAACGGGCTTCCCTGTGGCCATGGACTCACGAAGGGCGCAAGCCACCTCGCACATGGAAGAACGGAAGACCTCGCTGCAGGGTTTTCCAATGGCCTCGGACCTTGGTATGCCGGTAATCTCCTCGGCGGCCCTGTTGAATGAGGTTATCCTCCAGCTGGAATCAACCGTAAACACCCCGTCGGATATGCTTTCCAGTATTGCCTCTGTATAGTCCACCGGTACCTCCCGCAGGGGTAATATAGCAGAAATGCAACGGTACACGCACATTGACAATAAAACACATTTTATAAATACTCTTCAAATGGATTATAACAGGGGAGGATATCATGACCCGTTTTTACGCAACAGCTTTCATATTGATTGCCCTTATTGCCTTTTCCTGCACTGATAGCGACGATAACACAGTGTCCCCCGTAGAGCCTGAACTCCTCGGAAACATTGACAGTAATGCTCAGGCATGCCGGGCCAACATGCGAACCATAGCAAGCCAGCAGGTGATCTACTTCGCGACACACGACCGTTATGCCGCAACACTGGAAGAACTTGGAATGGCCGGGATCACCTGCCCCGAATGCGGTCTTGAGTATGTTATCGAGGCAACGGAATGTGATTGCTCAATACACTGCCCTCTTCCCACGGAACCTACCCATGGAAGCATTATAAACGGCGTGGCCACCTGG
>CAZNFQ010000173.1:0-3306 GCA_964571965.1 uncultured bacterium | reverse complement strand
CTTCGATGTCTCTTGACAGTGAACGGTACCGGATCCCCGGAGAGAGGAACCAATGTTCTGTAAGATCATACGTCATACCAGATCCAACTTCCCATCCAAGACCATGTTCAGAATCGCCGAGGATATCTCCTTCTTCGTTCTCTGTTTCGATGTGATCGAATGTTCCACCGGCTCTTATGTAGTAATGCAGATCCTCTGTGAAGACCGGGTGCTTGAATGACAGGCCAAACACATAACCAGTCTCTTCCACATCAGAGACTGAACCCCAAGTTGGTTCATCCATCCCGAAGTGGAACCAGTCCCAGCCGCCATAGACTGCCAGATGAGGCTTGACGCTATAAGAAATTCTTCCCTCTATTCCCAGGCCGGTTCCAAGATCATTCTCTCCGAACTCCTGTGTCGCGAATGCAGCTCCACTCCTGAGTTCAATACTCCAGAGATCCCGGGCAAAGGCCTGGTCTGCACTCAGAAACAGAAAAGGAAGACATAATACTAGACAGTAAGAGATCCTACTCAAAACAAGCTCCTTCTTGTTTGATGTGAGATGTTAATACTAACCACTGATCTTCAGTGATCTCTATCAGACTATATTGAACGGAGAGATTTGTCAAGAGAGGTATATTCAATTCCTCGAGCAACTTGAACACCCCAGGAAATAGCCGCCCAGACTTATTATCCAGAGAATGATGGGATAAGCTACCCATCGTTCAGTTCCTCCCAGGCCAAGAACTGGTATAAAGTTCCTGCTGAATAGATAAACCAGAAGAGAAACGCAGCCCAGAGACAGGCTGAAGTACCTGAAAAAAGAGCAGGTGATCCGATAGGTTGCAATTGCCGATACTCCTCCAGCCAGGAAAACGGTGGTGGAGGAAATGGGATGCCAGGGAACCATGTTTCCCGGGAATAACCCCACTCCAAGCACACCCAGACCAAAGAGACCATAGGGTAAAATTATCCGGGGATCTCTCAGTACCGATGCTATCAGAATCATGGCGGTGATTATCATCACACCCGAGGTGATCATTGCAAGGTTGAAGATAGTGGAAGCTGGCTGAGTAATAACGCTGTCCGGTGGTCTGGTGGCTCCCAGATCGCTGATCTCATTGTGTTTCGTAGTGTAACCCTCAGGATAGAACACTTCTCCTGTGATTATCCCCATGACAATTAATGTTCCAGCAATAACTAATAGGAGCCCTGCCGTTTCTGCTGACTTGCTTGATTCGCGGTTCATCTTCATTCCTTTTGATTTTCGTTCGTCCGATAGTTCACGGCACGAGGAATCAGAAGGCGAAGCCGAAGCCTGCTCCGAGGGTCAGTGGATCGATCTCTATATCTGCGAATCTCTCTCCTTCGATCCTGATCTCATGTTTGAGGGTGTTCCATCGAATGTCAAAGTTGAGCAGAACCTTCTGATCCAGATCAACGTCCAGACCGAGCTGCACTGCAGGACCCAGATGGGTATTGATGTCCAGGCTGTCAAGGACTCCTGATTTCTCCCATGGAATATTTAGACTGACGCCTAATCCGGCATAGGGATGAAGTCGTCCGTCCAGATCAGGTGTATACTGAAACAGCAGATTCAGGGGAAGCAGTTCAATGGAGCCCTGGGGAATCACCATCCCGGTTTCGGTTTCGAAGTCGAGTTCCCTTGACTCTGTCCTGAAGGATAACTCAGCAGAGATGCCTCCTTTGATAATCCTGGAAATCACTGCCTCGAGAGCAATACCGCTGTAGGTAGTGAAACCCTCTGGGTTTGAGTTGTGCGAGTAACCGGTTACTGTGACACGAGTCAAGAACTCCCATCTTTGCGCAATTTCAGCACCTGTTTCATTTTCAGCCGAACTAGATGCATATAAAAGTAGAAAAACAATAATTAGTTTTAATCCATTCACTATATAGCTCCTTACATTAAGCTAGTTATAAGTGTATATTTTTATTTCGGCAATAGCTTTTTATGTAGCCACTAATACACTAAGTCATGGTAGTACGTATTTTAACGATCAATACTACTGTGAATTCAATGAAGCAAGTACATTACCTAGATTATGTGTTCGTATAGCCATGTCAACAGGGAACGGTCAGCGAAACACCATGAATTCCCTCGATGTGCTCTCTTCCGCGGAAGAAAGCCTTGCAAAGTAAACACCGGAGTTTTCCGGAATCCAAGTTATCGAACCCTGCTGAAAACAGGCAATGTCCGCTACTCTTCTACCCGCAGTGTCATAAATCTCCAGGGAAAGCGGACCTGACAGGGAAGAAGAGTACTGAAAGGCAACCTGCCCGAATGCGGGGTTGCCGCCTGAGAATTCAAGCGACAGTCCCCCGTTACCTTCCTGATCAGATATTCCGGTACCTTCTCCATCTCTGACACATCGGACGAAGTTGTAAATTCTTATCACATCTCCCTGGGGACCATGTCCATGGGGGTACTGTGACGGATCTCCCGTTTTGGGATCGCTTCTCTGGGCACCTGCTCCATGGACATCGGTGAGTACATAGGTGGAATCCGGGGTGGTGAGCCAGCCCAGAGCCTCTCCGAAAGCCACATAAACAGCATACTCCCCTGAATCGTATGGCACTGCCGCCTCATGGGTGGTTCCCGTCCAGTAGAACCCGTAGTTGGCGTTCCCGCCCTCATCGGTTATCTGGGTACAGGAAAACACCGGATCGATTGCAGGGCTTCCCGTTGACTGAATGGATCTCTGGTAATCCACTATGCTCAGAAGCTCATGGGCATTGGGAAGCCGCCAGTCGTCATGCCCGGCAAGGCTCAGGTTTTCAGCGTAAGACAAAGCATCTTCCCAGTTCCTTGTCTCTCCGTCATCGGCCTGCTGCCACATAAGCCCTGTGGCGAGGTCGATCACGGTTCCGTCACCGTTATCCTGAAACTGATTTGCCCCGTATGATTCCCCCCTGACGTAACGGACGAAGGATGTCATCTGGAAGGATCTTCCCGGAGGACCCACCTCATCCCTGGGATAGCCTTTGATCCTTCCGTCGGCGAAGTTTACACCGAACGCCGTTGAGTCTCCGCCCATGGTGAGTCCCTGGTAAACCGTGGAAGACCAGTACTGTGCATCGATGATTCTTTCACCTGAAAGGGTGTCCCCGTATTCGAACTGGAAATAGTCCGTGTCTATAAAGGGGATCAGGTTCACAGGCGACGGACCACTGGGATCCGTACCGCTGAACTGTATCAATGTGTACAGCTCCTTTATGGTGGGAAGTCTCCAGTCGGTGTATCCCCCGATTGAGCATGTATCGGCACCTGCCACTGCTTCCGCCCAGGTCATCTTGTCATCAAGA
>CAZNFQ010000172.1:0-3307 GCA_964571965.1 uncultured bacterium | reverse complement strand
CCCTATCGGAGGTACTTCATTTCTTGGCGCTCCCACGGGGAATCGAACCCCGGTTTCCGGCGTGAGAGGCCAGCGTCCTAGCCGCTAGACGATGGGAGCATTGCGCCGAGGGCGGAATATTCGCCGGTTGGCCTTTTTTGTCAAGGCCTGTACTTCTTTTCCAGCTTCTTCATTTTCTTGCCGGAAAGCCCTCCCAGAACTTCGATTGCGGATGCGATCCTTGTTCTGCAAAGATCACTTCCCAGAACTTCCATGCTGTCGAAGAGGGGTGGCGCTATTTTGCTGCCGCATATTGCTCCGTAGAGGGGGGAAGTGAAATGCTTCATCTTCATCTCGAACTGAGAACATGTACTCATTAGAGATTCAGATACTGCTTCTTTGGTCCAGTCCCTTATTCCCTCGAGATTCCACAGGGTTACCTGCATCATCTCAATAACCTCATCAGGGGTTTTGTCCTTCATCTGCAGCAGTTCTTCCGTTACGGGAACGGAATCGCTGAAGAACATTGCGGTGAAGTAGCCCCAGTCAGAAAGGGTTTCAAGCCTGGAGGCAACCACTTCGGTTACTTTTCTTATGTAATCAGGGTTCAGTGCCCACTGCTGAAGCTTCAAGGAAAGTCCCTCCGGGGTGTTGTTTTCCCTGATGTATTTCCCGTTCAGCCACCTGAGTTTTGCTCGGTCGAAAACGGGACCGCCAAGGGCGATATCCTCAAGTTTGAAGTTGTCCATCATTTCGGAGATCGTAAACTTTTCGGTGTCATCCGGCATGTGCCAGCCCATCATTCCAAGATAGTTGAGCATGGCCTCGGGAAGGTAACCTGCCCGTCTGTAATAATTGATGGAGGTGGGATTTTTTCTTTTTGACAATTTTGATTTGTCTGGGTTTCGGAGAAGGGGAAGGTGACAGAACACAGGGGGTTCCCAGCCGAAGAACTCATAGAGAAGCACATGTTTGGGAACCGAGTTGATCCACTCTTCTCCCCTTATTATGTGGGAGATCTCCATGAGATGATCGTCTACCACAACAGCAAGGTGATATGTGGGAAATCCGTCGGCTTTCATTATCACCTGGTCATCTATGGATGCCCAGTCCTTCTTTATCTCACCTCGAAGAAGGTCTGTAAAGGAGCATTCGCCCTCAAGGGGTACCTTCATCCGTACAACGTATTCCTCGCCTGCGGCGATCCTTCTTTTTGCCTCTGAAGGATCCATGTCTCTGCAGTGACGGTCATAACCCCTGTTTGCAGCTTTCTCCTCCACAAGCTTTTTCCTGACCTCGTCCAGTCGTTCCTTGGAGCAGAAGCAGGGGTAGGCATGCCCCTTTTCAATGAGCATATCGATGTGGGAACGATAAATGTCCAGTCTGTCGCTCTGCCTGTAGGGGCCGAAGGGTCCTCCCACATCCGGTCCTTCATCCCATAGCAGCCCTATCCACTTAAGGCTCTCTAGAATAGCCTTCTCGGAAGCGTCTGTGGAACGTTCTCTGTCTGTATCTTCTATACGAAGAACGAACTCCCCTCCATTGACCTTTGCCCAGACAAATCCAAAAAGGGCCTGATAAGCCGTTCCCACATGGGGATCACCTGTGGGTGAGGGAGCAAGTCTTGTTCTGACCTTCATGAGTACCGCCTTTCCATGATTCTCTGCAGGTTGGTATAATACTTCAAAGAACCGAAGGGAGGGCACCGTGATTCGCGTTGAAAGACCTGAAGAAAAAAGACTGGCGGAATTGGGAGTGCGCAGCTGGCCCATCTGGGAGAAGGATATTTCGGAGTTTCCATGGGAGTACGATATGGAAGAGATCTGTTTCATCCTCGAAGGAGAAGCTGTGATCAGCCCGGAAAAAGGCCCTTCTGTAACCATAAAACCGGGAGATCTGGTAACTTTCCCCAGGGGAATGAAATGCAGGTGGAGAATAACAGAGCCCATAAGGAAACACTATGATTTCAGGTAATTTTACAGCTGCACCCCTGGACAGAACCGCCAAATGGGTAACCGTACTGATCGTTTTCATGGCGGCTGCGTTCCCCCTTATTCCGGAAATGCCAGTCTACGGAGCTATCCTTATGCCTCTGGTTCTTCTTGTTACCTGGCTCTTCTCGGTTAAAGGCTACACCCTTATGAACGATGTTCTTACGGTTCACCGGCCCTTCTGGGACACGAAGATAATGCTTCCCCCTGATGCTGTATTCAAAAGAGAACCTGAGATAAAGGAGGGCCTCATAAAAACAGCCGGTAACGGAGGGCTGTTCGGTTACACTGGCGGGTTCAGGAACAAGAAACTTGGAAGCTTCAAAGCCTATGCAACCAATTGGGATTATGCCATCTCGATCACCAGCGCATCACAGCGCATGCTTATGGTGATCACACCGGACGATCAGGAAACCATGAGCGTTATCTGATGATGCAGAATTTTCTTGAGTCCACGCCCATTCGAGATCTTAGAACTGCCGTGTAAGTTCCGGAGGGCAGATCAGGCAATTCTATTTCAACCGTTTCGGAAGAGGGGGCGATTTCATCCCTGTAGACCTCTCTACCGGTGATATCGAAAATCAGAAGAACTTCCCGGCAGTTTTCCAGGGGCAGTACTGAGATCGCAGGATTTCCCGTTGATGGATTTTCGCCTATGCAAAGGCCTGCTGAGACAGCCGGGAGAGAGGAGCTCTCCTCCATTCCTCCCGGATTCCACCCCTCGATCTCTATGGAATACAGATAGGGCGATGTATCCGGATCGTCTGAAGAGAGAAAGACCCTGTACTGGATGAACCAGGCTTCTTCCGGCATGAACCCGCCAATGTACGTACCGGGTTCGGTTATTATCTGGGACCATTCTCCCATGTTTTCCGGATCCTCAGAAGCCCTGAGCTGAAATGAAACAGAGGTTCCAGCCGGAGTCCAGCTGTGCCAGAGAATGTTTCCCCACATTACATCGGTTCCTGCGGGCATGCATGCAATCGAGGAGGTGAGGCTGCCCATGGTCTGGAATGTACCCGGCCTTGCTGAAAGAAGCCTGACTTCGCCATCGGTAAGACAGGCTGCTTCAGGAAACCCGTCTTCATCTGAATCAAGAACGGCGAACCCCATGGGATTGCTTGTGTACATGTTCGTTCTGAACCAGTTTTCAGGAGACTGTCCGTTGTTGGTGAAGAGAATAGAAAGGTCTTCGGTTTTCTGTGATAGAATTGCGTCGAGGTCGCCGTCGCTGTCCAGATCCGCAAGAATGCATGAAGCCGCGTCAACGGAGTTCTGCATTATCTGAGTGGAGTTCCAGCTGTCCCCCGAGCCTGTAAGGTTCTCACATAAGTAGG
>CAZNFQ010000171.1:0-3336 GCA_964571965.1 uncultured bacterium | reverse complement strand
TAAAACAGGGAGCCAGGGATCTGAAGACGAAGGTCTACGGCAACAGGATAGTGCTGTTCGCTCCGCTTTACATAGGAAACGACTGCGTCAACGACTGCACCTACTGCGGCTTCAGGTGCTCGAATACCGAAACCCTCAGGAAAACACTGACCATGGACGAACTCCAGAAGGAGATAGAAGTCCTGGAGGACAGAGGACACAAAAGACTTATCCTGGTGTACGGTGAACATACAAGATACGATGCCCGGTTCCTGCACGATACTGTGAAGAAGGTCTACTCCGTAAAAAGGGGGCAGGGGGAAATACGCAGGGTGAACATCAACGCCGCCCCTCTGGACGAAGAAGGCTACAGGCTGGTAAAAAGCGCCGGCATAGGAACCTACCAGATATTCATGGAGTCCTACCACGAGCCAACCTACAAAAACGTTCACCCCAGGGGACCCAAAAGCAACTTCCTGTGGAGGCTCTATGGTCTGGACAGGGCATTCAGGGCAGGGATAGACGATGTGGGAATAGGAGCTCTTCTGGGTCTCTACAAGTGGGAATTCGAGGTAATGGCCCTTCTCTACCACACGATCCACCTGGAAAACACCTTCGGAGTGGGTCCCCATACCATTTCTTTCCCCAGGATAGAACCGGCCCTTGGTAGTGATCTTACCCACAACATACCCCACGAGGTAAGCGATGAGGATTTCAAGAAGCTTGTTGCCATACTCCGGCTGGCGGTGCCTTACACCGGCCTCATACTCACATGTCGGGAGTCCGTGGAACTGAGAAATGAAGTTCTTGCCTTTGGCGTGAGCCAGATCGATGCGGGATCCGACATCGGTGTTGGTGCCTACGCAACACAGGATCCCGAATCAGCAAAGAAAAGCCAGTTCGTTCTGGCCGACGGCAGAAGTCTTGATCAGGTAATAGGCGAGCTTGCCGACGCAGGTTACGTGCCAAGCTTCTGCACCGCCTGCTACAGGGCCGGCAGAACAGGTGAACACTTCATGGAGTTCGCCGTTCCGGGGTTCGTCAAACGCTACTGCACCCCTAATGCCATACTTACCCTTCTGGAATACCTGAACGACTACGCCACGCCTCAGACAAGGGAAAAGGGCCTTCTGCAGATAAAGAAAGAGCTTGAGGCAATGCCTGAAGGTGAAGAGAAAAAAGCGCTCCAGAAGAGGATAGATGAGGTAAACGCCGGCAAAAGGGATCTCTATTACTGACAGGATTACCGGAGTATCTTCGGTTCATCCCCGGTAAGGTCTATTACCCTGGAGGGTTTCATGCCCTTGAGTTGACCGCCGTCAACTGCAGCCTCCGCGGCTTCCAGGATCGATTCAGGTACCATGGAAAGGTCAAGGGGGTTGCTGCCGCCTGAAAGGTTGGCGCTGGTGGATACCAGTTTCATGGAGGTTTCTTCCAGAATGGCCTGCGAAAAAGGATCAGCCGGAACCCTGAGGGCTATTCCACCTTCAGGTCCGATCAGCCATTGAGGGGCATCGTGGGAAGCGGGAAGAACAAGTGTAACAGGACCCGGCCAGTAATTTTCCATGCTGACCAGGGCGCTCTTTTTAACCGTAAGGGAAAGAGCTTCATCCATGTTCTGCACCAGAACGATGAAGGGCCTGTGCGTTTTATATCCCTTCAGCACAGCCAGCCTCAGACAGGCTTCCACGGAGCAGGCATCCGCAAGAATGCCGTACACAGTGTCCGAGGGGTAGACAACCATACCCCCTGCTATAAGAATGGAGGAGACCGCTTTAACGGTCTCCTCGCAGGGTTCGAGAATTTTACCAGCCACGGGCCTTTTCCAGAGAAGCCCTCACCTCTGTATTCTCCAGGGCTATTATCTCAGCGGCCAGATAAGCGGCGTTCCTGGCGCCATGGCTTCCTATGGCCACCGTTGCCACCGGGATCCCCTTGGGCATCATTACGGTTGAAAGAAGGGCATCGAAACCGTTGAGGGGCCCTCCGTCTATGGGAACTCCTATTACAGGCAGGAGGGTATTGGCCGCCACTGCCCCTGCAAGATGAGCCGCAAGACCGGCGCCTGCTATAATGGCCTTAAGACCCCTCTCAGAGGCTGTCTGGGCGTACACCTTGACCTTCTCCGGATTCCTGTGGGCACTCATCACATTAACTTCATAAGGTACGTCAAGGCTCTTGAGTATCTCCTCGGTGCGGTTCATTGTCTCTCTGTCGCTCTCGCTGCCCATAAGTATTCCCACCAGCGGTTTCATAGAGTCCTCCCTATATCTTTCCTGTTGTGTTTTCCTTCGAATTTTATCTTATCCGCGTTCACATAAGCTTTTTCGATAGCTCCATCCAGATCTTCAGCCAGAGCCGTCACTCCCAGCACCCGGCCTCCTGAAGTAACCAGCATACCGTCCTTTACTGCGGTCCCGGCGTGAAACACCAGGCAGTCCGCGGATTCAGTGCCAGTTATTGGAAGGCCCTTCGCGTAACTTCCCGGGTATCCTCCTGAAGCAAGAACAACGCAGCAGGACGCCCCCTGCTCGGTCTCCACCGGTTCCAGTTTCTCTCCCCTTGCCGCCGCCATGAAAAGCGCCGCCACATCGGATCGTATCATGGGAAGGACCGCCTGGGTTTCAGGATCACCGAACCTGACGTTGAACTCCAGAACCATGGGGCCGAATTCGGTTACCATGAGACCTGCGTAAAGAACACCCCTGAATTCCAGATCCCTTGCTTTCAGTTCCTTCAGAACCGGAAGAATGACCCTCTGCCTGATGTCTTCTCCGAATTCCTCGGGAACGTCAGGCGGCGGACATATGGCCCCCATTCCGCCTGTGTTGGGACCCCTGTCGCCGTCGAAGGCGCGTTTATGGTCACGGCTGGGAGGCAGAACGACCGCATCTGTTCCATTGCACACGGCCAGAACGCTTACCTCCCTGCCCTTAAGCCTCTGTTCCACAACAACGGAAGCACCGGCGCTCCCCAGTGAACCTGCGAACAGATCTCTTATGATTTCGTCGGATTCCCTTTTCGTTTCAGGAAGGAAAACCCCTTTACCCGCCGCAAGGCCATCGGCTTTGATCACATAATTCTCAGGAATTTCCCCTATGTAGTCCACGGCGGATACCTGGTCCGTGAACCTTCTTCCATGGGCTGTGGGAACGCCGGCGGACTCCATTATTTCCTTGGCGAACCACTTGCTGCCTTCAAGCATGGCGCATTTCTCCGAAGGACCGAAACAGGGGATCCCCTTTTCAGAAAGCTCACCGGCTATACCGTCCACCAGGGGAGCTTCAGGACCCACCACCACGAGATCCGCTGCTTCCTCCACGGCAATTTCAACCGGGTCTCCCTTAAGATTCCTGG
>CAZNFQ010000170.1:0-3398 GCA_964571965.1 uncultured bacterium | reverse complement strand
CTTCACATCCTGTTAACCGAACTGGTTCAGAACTTCTTCGTCTGCAATTTCAGGGATGGTTACCTTCATCAGAGGCTCAGCATGCATTGCCTGCTTGATAGCCCATATTGCCCCGTCGTTCCTCGCCCAGCTTCTTCTTGCAAGACCGTTGCCCACATCCCAGCTCAACATGGATTTTGCTCTTCTTCCAGCATCCTGTGAACCGTCGAGGAGCATTCCGAACCCTCCGTTGATGACCTCGCCCCAGCCCACTCCGCCGCCGTTGTGTATGCTTACCCAGGTGGCTCCTCTGAAGGAGTCGCCAATCACGTTCTGAATTGCCATGTCCGCGGTGAACATGGAGCCGTCCCTTATGTTGGCGGTTTCCCTGTAGGGACTGTCCGTTCCGGATACATCGTGATGGTCTCGTCCAAGGACTATGGGAGCGGAGATACGTCCCTCTGAAACCGCTCTGTTGAATTCGGCGGCTATTGCCATTCTTCCAGCCCAGTCGGTGTAGAGTATCCTTGCCTGGGAGCCTACCACCATGCGGTTTTCCTCGGCATGGCGGATCCACCGCAGGTTGTCCAGAAGCTGCTGCCTGTTTTCATCGGCGGCCTCTCCGGCCATTTCCTCAAGAACCATTGCGGCTATCCTGTCGGTTTTTCTCAGGTCATCGGGATTACCCGATGTGCAGACCCATCTGAAGGGGCCGAAACCGTAATCGAAGCACACGGGGCCCATGATGTCTTCCACATAGGATGGGTAGGCGAAGGTTCCGTCTTCTTTGACTATCCCTTCGGCGCCAGCCCTGGATGCTTCGAGGAGGAATGCATTGCCGTAGTCCCAGAAGTGCATTCCGCGCTGACACATGGTGTTAACTGCCTTTACGTGCCTTCTTAGGGATTCCCTGACTTTTTCTTTGAACTTTTCAGGTTCCTCCACCATCATCCTGTTGCTCTCTTCGAGGGTGAGTCCCGCAGGATAGTAACCCCCCATCCAGGGATTGTGAAGGCTTGTCTGGTCGCTGCCCAGTTCGATCTGAACGTTTTCCTCCACCAGTTTTTCCCATAGATCGACGATGTTGCCAAGGAAACCAAGGGAAAGGGGTTTGCCTTCCTTTTTGGCCCTTCTTATCCTTGCCACGGTTCTGTCCAGGTCTTCTTCCACCTCCTGAAGCCAGCCCTGTTCATATCTTGTATTGAGAGCCCTGGGGTTTACCTCTGCTACAACTCCTACTGCACCGGCAATAACAGCGGCTTTTGCCTGGGCACCGCTCATGCCTCCCAGTCCGCTCGTGACGAAAACCTTTCCTGCAAGGCCATCCTCGCCGGTTTTCAGATATTTTCTTCCGGCATTGAGAAGGGTGATGGTGGTACCATGGACGATACCCTGGGGGCCTATGTACATAAAGCTGCCTGCGGTCATCTGGCCGTAACTGGTCACTCCGAGAGCAGCCATTTTCGTGTAGTCGTTCTGGCTTGAATAGTTGGGAATCACCATGCCGTTCGTAACCACTACCCTGGGAGCGTCCCTGTGTGAGGGAAAGAGACCAAGGGGGTGTCCCGAGTAGAGAACAAGTGTCTGCTCTTCGGTGATTTCCGAAAGGTACTTCATGGTGAGCAGATACTGGGCCCAGTTCTGGAAGACGGTACCGTTTCCGCCGTAGGTTATCAGCTCTTCCGGATGCTGTGCAACCGCTTTGTCCAGGTTGTTCTGTATCATAAGCATGATAGCGGCGGCCTGGGGTGTTTCAGCAGGGTATTCTTCAATGGCTCTGGCCCTCATCTCATAGGTGGGCCTGAACCTGTACATATAAATCCTGCCTGTTCTCTTCAGCTCTTCCGCGAACTCAGGGGCGAGGGTTTCGTGCCATTCCTTCGGGAAGTACCTGAGAGCATTCTTAAGGGCAAGTTTCTTCTCGTTCTCAGTCAGGATATCCGGTCTGGCCGGGGCTCTGTTCACGTTCTCTTCCGACTTCGGCATAGGCGGGATCTCACCTGGAATTCCCTGCCTTATCTGTTCCTTGAAGGTTTTCATGGTTTCCTCCGGATCGTTTTTGTCTGTTTCCGATTTGGGAAAGATACAAAAAAACGGTTCCCGCGGCTTATCCGATTGCTTCTGTTTTGCATATTATGTATAAAACATACATTACCCCGTATTTTCTTTTTCAGGAGGCATACATTGAAATATCTTATCTTACTGATTGCGGTTCCTGCTCTTGTGTTTGCAGGAGAGATTTATTCGCTGATGAATTTCAGCCCTGCATCCGATTCCCAGCAGGAGCTTTTTGCAAGGCTGGGTTTCGATGTGGTTCAGATTTACAGGGACGGGTCCGTGGACTTTGTTGCCGGACCTTACGAAAGGTCTCTGCTTCTGGAAAACGGCCTCTTTGCTGAAACGAGAATCGCGGACATGGAAGGCTATTACAGGGCATTGAACGGTACCAGCCGTTCCATGGGCGGTTTCTACACATGGGATGAAATAGACAGCTGGATAGATTCCCTGGTAGCGGCGAATCCTTCCATCACATCCGTAGAGTCCATAGGGGATACCTATGAAGGGCGGCCCCAGAGAGTTGTCAAGCTGTCAGTTAACAACAGCTTCAACGCGGATGACCCCTCAATGGCCAACGCCTGGTACGACGGCCTTATTCATGCCCGTGAAGGCGCTTCAATGCGTAATATCCGCTACTGGATGATGTGGCTGTGCAATAATTACCAGAGGAACGGATACTGCGGATACCAGGCCACCTGGCTCCTGGAGAACCGCGAGATATGGTGTCTTCCCTGCAACAATGTAGACGGCTGGGTTTACAACGAAACCATTTCCCCCGGGGGAGGCGGAATGCACAGGAAGAATCGCAACCTCTCCGGCGGAGGGAACGGTATTGACCTGAACAGGAACTGGTCCGTGGCCTGGGGCGGCGCAGGTTCCAGCGGAGATCCCTCCTCGGAAACCTACAGGGGAACAGCCCCTCTTTCGGAGCCTGAATCATCGAATATCGATACATTCTGGCAGACCCACGAGCCTGCCCAGATGCACTCCACGCATGCATACGCCAATGCTCTTATCTACCCGTGGGGCTGGACTGACGATCCCACCACCCATGCGGCTCAGTATCAGACCCAGGGTGATATGATGGTTCTCTGGGGTACAGGTGAGGATCACTATCCTTCAGCTCAGTTCTATTATGCCTGCGGCAATACCCGGGACCATTCCTACGGTCTTTACGGAGCAATGAGCTGGAACCATGAAACCGGGGCATCATTCGCCGGCTTCTGGCCATCTGCAACGGAGGTGGTGAAGCTTTCACGTAGGAATCTCAGGAGTTATCTTGTATCGGCGTGTCTCGCCGGGTGCCCCTACGATCCCCATGAACCGGGTGTACCGGTCCTTGATGCCATAGGTTCAGTTAC
>CAZNFQ010000169.1:0-3438 GCA_964571965.1 uncultured bacterium | reverse complement strand
AGTGTTCTGTTGCTATGCTGGGGCATCTGCATGCCATCGCTTCAATAAGATCCACTGAATGAAAGTTGTTAACGGATGGATAGACGAATCCGCAGCAGGTTCTAAGCATTTCAGCCCTGTCTTCTGCAGTGAGGAACCCGGGAAAGGAGTAAGAACCCGATTTCAGCTTTCTTGAAGCAGTTTCAACGAGTTCGTGCTTCCAGCCCCCTTCTCCCGCCAGATGCAGAACTGACCCGGGATACAAATGCTGAATTCTGCTGAAGGCCTCGATAATATCCGAGACCCTTTCATTCTGACTGAAATTCGAGAAGTGAAAGAGATCACGGTTTCTGTTATTCCCGGTGGTTGAGGTGAATAATCTGGTGTTTATGGAGCTGGGGATCCATCTGATATCTCCACGTATTCCATACTGTCTTAAGTCCCTTTTGCCCACGACAGACGAAGAAAGGATTACTTTGGCCCTGTTGAATGCCCTTCTGGTTTTGCGTTGTGTGGATTTTTCCGCCAGCCTGTCATGGAACCCGGACCAGTATTGACTCACAACCGATGGGATTCCCAGGGCACAGGCTGACCTAACCGCATGGAAAGAAGAAAAGTCCTGTGCGTGAATTACGTCAGGTTTTCCCCAGGTCTTCAGGGCAATAGCCAAGCCTCTGTGCCAGAGAAGCGTTTTAGACAGCAAATTGAATGTTACCGAGCCTGTGGAAGGGGGCATTATATCAATGATACCCACACCTCCGCTGGAATAGCGCCTAATTCCCGGATTGCGAGATCCTTTAGCCCGATTGCGGAGAACGATGAGGTTGATATTTTCGTAAAGGTGAGCAGCCTTTGTATGTTCCCTGATTTGAATACCCTTCCGGGGAGGCGTTCCCGAAGGATCGGGGTACCAGCATGGAACGCAGAGAACATTGACTTTATCAGAGCTCTTTATCAACCGCCGAGCTCCTCTTTAACCAGTTTGTCCACCCGTTTGTTCCAGAACTTCTTTCTGCCGTCGGATGCTGTGAGAAGGGATTTTGTAAGGTCTTCAACCGTGGATTCAAGCTCCATCATGAATGCTCCTGTGGCGAATTCCTTTTTTGGATCCATGGTTCCGGTGTCACCGCCGTAGATGAGTTCTATTGCATACTCTACCAGCTGGTCCATGCCGAAGAGCTTAAGATGAAGAAGCTCATGAAGCACCACCTCTTCAATATGCTCTTCAGGAACTGACTCATGGATCATCACAGCAGCCATCCGGTTATCCATGTCGATCTTCACATCACCAGATTTTCGCCAGGGCTTAACCACAATTACAATCTCTATGTCCCAATCCTGAAGCCGCAGGATTTCCTGCCATTTCCTGAGGCAGGTATCGGCAGCACACATATGGTGACCTGTCCCTTCTGCACATAACAAGTTTTCAGTACTGCAACGGTTCTGAATTGCCAATATTTCTTCGAGAGAGACCATACGCCCATGGAAGCGAATCAGCAAGATGCCGGCGCTGGCCGTTCCTATATGAAGAGCGTGGCATCAGCATTTTCGCTGATGGAAGCAAACTCTGCAACACCGGCCACATCTATTCCATCCATCAGTTCTTCCTTCTGCAGTCCCATTATGTTCATGCACATTTCGCATGCGACGAAACGCACCCCCATTTCTCTTGCCTGGGCAATAAGCTCAGGGAGGGTATCAACATTCTTCTGCTTCATAACGTGCTTCATCATAGCAGTGCCGGCACCCATCATGTTCATTTTGGAGAGAGCAAGCCTTTCGGCGCTTCTTGGAAGCATCATGCCGAACATCTTCGATATCAAGTCTTTACCGCGCGGTTTGCTGTTTTCGTTCCTGAAAGCACTGAGGCCCCAGAAGGTACTGAAAACGGTTACCTGATGTCCGAGAGATGCGTAACCGGTGGCCATTATCATTGCAGCCATAGCTTTGTCCATGTCATTACTGAAAAGAACGATGGCAGTGCTTTTCCCCCTGCCGGGTTTCCCGGCTGCGGGATTTCCCCTGCCCTTCCTCACCAGCGCATTATAAATCCCCTTCTTTTCTTCTATGGAGAGCAGCTCATTTCCGGTGGATGTACACCATGCAGGAAGATCACTTGCAAAACCCCTGTCAGTTGCGGTAACTCTCAGGGTTTCATCAGGCTTCAATTCTTTCATGGCTCTTGTGACCCTCACTATGGGTCCGGGACACTGAAGTCCGTTTGCATCCAAGCATTTGCAGGGCTCACAGGGTGCGGATGGTGTTCTTGCCTGCATGACAGGCGTTTCGTCTGCGTTCCTGTACTTTCCGATTCTCTGGAAAAGACTCCAGGAAGCAAAACCCCCTGAAAGATTAACAGCCTGGAAACCTTTTTGTCTGAGTATTCTTTCTCCGGCATAACCACGTATGCCAACAGCGCAGTAAATCACTATTTTCCTGTCCCTCGGGAGTTCATCAAGGCGCTCTCTCAGTTCACCCAGAGGTATGAGCTTGCTCCCAGGTATTGAACCGAAGACAGTTTCCTCCTCGTCCCTTAAGTCAAGAAGAAATGCGTCTTCAGGTATTTCGTCAGGGTATACCTGTACAGTAAGTCCAGACAGAATATTGACCGCCACGAAACCTGCAAAGTTCACAGCGTCCTTTGCGTTCCCGAACGGGGGAGCATAGCTCAGTTCCAACTCCTGAAGATCGTACACGGTCAGGCCGTTTCTCAGGGCTGTGGCAACAACGTCGATCCTTTTGTCGATGCCGTCCTCGCCCACGGCCTGCATGCCCAGAATCTTTCCATCCGGGGCGAAGAGGAGCTTGACTGTCATTTTAGCTCCACCCGGGAAGTAAGATGCATGACTGACAGGATGTATGTAGAGTTTTCTGTATTCTATCCCATTTTCAAGAAGGGTTCTCTCGTTGGCTCCGGTGCTTCCTGCGGCAAGGTGGAAAACCTTCACTATGGAAGTCCCATAGGTACCCCTGTAGGCTGAATTGCCCCCAAGGGCATTCTCAGCTGCAATTCTGCCTTGCCGGTTGGCGGGTCCTGCAAGGGGTATGCTGACAAGATTACCTGTAACGGGATCAGTTACCTGAACGGCATCTCCCACTGCATAAATGTCTTTTACTGTGGTTTCCATTTGCTGGTTAACCACGAAGGATCCCCTTTTCGTCACTTCAATGCCGGTTCCCGCGGCAAGGTTTCCGTTTGGTCTGACCCCAACTGACATGATGACGAAGTCCACGGAAATTTCTTCGCCGGTGTCCAGCTCCACAACAAGCCCTTCCGGTTCCCTTCTGAAAGCCTTCACTGCACTTGAAGTGCGCAGGTTAACCCCGCCCTGGACCAGAGCTTTTTCAAGGGGTACCGTCATTTCATCATCCAATGGAGGTAGAATTGTTCTCTGCATTTCAACAAGAGTGGTTTCCACTCCGGCCTCTGCCAGGTTTTCTGCTACCTCCACTCCGATG
>CAZNFQ010000168.1:0-3450 GCA_964571965.1 uncultured bacterium | reverse complement strand
ACGATGAAGCAGTGTCAGAAGCCATCTGCTTCGGTTGGATAGACGGCCTGATAAAACCCGTTGATGAAGACAGATACGCAAGAAGATTCAGCCCGAGGCTGGGCAAAAGTCCCTGGTCGCCCCTTAACAGGGAACGGGCCCTGGAAATGATCAGGGAAGGCAGGATCACCGAAGCTGGAATGGATGCGGTCAGAGCTGCCAGGGAGAACGGTACCTGGTACCAGACCCCAAAGCAGATAGAAATGCCCGATGAGCTGGAGGATGAGCTGGACAATAACCCCGAAGCGGCCCTATTCTTTTCGGAGCTGGCCCCCACTTACAGAAAGCACTACATGGGCTGGGTCGGCGACGCCAAGCGCCCTGAAACAAGGCGGAAAAGAGCAAGGGAAGCCTGTGAACTGCTCTCGAAGGGCATGAAGCTGCCCATGAAGTAGCTGTTACTCAGGGCTGATTTTCCTGCGGCTTGCCCTTGCAATGAAAGGTGCTGCCAGAAGCCCCAGCAGTAGAACTATGCCGCCCACTGAGTAAAACGTTTCCGCCACGGACCTGTTAAACTCCCAGCTGGCCTGCAGCTCGGGAGTGGGATCCTGGTAGGGTATTCCAGCGAAGCAAGCATCGTAAATAAAACCTGCAATAATTATGGCAATTCCCAGCAGGGGCAGTCCCATGATTTTCACTATTCTCAGCAATTATCACCTCTCCATTCACCATCCTGAAGGAACCCATCCATATCACGGTGTAACCGTACTCAACAGAAAACACCCCAGTGAGATTCATTGCACTTCTGTTACCGAGTACCAGTTCCCTTTAAATAGAGATCGAACCACCTGAGCTCTTCCCACAGCACGTGCTCAACGCTCTCTCCTGCCCGGTAGCCGTGATCCTCGAAGGGCAGCATCACCAGCCGGGTTGTCCCTCCCGAACTCCTCACTGCCTCGAAAAACACCTCAGACTGATAGGGGCGGGTTCCGGGATTGGAATCGTCTTCTCCGTGGATTATCAGGAGAGGTTCGTTAACCTGATCCGCGAAAAAGAGGGGTGACAACTGTATGTACACATCCCTTGCTTCGAAGAGTGAACGCCGTTCCGCCTGGAAACCGAAGGGCTGATTGGTTTTGTTGTATGAGCCGCTGCGTGCTATCCCTGCTGCGAACAGATCCGTGTGCGCAAGAAGGTTGGCAACCATCAGCGCACCATGGCTGTGTCCTATGACACCGATTCTTTCGGGATCTGCAATTCCCATCTCAACAGCTTTTGCCACTGCAGCCTCCGCATCTGCCACAAGCTGGGGTACGAAGGTGTCATATGTGGTCTCCGGATCACCTATCATGGGCATTGATGTTCGGCCCATCACCGCGTAGCCCCGGAGCAGAAAGAATAGAGTCGATGAACTGAAGATTCGCATGAAGCGGTTTTCCGATCCCCTTACCTGACCTGCTGTGGCAGCACTGGAATACTCCAGGGGATATGCTTCAACCACGGCAGGCAGAGGTGTACCCTCCTGATAGCCCGGTGGCAGATACAGATGGAAGCTCAAAGGTACCCCATCCTCACGCTGGTAGTGCACTATCTGCTCGTCTATATCACGGAGCTGAGGGGTGGGGTCTTCGAATGATGTAACAGGTATACGGGTAACGACCCGTGTGGCCTCGCCAGCCTCTGCTTCAACGGTATCACCCAGGGTAGCCAGGTAGTAATTGGGAACATCCGTATTGGATTCCGAGCGCATCAGGAACCGGTCATCACCCCCTGCAAAGGCCTTGAAAAACTCGAAGCGGTCAGGTTCGCAGCGGAACAGACGTTCTGTTTCACCTGTGTTCAGGTTTCGCAGGTCCAGGAAGGGACGGTCGCCACCTTCAGCGGCACCGTTACCTGTAAAGAAAACAGATTCACCGTTCTGACGCATTACATTCCTGCCGTTTGCCAGCTGGCGCATTACCGGATAACCGGGGTCTTTATACTCATCGTCCTGATCAAGGTCATACCATAGACGTGCCGTTCCAGAATCCACATCGATAAGCCATACGTAAAGCCACCTGCGCATCCGTTCGTACTGTGGCAGCATGAGGGTTCCACCCTGTTCTCCCCAGGCCATCTGCCAGGGAAGAATTCGATGCTCTGCCAGAAAGATTTCCTCAGGTTCACCGCCCCATGGCTCAGTGAGCCTCATCAGACGATCACGGCAGGGTACCTCTGCCGCCGGATCACCGCCGTCCAGAGCCTCTACCCAGAAAAGCTCATGGGGTGCTGTGGAACGCCAGATCACATTCCTTGCCCCCGTGGGCACACCATGGACCGGTACTTCATCAGCCAGGGGGAGAGATGCAACGGTTGAAACGAAATCACCTTCCCTGTCCCAAACCTCTATTTCCCTTGCGAATCTCCACCAGGCCACTTCATGGGACCATGGTCCCGTCAGACGCTCTGCAAGTATGTATTCACCGTCAGGGGAGAACTCAACATTGTAGTAATAAGCTGGAACTCCTATTTCATTAATATCTCCGCTGACTGGATCAATGATTGCCGGTTCGGAGATGCAGTAGTAATCGAACAGCAGGTCATCATAGGCCGATTGCAGAAGATCACGGGCTTCATAGGTAGACCGGGCAGAAGCTCCTGCTCCCTCTGCGATATCAGGTCCCACTGGTATGACAGGGGGTTCAGGCACATCTCCGCGATCCGGGATTTTCAGTACGAGAAGATTTTCCTGATCAGGCAGCCAGCTTACAGCATCACCCATAAGGGGATTCAACGCAATACCCTCTATTTCGGCGAGGTCTCCTGCCCGGGAGCCCACCCAAAGACCAATATGGTCCAGCTGGCTCACCACAAGGGCGAAATGTCCCCCGTCGGCTGTAAACTTCACATCCAGTACTTCGAAGTCTTCCGGCAGATCCAGGGGAGTGTTTCCTCCACCATCAACCTGCATCAATCGGGGAGAGGTTCCCCCATGACGCCCATGAACGAAATTGAGTATCGGATTCACCCGGATACCCGCCAGTTTGTGCATGGGTGCGGCAAGTTCCGAAAGAGGGGGGTAAAGAACAGGATCCGCCAGCAGCAGGTATTCTCCCGTTGGTGCGGCCCAGACCCAGGGGAGCTGCGGTGCATATAGAACGTCCAGTATCTCCCGGGGAGGAGACTGCCATGTGGCTGCGGTAGAAAGTCCTTCGTCGGCTGCTGCGGAAGCCTCAATGATCAGCAGAGCAGTAAGAAAACCTGCAAATTTAATAGAATGCATATGGCGTACCCCCCTGGAGTAAGATCGGTGTTGCTGTCAGCTGATAATAACTTAAACAACCTGTTCATGGCCAACTGATAGAGCTTTATCGTACTATTCCATCTTCCTGCACACGAAAAGACCTCTTCCAGTGAGACCCTCAGCATGGTAAGTTACCGAAAGCCCGGCTTTTTCCATCAGGGCTGTTATCTCGTGTGTTTCAAAGAGGC